>DYHX01000037.1 GCA_020723925.1 Nitrospira japonica | reverse complement strand
TAATCTTCGAGGTGAGGGCAGCATCTTCTTGCTCCATTTTTTCGAAATCTTCTTTTGTAATGATAAAGATTTCAGTATCTTCAACAGCAACCGCATTTGCCTCGTGCCTTCTCTTCTCAAGGATGGATAACTCACCAAAGAAATGACCTGGAGTCAAAACAGCGAGGGTCTGTTTCCAGCCATCAGGAGTAACCTTAGCAATTTCAACCTTACCGGAATTTATTAGATAGATGCCTTTTGTATCTTCTTTCTCTTTAAAGAGGTATTCCCCTTTTTTGAAGGATACCGTTTTAATGATTTTGGATATCTTGTCAAGTCCTGCCTCGTCAATCTCTTCAAGTAAGACCTGTTGTCTCAATATATCTGTATTAATCATGAATGCCTCCTTCTCATTTCGTTGCTGGTTCCAATCTTACTGCACACACCTTTAATTCAGGTATCTTGCAGATTGGATCAAGGGCAGTATTGGTAAGGACATTGGCTGAAGCCTCTTTAAAATGGAATGGTATGAAGACCATACCCTTTGATGGTCTCTCTGAAACCCATGCCTTCAGCACTATTTCACCCCTTCTTGAGGATACCCTTACCTTTTGACCATCGCTTACACCAAGTTTTTTTGCATCCTCAGGGTTTAGTTCAACATAGGCTTCAGGCGCTACCGCATTTATTGCATCTATCCTTCTTGTCATCGACCCTGTATGATACTGGAATAACTGTCTTCCTGTCGAGAGGACAAACGGATATTCGGCATCCGGCAGTTCTTCGGAGGGTCTGTATTTTACCACGCTGAAGGCTCCTTTTCCTCTCGGGAACCCTCCTTTGAAAAGATAGGGCGTACCCGGATGGTTTGAGGTGGGGCAGGGCCACTGCAGCCCCCATTTCTCTATCCTCCCATAGGTTATTCCCGCGACAGCCGGCCAGAGACTGCCAATTTCCTGAAATACCTCTTCTATAAAGTTGTATTTCATGTCATAGCCAAGCCTTTTACTCAATTCAAGAATTATCCATGAATCCTCTTTTGCCTCACCCTGTGGGATTACTGCCTTTCTAACTCTCTGTACCCTTCTCTCTGTATTTGTGAATGTCCCATCTTTTTCTGCAAATGATGCAGCAGGGAGGATAACATCTGCAAGCTCTGCTGTCTCTGTCAAGAATATATCCTGAACAACAAGGAATTCAAGATTTTTTAGAGCCTTTATTGTATGGTTTATGTCGGGGTCGCTCAGCACAGGATTTTCACCCATTATGAACATAGCTTTGAGTCTCTCCTCATATGCAGCCTCGGTCATCTCTGTTGCTGTTAGACCTATTTTGTCTGATAGCTTAACACTCCATGCCTTTTCGAATTTCTCTTTTATTTTGGCCAGGTCAACCCTCTGATAACCTGGATACTGGTTTGGTATACAGCCCATATCTGTTGAGCCCTGGACATTGTTCTGTCCCCTCAATGGATTGACCCCTGCGGATTCTTTGCCTAAATTACCTGTCATAAGTGCAAGGTTTGCAATTGCATAAACGTTATCAGTTCCGTGTGTATGCTGGGTTATACCCATGGTGTAATATATTCCCGGTTTTTTAGCATTTCCATAGAGTAAGGCAGCTTCGATTATCTTCTCTTTTGGAACCCCTGTAATCTTCTCGCCAACCTCTGGTGTAAACTCTTCCAGAGTTCCCCTCAAGTCCTCAAAGCCCTCTGTCTGTTGTTCTATGAACTCTTTATCTTCCAATGCCTCTCTTAATATCACATGCATCATGGAGTTAAGAAGAGCGACGTCACTTCCTGGCCTTTGCTGTAACCATAGGTGAGCAAATTTTACAAGATTTATCTTTCTTGGATCCGCAACAATCAGCTTTGCTCCCTTCCTTACAGCCTTTTTCATCCTTAATCCAATGATTGGATGGGTCTCTGTTGTATTAGAGCCTATTACAAAAAGGACATCATTGTTTTCGATCTCAGGGATTGAATTGGTCATTGCCCCTGAGCCAAATACTGTAGCCAGACCGGCCACTGTTGCGCTGTGTCAGTAACGAGCACAGTGATCTATATTATTTGTTCCGATAACAGCCCTCATGAACTTCTGAAAGAGATAGTTTTCCTCATTGGTGCATCTTGCAGAGGCAAGGGCACCAATGGCATCAGGACTATGTTTTTCCTTGATATCTCTCAGTCTTTCTGCAACATAATCAAGTGCCTCATCCCAGGAGACTTCTTTGAAGTGTGAAGTGTGACGAGTGACGAGTGACGAGTTTAACCCCGAACTCCGAACCCCGAACTCCGAACTTTCTTTAGGTGCTATTCTGATAAGAGGTTTTGTGAGTCGCTCAGGGCTATTGATAAATCCATAACTAAATCTCCCCTTGGCGCAGAGCCAACCTTCATTAACTGTATCCTCTTTTGAGGATACCCGTATGACCTTATTCCTCCTGACATGGAGCGTGAGGTTGCAGCCGCATCCACAATAAGGGCAGATTGTATCAATCTCCCTTATGTCCTTCTGGCGTCCTTTTAGCGCCCACATCTTGCCTGTAAGTGCACCTGTTGGACATACAGCGACACACTGGCCGCAGAATTCGCAGTCGAGGTCTTTCTCGTGTGGAGGGCATATCTTTGCCTTGAAACCTCTGTATGCAAAATCTATTGCTCCGACTCCCTGTATCTCATCGCATATCCTTACACACTTTCCGCAGAGGATGCATTTCTCCGTATCCCTTTCGATGAATGGATTACCATCCCTCTTTGTGTATATCCTTTTTTCGCCCTGAAAACGTAGTTCCCTCAGACCGTAAAAGTATGCCAGTTCCTGAAGGGTGCAGTCGCCAGCCTTCTCACACACCATGCAGTCATTTGGATGGTCTGTTAGTAAGAGATCAAGGACTGTCCTTCTTAATCTTTCTATATAAGGGCTTGTTGTTGTGACCTCCATCCCTTCGTTTACAGGGGTTGTGCAGGATGTTACTGGTCTTGCCATGCCTTTAATTTCTACTATACAGAGCCTGCAGCCGCCATAAGGTGAGAGTTTTGGATGGTGACAGAGCGTGGGAATGGGTATCTCGAGCTTTTTAGCAGCATCGAGAACCGATGTGCCTTCAGGGACTGTAATTTTCTGACCGTCTATTATCAAAGTTATCATCTTCATACCTCAATCGAAATTTCAAATCTTAAACCTGTAATTTGAAATCTCATTGTTACCCCTTTCCCACAGCATTGAATTTACAGATCTCAAAACATGCACCGCACTTTATGCAGAGATCAGGGTCTATCGTATGCGCCTTCTTTTTCTCACCTGTAATCGCACCTGCAGGGCAGACCCTCTTGCATGCACCGCAACCCTTGCAGAACTCATCAATGATGGAATATGCGAGAAGGTGTTTGCATACCTTAGCGGGGCATTTTTTATCTTTTATATGAGCGTCGTATTCGTGCCTGAAGTATTTTATTGTGCTCAGAACAGGATTTGGCGCAGTCTGTCCAAGGCCGCAGAGTGATGTTGCTTTTATATCATTGCTCAGGGCCTCAAGTAGTTCTATATCGTCTTCCTTTCCATCTCCAGATGTAATCCTCTCCAGTATCTCAAGCAGCCTCTTTGTGCCAACCCTGCAGGGCGTGCATTTCCCACATGACTCTGACTGCGTAAATTCAAGGAAGAACTTTGCGATATTGACCATACAGTCAGTCTCATCTAAGACAACCATGCCTCCTGAGCCGACTATAGAGCCGACCTGTGCGAGGGATTCAAAATCAACCTTAATATCAATTAACTCTGCGGGGATACAGCCACCGGATGGCCCTCCTGTCTGAACAGCCTTGAATGCCCTGTCTCCTTCGATTCCTCCCCCGATGTCATAGATAATCTCCCTGAGGGAGATTCCCATCGGCACCTCGATAAGCCCTGTATTTTTAACCTTGCCTGTAAGGGCAAAGACCTTTGTACCCTTGCTCTTTTCCGTGCCAAAGGAAGAAAACCACTCAGCACCTTTTCTTATTATGTATGGGATATTTGCGAGGGTCTCAACATTATTAATAACTGTTGGGTTGCCCCACAATCCTTTCTGGACAGGGTAGGGCGGCTTTGCCCTTGGCATTCCGCGCTGGCCTTCGATTGATGCAATAAGTGCCGTCTCCTCACCGCATACAAACGCGCCAGCACCGAGTTTTATCTTTATGTCGAAATCAAACCCTGTTCCAAGGATATTTTTACCGAGGAATTTGTTTTTCCTTGCCTGGTCAAGTGCCCTTCTAAGCCGTTCAACAGCAAGGGGATACTCTGCCCTGATATACACGTAACCTCTGTCGGCACTTATTGAGTAGGCCCCGATAATCATTCCCTCTATAACTGCGTGGGGATTGCCCTCAACTACAGACCTGTCCATGAATGCTCCAGGGTCACCCTCATCAGCATTGCAGATTATATATTTCTGCTCAGATTGAGCCTTTCTTCCCAATTCCCACTTCAGCCCTGTTGGAAACCCAGCTCCACCTCTTCCCCTGAGCCCGGATTTCTTTATAACTTCAATTGTCTCTTCAGGCGTCATCGAGGTAAGGACTTTCTTTGTTGCCTCATAACCACCGACTGCTATATATGCACTGATATCTTCAGGGTCTATATCACCGCAGTCAGAGAGCACCACCTTAATCTGTTTCCTGTGGAAGTTGTGGTACTCGTCTCCAACAGTCCAGTCAATTATAGGATTGCCTTCAATAATATGCTCTTTGACAATCCCCGAAACCATATCAGGCTTAATATCCTGGTAGGTGGTCTTGTTGCCATCTATAATTACATCAACAAGCACATCTTTTGCGCACAATCCACGGCATCCAACCTTATGCAGTGAGCAGTGCCTTTCCACACTGGCTTTTATACCGGCTGTCTTAAGCTTGTTTTTGAATGCCCTTATAACATCAGCACCACCTGCAGCAACGCCTCCAGTGCCCATACAGACCTTTATCTTTATATCAGCCTTCATTCCTTTTGCCTTTAAGTGTCTTTATCTCCCTCATGAGATTTTCTGCTGTCATCTTGCCATAGACCTTCTTATTGACTATAACAACTGGTGCAATACTGCATGCACCAACGCACGCAACCTTCTCTACGGCGAATTCCATGTCTTCTGTATTATCCTCGCCTTCTGGAAGATTAAGCTCTTTCCTTAAGCCATTAATTAGCCTGTCAGAGCCCTTCACATGACATGCTGTCCCGCAGCATGCAGTGATGATATTCCTGCCCCTCGGCTTTAGGTGGAACTGGGCATAGAAGGTGGCAACACCAAAGAAGCGGCTTGCGGGTATATCGAGCTTTTTTGAAAACCAGTTTATGGCGTCTTCTGGGATGTAGCCAAATGCATCCTGTATCTCCTGCATGACGGAGATTACGTTGCCCTCGTTTTTTTTGTATTCTTCAAGAATTCTCTTGAGTGTTTCTTCCATCTGAACGCATACTCCTACTTGATATGGACTTGAAAATTAGCATAATAAAAAGAAACGTGTCAAGAAAAACAGCGGCATAAATTATTAATTATTTTAATAGGCATATACAGGGAGGGTCTGTTGGTTTCAGCTGGCATGGTAAAACCAGGAAGGCTTCTGGCTGTCCTTTGATTTATCTTGATTCTTATCTTAACTGATACTATAGTCGTGTATATTTCTTATGCCTGGTCGAGGAGGTGACAGAAAAGGCTATGCTCGATATAGAACGCAAAATTATTAGTAACCGCATCAACACAAAAGTCTTCTCTGCAGGGGCTGAGGTATATGAGGTATATATAGTTGGTGGTTATCTCAGGGATATGCTTCAGGGAAAGATATCAAAAGACATAGATTATGTTGTTCGTGGAGATATTAACGCGTTCACCAATGTGATATCTACCGCTGTTGGAGGGAAGGTGGTCGAACTCAAAGAAGAACACATGATACGGATAGTTCTCAGGGGCGGCATAACCCTTGACTTCGCAAGGCTTAAAGGAAAGCTTGAAGATGACCTTGCAGGCAGGGATTTCACAATAAACGCAATTGCATGGTCGCCAGAAACAGGAATTATAGACCCATATAATGGGATTGATGATATCAGGGCTGGTAAGATCAAGGGTATATGTGAGGATAATTTTAAAAAAGACCCGCTTAGACTCCTCAGGGCCTATCGGTTTGCTGCTGAACTTGGTTGGGGCATAGATGGCAGAACACGCAGGATAGTAAAATGTCTGAATAGAGACATACAACGCTCTGCACCTGAAAGAATCACTTTAGAATTCTTCAAATTGTTAAACTCAGAAGACCCAAAAAACGCCCTGAAAATGGCATTGAGGGATGGCCTGCTGACAGGTTTTTTATCTATTTCACACAGGAAGTTACAGGACAACATTAAAGCGCTTTCTATTATCGATTCAACACTTCAGGGAATTCCTGAAAGACTTAAAATTGCCCTTAAGGAGCCTTTCTCGCAGGGGCTAACCCTAAAGGGGCTTTTGAGGCTCGAAAGCCTGCTAATGGGATCAATGTTGAATAAAAATAGATTGAAGTTAAGCAGGGCAATAATGGAGAGAGTGAAAGTTGTTCATAAACTACTGTCAGGTAAATACAAGTGCCTGTTCAACAAGAATAAAATCTTCAATACATTTGCAAAAGCAAAAGGGGCAGCTTTTGATATCCTTGTTTTATCAGGTAAGGCAGGGCTTATCAATGAGGCTGAAAGGTTCTTGAAGATATGGAAGAGGGGTATTATGACATCAGAAGAGATAATGGCCATAACAGGAATTAAGGGAGGCCCGAAATTGGGTAGCCTGATTAATGAGCTTAAGAGATTGCAGTTTGAAGGAAGACTTAATACAAAAAAAGAGGCTGCAGAATGGCTAAAATACCACCAGCAAATATAAATTCTCTTACTAATTTAACATAATATATCTTATCAGACATACTGTATGAACAAAAACTATTAATAACCTGTTATTAATAGGGGTTAAGTCTTATGCAGTGTCTTGAGGGTTCTTGATTCTTACATACCTGACTGAGTTTTAGGCATATGAAAAAATCTTAAGAAACAATAGGTTATATTTATGGAATGGGCACGCCAATCAACATATCATCCGTGCAGTCTTCTATCCTTACATAGACAAGGGATCCCTTGTAGGGCTGGTTTGAGGTGACGAGAACTTTCAGGTAATTGCTTGCTGTCCCACTGCATGCTTCACCATCAACCCTTTCTTCTATAAGCACATCAATGGTCTTGCCGACCTGTCTTGACATGTAATCGGCTCTTTTCTTTTTATCAAGTGCCTTTAAAATGGAGCATCGTTCTTTCTTTGTTGCAGAAGCAACACTGTTACCCATTCGCGAGGCTATTGTATTTGGTCTCGGTGAGAATGGGAATATGTGCATATACGAGACAGGAAGGGCATCAAGCAGTCTCTTCGTATTATGGAACTCATCTTCTCCTTCTCCGGGAAAACCAACAATTACATCTGTGCCTATGGCAATATCAGGCAATTTTCTAAGGATATGTTCTATGACTTTAGAGAAAAGCCGGGAATCGTAAGTCCTCCTCATCAATCTTAGTATCCTGTCGTCTCCACTCTGGAGGGGAATATGGAGGTGCTTGCAAATCCTGTCATCCTGGAAAATTTCTAAAAGGTCGTCCTCTACCTCCCGCACCTCTAATGAACTTAAGCGTATTCTCTTAATTTTCGTTTCTTTTAGTATAGTTTTGAGCAGATCTGAAAGTTTTATATTAGGTTTTATGTCGTAGCCATAAGTGCCTAAGTGTATGCCTGTCAATACTATCTCATTATAGCCTGAGGATGTTGCTATGATTATTTGCCGGATCACCTCTCTGGGGTCTACACTCCTTGACCTTCCCCTTGCCTTTGGTATGGCGCAGTAGCTGCAAGAATGGTTGCACCCGTCCTGTATTTTTATAAAAAGTCTGCTCCTGTTATGGGATGGAGAATATAAAGAATAATCTACACGTTGCCCTGTTAATCCATTGATAATATTGAGTTTATCTTTATTCGCAATTATCGCTGTCACACCTTCGAGGGACTTCACATCTTCACGATTCAGTTCAGAGTAGCACCCAGTAACAATAACCCTTGCCCCTACCCTCCCAGCCCGCCTTATCAACTGCCTCGATTGATAATCGCTCTTAGAGGTTACTGTGCAGGTATTTACGATGCAAAAGTCTGGTTTCTCAGAAATATCAACAATATGGTGGCCAAGGGTTTTCAGGGTGCCCTCAATCAATGAGCTTTCAGCCTGGTTTGCCTTGCATCCCAATGTTAAAACAGAAATCTTCATTTTCAGCGTGAACTATCTAACAGGTCTACCTTCAAGGGAATGACGCCTTGCCTCGACAATCTCCACGTAGAGCATCTGGCCGACATGTACATCAGTGCCTCTAAAATTAACAATCTTGTTTGTCCTTGTCCTTCCTGTCAGTTTTCCTTTATCGGTCTCACTCACGCCTTCAACGAGAATTTCCTGAACAGAACCCCTGAGGGCTTCATTCTTCATAAAGCTAATCTTGTCCTGAATTTCGAGTATCTCAGAGAGCCTTTCTGATTTAATCTCATCTGAAAGCTGACCTTCCATATTTGCAGCCCTTGTCCCTGGCCTTGGGGAAAATTTAAAGGCAAAGATGCCATCGAATTCTATATCATTGACTGCATTTATGGTTGCCATATAGTCATTATCAGTCTCGCCATGAAACCCTGCAATTATATCTGTTGTTATAGATATATGTGGAATTGCATCTTTTAGCCTTTCGACCTTTCTGCGGTAGTCCTCATATGTGTAACCTCTGTTCATAAGCTCGAGTATCCTGCTCGATCCAGACTGCAATGGCAGGTGGATATGTTCACAGACCCTATCCAGCTCTTTCATAGAGATTATCAGGTCATCTGAGAGGTCGTGGGGATGGGATGTGACAAATCTTATCCTATCTATCCCTTCTATGCTGTTTATCTTTTTTAAAAGGCCAGAGAAATCCACGTCGCTCCTGTATGAGTTGACATTCTGCCCCAGGAGGGTTACCTCCTTGAAACCATTTGATGCAAGACCTGCTACCTCTCTGTATATATTTTCGCTCGGCCTGCTCCTCTCCCTGCCCCTTGTGTAGGGGACTATACAGTAACTGCAGAAGTTATTGCACCCATACATTATAGATACCCATGCCCTTACACCCTCTTTTCTCGATACTGGTAGGTCCAGTTCAGCAATCTCAGGATTATCATCAACTGCAACTACATCCTTGTTAGTCCTAAGCATATCACTCAGCATATGGATATTCTGGGGGCCAAAGACATAGTCAACATGGGGTACTTTTTTCAATATCGCCCTGCCCTGCTGCTGTGCAATGCAGCCAGCAACAGCAATCTTGAGGTCGGGCCTTCTCTTCTTAAGGGATTTTATTCTTCCGAGCTCGCTGTAGAACTTTTGCTCTGCCTTCTGCCTTATGCTGCATGTGTTGAAAATTATGAGATCAGCATCTTTGGGATTATCCCTAAGGGAGTATCCTTCCTGCTCGAGGATTCCTGCCATCTTCTCAGAGTCATGGACATTCATCTGACAACCAAAGGTTGTTATATAGACGTGCTTTTTCATAAATGAAAATAACATTTACCGCAACGTAGTTTCAAGGGATTGTATGTTAGATTATCAAGCCTTCCTTGAAATATTATCAGTGTTTATTTATTATTAAATATGGTTGCTATTCTAAAGAAAATCTTTGGCACAAAGAACGAGAGAGAGTTAAAGCGCATCTGGCCAATGGTCGAACACATAAACTCCCTTGAGCCGCAGATGGTTGCCCTCACTGACAGCCAGATGAAGGACAAGACCGCAGAGTTCAGGAAAAGGCTTGAACTGGGTGAAACGCTTGATGATCTTCTTCCTGAGGCATTCGCTGTTGTAAGAGAGGTCTCAAAAAGAGTCCTCAAAATGAGGCACTTCGATGTCCAGCTGCTCGGCGCAATAGTGTTGCATGAGGGAAAGATTGCAGAGATGAAAACAGGCGAAGGTAAAACGCTCGTTGCCACCCTGCCCGTTTATCTCAATGCCCTTGAGGGGAAAGGGGTCCACGTTGTTACAGTAAACGACTACCTTGCAAGGAGAGATGCCCGGTGGATGGGGCCCATCTACAATTTTCTCGGGCTCAACGTTGGTATTATAGTCCATGGCCTCACAGACGAGCAGAGGCAGACCGCTTACAGCGCTGATATAACATATGGCACCAATAATGAATTCGGATTCGACTACCTCAGAGATAACATGAAGTATGACATCTCTCAGTATGTCCAGAGGGAACTTAATTATGCCATAGTCGACGAGGTGGACAGCATACTCATTGATGAGGCCAGAACCCCACTTATAATCTCTGGCCCTTCCGAAGAATCAACAGACAAATATTACAAGATAAACAAGATAACTCCCAGGCTGCAAAAGGATATTGATTATACGGTTGATGAAAAAGCAAAGACCGTAATTCTCACAGATGAAGGTAATATAAGGGTCGAACGTCTGCTTGGTGCTGGCAACCTTTATGACCCATCAAATATAGAGCTTGTCCATCACGTTCTCCAGTCCCTCAAGGCCTATACACTCTTCAAGAGGGATGTGGACTATGTTGTGAAAGATGGCGAAGTAATAATTGTTGATGAATTCACTGGCAGGCTCATGCCAGGCAGGCGCTGGAGTGATGGGCTCCACCAGGCAATAGAGGCAAAAGAGGGTGTCAGGATAGCAAGCGAGAACCAGACCCTTGCCACAATTACATTCCAGAATTACTTCAGGATGTATAACAAACTCGCCGGTATGACAGGAACTGCAGACACAGAGGCCGAGGAGTTCGGGAAGATATACAATCTCGATGTTGTTGTAATCCCGACAAATAAATCGATGGTGAGGGAAGACTATCCTGACACGATATATAAGAGCGAAAAGGGGAAATTTAATGCTGTACTGCGAGAAATCGAGGAGCTTCACAAAAAGGGCCAACCTGTTCTTGTGGGCACAATCTCCATAGAGAAGTCTGAGCTGCTGAGCCATATGCTGAAGAAAAAGGGCATCCCCCACTCTGTCCTCAATGCAAAGTACCATGAAAAAGAGGCCGAAATTATTGCTCAGGCTGGCAGAAGCAGTGCAGTAACAATCGCAACAAATATGGCAGGAAGGGGCACAGACATAATCCTTGGCGGCAACCACGAGGGCATTGCAAGAGAATTTTTAAAGGATAAAAAGAATTATACAGAAGAAGACTGGAAACACGCCATTAAGAAGGCAGAGGAGATATGCAGGAAAGACAGGGAGAAGGTAGTTAGCCTCAGCGGACTGCATATCCTCGGGACAGAAAGGCATGAGGCAAGGAGGATAGACAACCAGTTGAGGGGCCGCTCAGGCAGGCAGGGAGACCCAGGCTCTTCAAGATTTTATCTATCCTTAGAAGATGACCTGATGAGGATTTTTGGCTCTGACAGGATATCTGGACTGATGAACAGACTGGGCATGGAAGAAGACATCCCTATAGAGAACAAGATGGTCTCAAGGGCTATAGAAAATGCACAGAAAAGGGTCGAGGCCCACAATTTCGACATAAGAAAACACCTCCTTGAATATGATGATGTGATGAACAAACAAAGGACCGAGATATATGCATTCAGACGTGAAATCCTGCGAGGCGAAGACCTGAAGGACAGGATCTACGACATGGTTGGAGATACTGTTGATGAGCTGCTGTCTATTTACTGCCCTGAAGAAAAACATCCTGAGGAATGGGATATGAAGGGCCTGAAGGATGCTTTATACGGCATATTCTCCATAGCATCTACTGCTGACGCATCAGATATAACATCATTAAGAGAATCCCTGATATCAGAGACAAAGACTGCATATGAAAATAAAGAAGCAGAGATGGGTAGCGACATTATGCGATACTTTGAGAAAGTTATCGTACTCCAGGTGGTCGATGCACAGTGGAAGGACCATTTGCTTGCGATGGACCATCTGAAGGAGGGGATAGGACTCCGAGGATATGGTCAGAGAGACCCTCTTACTGAATACAAGAAGGAAGCTTTTGATATGTTCGCTGATATGACAGGCAGGATTTCGACTGAGGTGCTGAGCAGACTCTTCAAGATTCAGATAAAGAAGGAGGAGGGAATCAGAAGAGAACCGACAAGACCGCAGCATTTGAACTGTAATAGAGGTGATGGGTCGGAGGCCCAACAGCCCATTACAAAAGGGAAGAAAGTCGGGAGGAACGACCCATGTCCATGCGGCAGTGGCAAAAAATATAAAAAATGCTGCGGTGTAAATGTCTAAGGTATTCCTTATAGGAAAAAGCCTTTTAAGAGAAGAATATGAAGCCGCATTGTCTATCAATGGTCATGAGGTCTCAAGATTCAAGGCGATTGACAGCGCACTTCCAGAGCTCAGCGAAAAAGTCGAGCTTATTGTAATAGAGAAAGAACAGAGCAAGGAAGATTTATTCAAAGACTTTATCAAGGCATCTGGTGAAATTCCTAAGCTCGTTGTCTCTTATGCATCTTCTTTCAAGAGTTTTGCACCGTATTTAAAGGAACCCCTCACCTGCCATGTATGCAATCCATCCGAAAAGGAACTGCTATATTTCGTAAATAGAATGTTATATGAAAAGAATATATTGGCAGAAAACAAGAGACTGAAGCACGACCTTGCCACCACAAAAAAAGAGCTCAACTTCTTCGAAGAGGTCAGCAAAACGTTAACGTCTTCTCTGGAACTTAATGACATCCTTGTAATGATAATGAAAAAAGTAAAGGAGTTGACAAAAGCAGAGGCATGGTCGATATTCCTTGTTGATGAAGAAACAGGAGACCTTGTCTTTGAAAAGACAGAAGGGGAAAGAACAAAGAAGATAAAGAAATTCAGGTTAAGGCCTGGCGAGGGCATTGTAGGGCGGGTCGCCCAGGAAGGTATTCCAGTAGTCGTTCCTGACGTATCGCATGATGAAAGGTTCCGTTGCAGTATAGATATAGATAAAGGAATGCATTTCAAGACAAAATCCCTGATGTGCGTGCCGATAAAGAGCAAGGGGTATACCTTTGGAGTCCTCGAGGTTGTAAACAAAACAAGAGGGGAATCTTTTTCAAAAGGCGACCTGGACATGTTGATGAGGATTGTTGATCAGGCTGCACTTGCAATAGAAAGGGCATCACTCTACCAGAAGATGGCAGAGCTTGCAATTACAGATGACCTTACAAAACTATTCAACTCGCGATATCTGAACAGGACTATAGATATGGAATTACAACGCTGTAATCGCTACCACACATCAGTCTCGCTTATATTCATGGATATCGATTATTTCAAGCAGATAAATGACCAGTATGGCCATCTTGTAGGGAGCAAGGTCCTTGTTGAAGTCGGTCAGCTACTAATAAAGCATCTCCGTTCTGTCGATATTGTTGCAAGATATGGTGGGGACGAGTTTGTAATTGTTCTCCCTCAAACCCCACCTGAGTCTGCGGCCCAGATAGCAGAAAGGATAAGGAAGGAGATAGAGCAGAATGTATTTCTGAAGAAAGAAGGTTATTCTCTCAGAATGACAGCAAGTTTTGGTGTTGCCTCGCATCCAGAGAGCGCAAAGACAAAAGAAGATCTGATCAGGCTTGCGGACAATGCTATGTACAGGGTTAAGTATCACACAAGAAATGGAGTTTACGCTATAGTATAAAAATTTGAGGCTGACAGGACACTTTTCTTTGATTTCCTTCCGATGTTTACGGATAGATTCATATCCTTTCCAGTGTCCTTATCAGTGCCTCTGCCTTCTTAAGGCTTTCGTAGTATTCTCTCTCAGGGTCTGAATCAGCAACGATGCCTGCACCTGCCTGCACAAAGGCAAACTCATTTTTTATGACGAACGTCCTTATGATGATATTCAAATCCATATTGCCAGAGAAGCCTATATAGCCGATGGAACCTGTGTATGGCCCCCTTGCAACAGGTTCGAGTTCATCTATTATCTCCATGCACCGCACCTTTGGAACTCCTGTGATTGTACCGCCAGGAAACGCTGCCCTTATTGCATCAAAACATGTCTTGCCTTTAGCCAGTCTCCCTTTAATATTCGAGACAATATGAATAACATGAGAGTAATCCTCGGTTATCATAAACTCATCCACATGCACAGTCCCATAGTCCGATACCCTTCCAAGGTCGTTCCTCTCAAGGTCTATGAGCATTATATGTTCTGCCCTCTCCTTCTCATTTAAAAGCAGTTCTGTCCTCATGAGTTCGTCCTCTTTTATATCCTTGCCCCTTGGCCTTGTTCCTGCTATCGGCCTTGTTTCAACAACGCCGTCTTTGACCCTGAGCAGTCTTTCCGGAGAAGAGCTCACAATCTGATAGTCTCCAAAATCCATATACGCGGCAAATGGTGAGGGGTTTATAGAACAAAGTATCTTATAAAGGCTCCATGGTTTTACATCTTTTATATGTGCTGATACCCTCTGCGAGAGGTTTGCTTGGAATATATCTCCTGCAGCAATGTATTCTTTTGCCCTTCTGACAATGTTCATATACTCCTGCTTCTTCATTTCGTGGACAATATCGATGTTGAGTGACGAGTAACGAGTAACGAGTGACGAGTAACAGTCTTTATTGGTTTCTAACTTTTTCCATATTTCCTCAATCTCATGTTCAGCCTCATCATATTTTTCTGACCAATCAACATCGATACCTCTGTAGCCAAGTTCTGTATCACTTGCGGCAGGGCAGACAACAATCCATGCCTTCTTATCAAAATGGTCAATAGCAATCAGCTTATCGATCATGAAAAAGTGTGCATCTGGCAGATGAAGGTCATCCCTTGCTGCCCATGGAAGCCTCTCGAAGTACTGAACAAAATCGTAGCTTAATAGACCGACTGCCCCACCATGGAAAGGAGGCAGTTGGTCTATCCGCCTCTGACTATAAGCAGAGATGAGTTCCTTGAGCCGCATGAGTGGCGGCCTTGAAGATAATGTCCTTCTGCCGCAGGCATCGATTTCGACTGAACCATTTTTTACTTTGAAGATCAAGTATGGTTCAAAACCTATAAACGAGTATCTTGCAATCTTCTCTGGCCCCTTTACACTCTCGAGCAAAAAACTATTGGGACCAGAAAAAAATTGATAAAGGGTATCAGGTGAGACATAAGGGATTTCAGCGTAAAGTGGAGGGACTAAACCCTTTTTAGTTTCTTCTAAAAAATCCTTTTTCCTTATGGAGATTTGATAGTCAATAGTATTCATCACTCGCCACTGCCTTTATGCGGTGAGTATCTCTAAGGAGATTAATTCCAGTGCCTTGATAGGGTCCTCCTGATGGAGTATGGAGCGTCCCATAACAATATAGTCGGCCCCTTCCCTCAGCGCCTCCTTTGGGGTCATTGTCCTCTTCTGGTCATCAGGAGGGCTCCATGAAGGCCTTATGCCCGGCGTGACTATCAGGAAGCCCTTCCCGCAGTGACTCCTTATCATTGATACCTCGTGCCCTGATGCAACAACCCCGTCAAGCCCTGCCTTTAAAGCAAGGCCAGAGAGGTGTCTGACATGGGTCCTTAAACTGTGCTGAATTCCGAGTTCATCTTTCAAAACCTGAGGAGACAGGCTTGTGAGGACGGTAACACCAAGGATTTTTGGCTTCTGGAGGTTTTCCTTCAGGCATAACTCAACAACAGAGTCCATGGACCTCTTCATCATCTCAAGTCCGCCAGAGGTGTGCATGTTGAACATGTAAACACCGAGTCTTGTTGCCGCGATTGCTGCACTCGAAACGGTGTTGGGGATGTCGTGAAATTTAAGGTCGAGGAAGACCTTTTTGTTTCTGCTGTGTATCTCCTCTACTATCTTTGGCCCTGCTGTGGTGAATAACTCCATACCAACCTTGAATATATCGATATAGTCGCTGAACTTATCCGTAATATCAAGGGCATAATCAGGTTCTGCCACATCGAGTGCGAGTATGAGTTTCTCTCGATATGGCATTTTACATCCTCGGAAGTGTTATGCCCTTCTGGGCCTGGTACTTACCTGCCTTGTCAGCATATGAGATCTCACACAGTTCAGCACCTCCGAGGAATAGGAGCTGTGCTATCCCTTCATTGGCATATATCTTTGCTGGAAGGGGTGTAGTATTTGATATCTCTATTGTCACATGGCCCTCCCACTCGGGCTCAAGCGGAGTTACATTGACAACGATACCACATCTCGCATATGTTGACTTACCAAGGCATATCACAAGCGTTTCTCTCGGAATCCTGAAATATTCGACAGAACGGCCGAGCGCAAAAGAATTTGGCGGCACTATACAGACATTCCCCTTGAAATCAACAAAGCTTTTAGGGTCAAAATTTTTGGGGTCAACGATTGTATTGTTTATATTCGTGAATATCTTAAACTCATCAGCAATTCTCATGTCATACCCATAAGAGCTAACGCCATATGATATAACGCCTTCCATTACCTGATTCTCATTAAATGGCTCTATCATTCCTCTGGAAGCCATCTCTCTTATCCATCGGTCATTCTTTATCATTAAATACGCCTCCATTTTTGATGAAGATTACCATAAAGGAGAATAGCTTTACAAGGTAGACGCTTGTTAAATAAGGGTACAACTAAAAGCTGGAGAAACCGTCCACGATTCAGAGCATAAGATTAAAATGGTGTAACCTAATCTTCAATTTCGTCATTGTCCAATATCTTTTTTATAAGCCCTATGGCCTCATTGGCAGCATCTTCATCCACCTTCTGGATTGCGAAACCTGCATGGACAAGGACATAGTCACCGATGCTCACATCCTCTGGCATGAGGAGAAGGCTGATATCACGGCGGGCACCATAAACATCAACTGTGGCTGTGGTGTTGTTCATGCTAATTATCTTAGATGGAATTGCAAGACACATTTTTCTCTCAATTATATCATTTTTTAGCCTATATTAATGACCTCCCGCAGCAAGCTACAGGGAATAATCAAGTTCATAAACCCTTTCCAAGATAGGCAGGATAGTTTATGATAAACAGGGTTAGTTAATAGCATTTATCTTTTTAAGCTCCTCAAAAACAAGCTCTTTAACCCTCGGCATTGCTGCTTTGACTTCCCCAGAAAGTTCCAGCCCCCATGTTGAAATGTCTTTTGGCTGGACACCTATTATCACAGTTTTTGGCTTTGCACCTGTCAACTCAGCCATTTGAAGGACATCTATAAGACTTATCTGATGAAGGGATAATTTTTGTTCTGATCTGTAACTCATATCACCAGGAGAAAACCGGAATATAGAACCTGGTCTGTCACCGGCATCTACAACATCCACAACAATAAGATAATCGATTGAATGAAATAATGGAATCAACTGGTGGCTCACAGTGCCAGCCTCAAGCAATTGAATGTTGTCAGGGAATGAGGTGCCTTCGAGGGCTTTTATTAAATGAACGCCAAACCCATCATCCTTAAGCAGGAGATTTCCAACACCCAGGATTAAAACCTTTGGAGGCAAGAAAAAGGGGACGGTTCTATTTATCATTCTTTTCATTTTTGTCAATAAATAGAACCGTCAGGCTGTCCCAAAATGTTTCCTGATTTAATCCTACTTTTATA
>DYHX01000036.1 GCA_020723925.1 Nitrospira japonica | reverse complement strand
TCAGACCCTACTAACCTCAAAGGCTCTTTGTGTCTAAACGATGGGGTTCACTCCAATAAATGCAAGAATTAAAGAGGGCGATTTCCGCATTAACTTGGCTGTTAATGCCGTTATATGCTGTTATTAATTTTGACGTGTAACGCAAAGCTAAGCCGCGCGGGGGTTTGAACTGGCGAATAGCATTGATGCTGGAAAAACCTTTAAATAGGCAAAAACTATGGCGGCAAAACCCGCGTCGGTCTTGAGCGCCTTGTTGGACATGTCTTTTATATAAATGATCCTCTTTCAAGCGCTTTTTCAGGATCATACCATACTGACTTAACGAAGTATTGCAATTCAGATATAAATTTCCAGATTACTTCCGGGTCAATCGGATTGTCTTGGTGTTGTTTCTTCACATCTGCATACTCAGTCCGCTTACCAAACGGTAGTCTCTTTGCATGACGAATGAGAAATACATTATCAATGGCTGTGAGACGACAGTCCTCCGGTTCCATATCAAGATATTCAACCAGCAAATAGTAGCGCGACATTGGACAGCCCTGTTTCAATCTGGAAGCTGTGCCTGCTGCCTCTTGAAACATCGTTTTATCAAGATTAACTTTACACTCAGCGGCAAGTACCGCCAATGTTAACATTCCACTCTGGGTACTGCGCGAAGCAAAGGCAGGATCAGATGAAAATTTGTAATAAATGGACTTGCCAAGTGTAAAGTCAGCATCTTTTTCCTTGATTTCAACACGTGGTCTTTCACCAAGGTCGTGAATGCTTGCGGGTGTAAATGCAAGGGACATAAACGCCCGCTGAGGCCCAACACACAGTTCAAAATCCGGCAACCCTTCCAGAACTCGTGGGTCAACGAGTCGTATTAAGAACTCCTCTATAACTGAGTTATCCAGTTTTAGCTGGCCCTTTTGTCGAATTAAAAATTGTGAGCCTGATTGAATAATCAGTTCGACTTCAAGCTGGTTTTTATATTGATTGAGTAGCTTTGTAAGTTGGACAACGCTTTCCTTTCCCGTGCTTGAAATTCTGTCCATTTCAGAGACCCAAAATTCGTATGCCTTCTGTGCTTCTGTAATAATTTCCCTATCTTTGTCATTACACTTGGGATTATTCATTGCAGCCATCAGCTTGTCTTTGTGAGGAGTCTGTATCATTATATGATTCCTTTCTTATCAAATATTGGAGATGGCTCGATAGTAGCAATTTGGGTCAAAGCGTCATTAATGTCAACTGCGATATCGCCTTGCGCCATATGCAATGCGGCTTGTAAATGCTGCTGGGCTATATTCCTTGCATTCCCAGGCTGTGGAGGAAAACCACACATCTGTAAAACCAGAATATCTTCTTTAATGCTCACACCGAAACGATTTATGAAAACTCTTTCGGGGGCTGCTATTTTCTGGTATGCGCCCATTTCCTCAGCAATTTGAAGCAGGATAGATGAATTGGAAAAAGAAATGCCTCTAACTTTTGATTCACGCCCGACTACAAGTACCAAAATGCCATTTTTACTTAAAGAGCGCGCAAAGCTATCCAACGCTGTCTCCATGTCTAAGGCATATTGAACAACTGTCCTGAATCTGTTCCCTCTATTTTTTCGATTTGAGCCAATTTCACTAGCTGCCACTTTAAGGAGATTAAAACCCAAGACCTCCATAATAGAACGATAATTCTGGTGATAGTTGAATACATTAATATATGGTGGACTTGTAATTATTAGGTCTACCGGCGTGCGAAGGCGCAAGTGAGCCATGCGGGCATCACAAAGAACAGCAACTATAGGTTTTCTCGCAAATGGAAGACCAGTTAGCTTTGCCGTAACAATCTCCAAAGAACGGGGCAGTGTTACGCCAAGAATGCCCCGCCCATTACTTTCAGCGTGAAATAGGCACGTTAACGCAATAACCTTCTCGTTTTTGTTATCAATTTTTGAAAGGAGGTCATCAGCAAAATGAATTAAGTTTTTGTAACTGCATCGAAAAGTGGATTCCGATTCAAACACAGGCAAATCATGGTAAGCACCGATGAGCAACGTAATGCGTTCTTGCAGTGAAGCACAAAGACTTCTTCTCTCTGTTTGTGATAGAGTGGCCAAAGAGATGAATCTTGCCATAGCGTATGCTGCCGGATTAATCTCAAAGCCAGTTGATGCAAGGCCGCGACGCGCTGATTCGAGCAGGACGGTCCCACTTCCACAAAAGGGATCAAATGTTGTGTTAGCAGTTTCCGCAAAGGTATTAATAATGTACTCAACAAACTCTGGTGTGAACTGTCCACGCCAGTTGAAAATGTTAGAGCGTGTTTTGCTCGTTACATTGAGTTTGTTCTGATCAAAGCTGATCACTGCGGCTGTCTTCATCGGTATTATATTATCTGTTATGTCAATTTATGTCTATATTTTTATGTCCAACGCCTGAAATCAGCGGTGGCTGAAAGCCGTCCGCTGGAGTGATTTGTTATGAATTATTTGACCATATCAAAGTTGCGATTGATTTAAACTTACTTAACCCCAAGGATCCTCTTAAGTTTCGAGCTTTCGAGCCAGGTTTCTTTATTTCTTTTTCGATCTCAGACCGTAATGCTTCATAGATTTCAAAGGGTTCATATGCTTTATCCAATAAAACAAGAATAACCTTTTCCCATTCCTTATCGATTTTTATACTACTCAACCGCTGGCCTTTCTTAGATTTATCGATGATGCACCGGCCTTTAATTTGGATTTTTTCTCCATTCTTGCTTTGTGCATCATATCCCCCTTGGCGAACTTCCGCCAATTCTAAATCTAATATTTCTGCTGCCTCAAACTCAGCAATTTCTCCCGTTACGCCTAAGGGACGACCAGTTAATCGGTAATATTCGACCGCATTTTTTTTGATAGATTCAATTAAATTTTTAAGTTTTTCTTTATTCATAACGACGGAAATCAGCGGTGGCTATTAGCCATCCGCTGGATTTTTTTGTTAGCCCTTCTTGTCTTTAATAATTTATGTTGGTTTAACTGCCAAACCAAGAATATGGGCAACAAAATTTTTTCTTGCATAAAATGCTCTGCTGGTGCTGCCGTGACCAGGCCCCTTTGTGCGGGGTTGAACAAGAACACCCATTTTACCGGTCAACGCATCAAAGCCTTTTTGTTTGATTGTGTTTCTTACGATGTTATAATCAGCCTTAACCTGCTGATAGATGGCGGGATTATCAAGATCAAAAGTGCTTACTTTCATGAGCAATGATGACTTTTCCTCTTTCGATTCAAACATGCGGGCACAAACAACGATCTTTTTCAATTTTGTCAGAAGATGACTTTCTTCAAATTCTTTTTGTAATATATTCACAGGATCAATCATAGTTATAGCCATGGTTTCCTTAACCACAATTTCATCTGTTCGTAACCGTTTCAAAGGAACAATTTTCAATTCCCATGAGCCAAAATTAGGTGATTGAGCTGAATTTATTGGCAAGCCTAAATATCGTTCAATAACATGACCAGCCCAGCCTTTGTTGAGTTTACCTTCTTTCCATACGGTAACCTTATAACGATCATCAAGCTTTCTTAAATCTTGACCTTCAAGCCCTCTCAATTTTCTGATAGCGTCTTTTCTTTCCATCGCCTTCCTTTTTATTATCACCTTTTAATAACTCAGAATCCTCGATAACTACATCAATATAAGACAAACCCATTTGTCTGGCTAACTCCAATCTGTGTTGCCCATCCAAGAGATAATAATCCTTGTTTAGTGTGATCGGTATCCATATTTCACGGTCAAAGTTCACTAACATATATAAGACATCGGATTTTGAAACGTCATTCTGATAAGAAAATAATGACTTATCAATTTTGATTTTTTTGATAGGGAATTTCAATGCAGGCGTCCAATATGGCTTGTCAAATCTTGTATACATCTCAACCCAATGTTTCTTTACAGGGATGTAGTTCCGCATAAACGCTCCTCTTTTTTGTCTTTCACTAATGACTTTTTAATTGCGTCTTCGAGTCGCTTCTTTGAAAGCTGTAGATACTCATCTTCCAAATCAATGCCTACATATTTTCTATTTAGCGGAATTGCTGCTACTCCTGTTGTTGAACTTCCACAAAATGGATCTAAAGCCAAATCGCCTTCTTTTGTTGATGCAAGTATTATTCTTGTCAAAAGCTCCACAGGTTTTTGTGTAGGATGTTTACCGAATTTTTTTTCCTCTGCTGGTGGTGCTGAAATCTCCCATACATTTCTCATCTGCTTGCCTTGATTCATGCTTTTCATCAACTTGTAATCAAAGTAATGTTTGCTCTTTTCATTCTTTGCTGCCCATAAAACAATTTCTGTTGAATGCGTAAAATATCGGCAAGAGAGGTTAGGTGGAGCATTGCGTTTATACCAAATAATATCATTGAGAATCTTATAGCCAAGCTCTTGCATAGCAAAGCCCACAGAGTAAATAATATGCGTTGTGCCTGAGACCCAAATAGTGCCGTTAGGCTTTAATACCCTCTGACAAGCCCTTAACCATTCAAGAGTAAATTTATGATTTTCTTCAACACCTTTTGATTTATCCCATTTGCCTTTATTTACGGAAACCATTTTCCCTGCATGGCAGGTAATGCCACCATTTGAGAGGAAATAAGGGGGATCAGCAAAAATCATATCAACACTATTTTCTCTCGCCTGATTTAATATGGCGATGCAATTGCCCTTAAGAAGCCTTACTAAGTGTTCGGGGTTATCATAGTAAATAGTGAAAGGCTTTTTCTTTCCATTATCTCCGTAAGTAGATGTTTCTTCTGAGATATAAAATTCAACGGGATTTTCATGCAGATAATATTTCGCTATCCTTTTGGGACTACTCTTTGCCTTTGCTGTCCTCTTATTAATTACTGTTTTTAACATTGATCAATTCTAAAATGATGGCGGTCCATTTTTCAATGTCTATTTGATATGTCTGTTTATATGCGGGCTAACAGTTCTTTATACTTATTCTATATTTAGTGAGAATATATAATGAGAATATAAAAAAAGTCAAGAAATTTTACCCCAAATTTATTGAAAAGCGTCATAAAATTCTGTATAATGTCTAAAATTTGAGTATTATACTGATTCGGTATAATTTAGGAGTTTGTTATGTTAAAGGAATTTAGAGAATATTTGCTTCAAAAGGGCAAGACAAAGGCAAATCAAATCCCCTATTACTTAAAGTGGATAGGAGAATGCTATTCCTTTCTTGACCTGTCTGATTCAACCTTTTTAAGTAGCGACCAGAAGAAACAGTTTTTGACCCATATGGCAAAAACCCATGAGGACTGGCAGGTTGACCAGGCAGATACTGCATTGAGGCTGTATCATTATTTTCTTTCCCAGAAACTTAAGGTTGCGGTTCCGGATAATGAGAAACCGGGAGAATGGGAAAACCTTGAGGAAAGGCTGCGCGAGGCGCTCAGGCTTCGTCACAGGTCATATTCCACTGAAAAAACTTACCTGACATGGGTGCGGAGTTTCCGTGCCTTTGTAAATCACAAAGAACCTACAAATCTTGAGGGTAGAGATCTTCAGGATTTTCTTAGCCATCTTGCTGTTGAAAAAAAGGTATCACCTTCCACACAGAATCAGGCGCTCAATGCCGTTGTCTTCTTCTATCGTCATGTGCTTGATAAGGATATAGAGGGTATGGTAGATGCGGTGCGGGCGCGGCAGAGGAGAAGGCTTCCTATTGTTTTGACCATAAAGGAAACAACCTCCATATTTGAACATCTGACCGGGACGCAACGGCTCATGGCAATGCTTATTTACGGCTGCGGGCTCAGGCTGCAGGAATGTCTGAGTTTACGAATCAAAGATATTGACCTTGAACAGAATATGGTTATTGTAAGGGCAGGAAAAGGAGATAAGGACCGCAGGACTATGCTTCCGGAAATGCTGAAGGAAGACCTTATCCATCATATCTCAGAGGTAAGGGCGTTGTATGATCAGGATAGGGCGAAAAATTTGAACGGGGTTTACCTGCCAAATGCCCTTGAAAGGAAATATCCAAACTCAGGAAAGGAATGGGCATGGTTCTGGCTCTTTCCATCAAAATCGCTGTCTGTAGACCCTCGCTCCCATATTGTAAGGAGGCATCATGTGCATCCTGCATCGCTTCAGAAGGCATTCAAGGTCGCCTCTGGAAAAGCAGGTATTACAAAACAGGCTTCTGTGCATACTCTCAGGCACAGTTTCGCTACCCACCTCCTTGAAAACGGCTATGACATCAGGACAATCCAGGAGCTTCTCGGGCATACGAATCTGCAGACGACCATGATTTATACTCATGTGGCATCACGGAATGTATTGGGAGTGAAGAGCCCTCTGGATCAAAGATAACCTTGGAACTCACCTTCCCCCTAAATTTATACTACTAAATAGACCACGTCGATCCTGAATCAATTGTTATTCCTTAAACTTTACCACTATGTATTAACAAGAACCTTTTACTTTAGATTTACAGTTGTAATGTTGAATCAAGTTTTCAAAATTTTGCTATGTATACGCTGATTTGTCGCCTATGTCGTAATGTATGGGCATGAAGACCTTCCTGAAGGTGAAGAAGATGAGCATAAATGCTATGAGAAGGAGGCCGTAGGAGGCGCCTTCTTTTGTAAGCACCCATGCAGAAAAAAGCAGAAGGTATAAAGGCATTACCATCGCAAGAAAATAGCCTAGAGTAACTTAATAAGCAGGAGAAACTATCGCGGCGGATTTGCTGAGGCGAAAGCAATGCCTGCATTATTTGAACCCAAGAATCCTTTTTGCCTTTTCTATATCCTTCTTGATCTGGGTCTCAAGGGTCTTAACGTCAGAAAAACGCCGCTCATCCCTTATCCTGTCTATAAAATGAATTCTGAGATTTTTGCCGAGGAGGTCGCCAGAAAAATCAAAGATATGCACCTCATAGCTCATACGTGAGTCACCAAAGGTGGGGTTCCTTCCAATATTTGCCACTCCCTCATACTCATCTCCATTGAATGTGACCTTGACTGCGTACACCCCTTCCTTCGGTACAAGCTCATCTGGAGTAGTTATATTTGCTGTAGGAGTATTCAGCAGCTTCCCCCCTCTGCCTGCGCCTTTGACAACAATGCCTTCTATCGTATACGGCCTTCCAAGAAACATGGCTGCCTCACAGACCCTGCCCCTATAGATGAGGCTCCTTATCCTGCTGCTGCTGACCACGTCTCCATATATCTTTGCATTCCTTACGACCTTCACACTGAACCCGTATTTCTTCCCTCGCCTCCGCAACAGCTCTGTCGTTCCCCTTTTTCCCTTTCCAAAGGCATAGTTATGTCCGACAATGATCTCCTTAACATTGAGCTTCCTCACGAGCATATCTTCAATAAAATTATCAGGAAGGAGGTTAGAAAACTCCCTATTGAAGCCTATGCAGAGAAGAACCTCTATCCCTGAAGCCTCTATAAGCCTTGCCTTCTCTTCAAATGGCGTGAGTATCCTTATGCCTCTCTCCGGCGCAATAACCTTTATAGGATGTGGCTCGAAGGTGATTGCCACTGGCGTGCCTGAAATCTCTTTTGCCCGCTCGACAACAGAAAGAAATATCTTTCTGTGCCCGATATGGACGCCATCAAAATTTCCTATTGTCAGCACAATGTTCGGATAGCTCTTCTTTAAATTTTCAAGCCCTCGAATAATCTCCATCTCCAGCCTCTTCTGAAAGTTTTCTGTATATCCTTTCAACCTGAATGCGCGTATCTTCCATAGAACCATTGTTGTCTATTATAAAATCAGAGCCGGCTATTTTCTTATCTATGGGGAACTGGCTGCTAATCCTCTGCATGGCCTTTTCTTCTGATACCCCATGCTCCTTCAACCTCATAATGGCTGTCTCAAGCGATGCGTATACGGTGATTATCCTGTCAAATCTGTTCTGATACCCCCTCTCAAAAATAACAGGAGCCTCTATAATCACTATCTTATCACTGTTGTTCATGCCATCTATGAAAGCTCTAATCCTCTCAAAGACAAGCGGATGAAGTATATTCTCAAGGGCAATCCTCAAAGTGGGTTCTTTGAAGATTATATCTGCAACCTTTCTCTTATCAAGCCTTCCTGCCCCGTCAAACACCTCGCTTCCGAAAAGTGACCTCACCTCATCAAGCACCCCTTTCTCCTCAAGGAGCACCTCAACAATCATGTCGGCGTCAAGCGTAACAGCACCTAATTCTCTGAACATTGCGAGAACTGCACTCTTACCCATACCATAGTTTCCTGTGAGACCGACAACAAGCATAAAAGACATTATACAACGAGCATAAAACGATTGTTAAAATATTTAAAAGTCGCAGATAATTGACCTCAGCCCCAAAAGTCGGTTATATTTATATGACTCACTTTCACAGGAGGTTTTAGACCATGCCGATATACGAGTACGAATGCCTGAGCTGTGGCAAACAGCAAGAGGTAATCCAGAGATTCGACGATGAACCCCTCAGCACATGCCCTGAATGCGGAGGTCACGTGAGGAAGATGGTATCCAACTCTGCCTTTGTACTCAAGGGCAATGGCTGGTATATAACAGACTATGCCTCTGGCGACAGGAAAAAGGCAATGGCATTAGAAGGCAAAGATTCAAAAGCAGAATCTAAGCCTGAATCCAAAACAGAGGCCCCTGCCAAAGCATAGTGCAAAAACCACACGTACACGTCCCCTATGAAAAGATAGGGGATTATTCTGCCTTTATCAAAGAAAACTCTCTTAATCTCGAGATATATTTTGGGTCAAAATCCCTCGACATCATAACCAAAAATGACATCGTAGGGCTTAAACAAAAACTCGACTACAACCCTACCCTCACTATCCACGCACCTTTCATGGACCTCTCCCCGGGAGCCGTGGACTCAAAGGTCAGGGCTGTGACCATAGAGAGGTTCTCACATATATTAGATATCGCAGAAATTTTAATGCCCAGGGTAGTTGTGTTTCATTCTGGTTATGAAAAATGGAAATATGCCCAGAGAGTTGATGTCTGGCTTGAAGGGAGTCTAATCACATGGCCGCCTCTCCTAAAAAGAGCCGTTGAGCTCGGGACAAAAATAGCCATCGAGAATATATTTGAGGATGAGCCGACAAACCTGAAACTCCTGATGGAAAAGATAAATTCAGAGAACTTTGGGATATGTTTTGATACAGGTCATTTCAACCTCTTCGCAAAAATATCTCTCGAAGAATGGCTTTTTATGATTAAACCCTACATCATAGAACTGCACCTCCACGACAACAACAAGGCAGCAGATTCCCATCTCGCCATAGGTGAAGGCACCTTTGATTTTCAAAAATTATTTGATGAACTCAAAGACAAAAAATACATGTGCACCATCGAGTCGCATTCTGCTGAGGGGGTAAAAAAGAGTATGGAAAGGCTTGAGAGGTACCTATAACGTCCCAATCTGATTCCTGATCGAAAACCCTTTTAATTTTCTCGATTATTTTCTTTTCAAGCGGACTCATGTGCGCAGATTATAGCTTTGCATTACTCCACGATATCCTCTATTATTTTAAACTTCTCCCTCAATTCCACTTCCACGTTCTCCGGCACAAGTCCTTTCACTGAGCCTCCAAAAGATGCAATCTCCTTTGCTATTGTTGATGTGAGATATGAATACTCCTCACTCGGCATCATAAACACTGTCTCTATATTGTTATCAAGCCTTCTGTTCATTAATGCCATCTGGAGCTCGTATTCAAAATCAGAGACAGCACGCAGGCCCCTCACAATTGCGATGCCTTTCCTGCTCCCCACATACTCAACGAGCAGGCCATTGAATGCCTCTGCATGAACATTTTCAAGCCCCTCAATGGATTTCTTTATCATCCTTAACCTCTCCTCGAGGCTAAAGAGCGGCTCTTTCCTTGGACTCGGAGCAACTGCTATTATTACTTCATCAAAAATCCTCAGACTCCTCCTTATGAGATCCAGATGCCCGTTTGTGAACGGGTCGAATGTGCCAGGATAAATTGCTATCTTCTTCATATCTCTTTCCTGTATAAGGTTAATACTGTATCGCCATACCTGTAGTGTTTAGTGAGTTTAAGTCTACCCACAACTTCGGGTAGCTCTCTTTTAAAAAAATGCTCGACAATAACACTGCCTTTCTGCCTGAGGAGGGTTCCATCACCAATCAGTGGGAGGATCTTCATCAATTCCTCAGACTGATATGGCGGGTCAAGAAAAAAAATATCAAAGCTCAAGCCCTTTGCAGATGCCTTTTTGATAAACTCGTATGCCTTTCCCCTTACCACCTCTGCCCTATCCTTGAAACCAAATTCAGAGGCAACCTGTTTTATTGTTTTTACCCTCAAATCATTTGGCTCTACAAATACAGCCATCTCTGCACCTCTGCTCAGGGCTTCGATACCAACAGTACCGGTTCCAGCATAAAGATCAACAAATGTGCACCCACGCACCCTCTCTCTTATTATGTCAAAAAGGGCTTCTCTTACTTTTGCAGATGTGGGTCTCAGTTCTTCCCCGGACGATGACTTAACAAAGAGCCTTCTTGAACCGATCTTCCTGCCCTTTGCTGCACCTGCAGAAATCCTCACTGTTGCTCTTCCCTCTTCTCTGGAAGACCGCATACACTGCCTTCACAACTCTTCAGGAGCGTCTGTGAGAGTTTTTTTCTGAGAAAAGAAATCTGCAGCAAAGTAATCACGACAGCAATGCCGAGGTTGTAACTGTGACTGCTCAGACCTAACAGATTCGGTATCACAGCAAGGGGATATGCCACCAGCAAGAGCCAGCCCTCCATGAAACCAAAGCAGTATGCCTCTTTCCCTGTGAGCCCTGCACCGCCAGCAAGTGTAAAGCCTAAACCAATAAAGAAGACCTTCTCGCTGAATGGTATATTAAATAGACTTGTAATCTGAAGGATAATGCCGATGAATATGCACCTCAGGATAAATCTCTTTATCGATGCTTTCCAGACGAGCAAAAACATGGCAGACAGTGTAATGCCTGCCTCAAACAATCCGAGGGCATAGCTGGATAAATGACTTTTAAAATAATAGAGGATTACAAAGAGGATGGAAGCTAAAGTCTGTATAACATAGCCGACCCTGTAAGTTATGTCATATGACCTTGGATAGTGTATCCCGGCACTTGTTATCTGTTGTTCAAGACTGTATCCTTCCATATTGTATATTACCTCAATCCAGTAATAAGAGCTATAAATTCAATTCACAGGAGAAATTTTTCAGTGCGAACTAATTAAGGTTCTTCTATCGGTGGATTCACAATACTTGAGGAAAACTCAGGATGCCCTTTAACCTTCACAATTCTACCCTCTATCTCAAGCCTTTCTTCAGAGAAAAGTCTTATAGCCTCAGGGTATATCTTATGCTCGAACTTCAATATCCTTTCAGACAGACTATCCTCGGTGTCATCCGGAAAAACAGGGACTGCTGCCTGTATGATTATAGGCCCTGTATCCATCCCCTCATCGACAAAATGCACTGTGCAGCCTGCTATCTTTGCACCGTACTGGAGTGCCTGCCGCTGTCCATGAAGCCCTGGAAACGAAGGAAGAATTGCCGGATGGATATTCATTATCTTATTGCGGTATACGTCTATCAGTGGTTTCCTTACGATTCTCATGAAGCCCGCAAGGACAACGAGATCAACGCCCCTCGCTTTCAACTCATTCCCTATCTTTTCAAAAAATTCATCTTTTGTGCTGAAAGCCTTTGGGTCTATGAATAGGTATTTGATATTGTGCTTTTTGGCCCTTTCTATTGCAAAGGCTGAAGGGTTATCTGTTATCAGAATCTCGATAGATGCCCTTAGTCTCCCTCCATCAATCGCATCGATTATCGACTGAAAATTAGAACCGCGCCCAGATGCAAGGACACCGATCTTTAATATATTCATCTGATCACCTGACAATCCAGTGATTTACAATCTTATTTCAATGTATGCCTTTTCCCTAAGACCTCTAACCCAGTTTTTGTATTTCTCAGAAAAGTGCTTCTCTAACAATTTATTCCTGGCATCCTCTTTCAGCTCATCGATATTTCGCGAACCTGATTTCTCCTCAAGCTTCACGATATGCAGCCCCCTATCAGTCCAGAAAGGCTGACTCACATCACCTACGTTCATGCGTGATATTACATCTATGAATTCCCTTGCCATGTGAACTTTTTTAATAAACCCGAGGTCTCCGCCTGCCTTCCCTGCAGGGTCATCTGAATATTCTTTTGCAAGGGATGAAAAGTCCTCGCCAGCCTTCACTCTCTGAAGCACAGTATTTGCCTTATCTTCCGTCGCCTTCCTGTCAGCGCTGTTATCCGGTCTTTTGAAAAAAATCTGTTTCACCCTGTAGCCTTCGCCGTCTCCAATGGCATCCTTATTCTCTTCTATGTACTTCTTTATCTCATTCTCTGATACAACTATCTTACTCCTTACCTGTTGAGAAACAACCTTGCTCAAGGTTATCTGTTCTGCGAGTTTTTTCTTATATCCTTCTAATGTGAATCCCTCTTTCCTCAGAGACTCAATCAGGGCCGCCTCATCTAAAGAATACTTTTTCTTTATGCCCTCTATCGCCTCATTCACCTCCTCTATTGCTGCATCTATACCGAGCTTCTTTGCAGCCTGAAGCTGCAGCTTCACGTCTATCAGACTTTCGAGGAAAATACCTTCATTCTCCTTGAATATCTTTCTTTTTTCCTCATCCTTCAATGCCTTCATCTCATCACTCGCCTCAAATTCCATCGCCCTGTATAAATCGCTCCACGTTATAACCTCCTTATTTACAACAGCAACGACCCTGTCAAGGAGTATAGATGCCTGGGCCCCGCCATGAATCACAAGGACAAATAAAATAAGGATGAATCCTCTTAATTTTATCATTTGCATCTCCTCTCTTTAAGTTAACAGGAAAATATATCCTATAATGTCATGATAATTCTACTAAAAATTTGCTATTCCTTAACATATTCTTGGGAGCTGCTCACCCGCAAGCATCTCCACAATTCGAGTTCCACCAATTTTAGTCCTCAACAAAACCATCCCTTCTGGCGCCTCTGCCACCTCTCCTATAATATTTGTATTTTTGCCTATAGGGTGCTGCCTCATCAGTTTGACTAAAGATTCTGCCACATCGGGCATTACAATAGCGATAAGTATGCCTTCATTTGCCACATAAAGCGGATCAAGACCGAGAAGCTCGCATGCCCCGATTACTCCAGATGCTACAGGTATTGCACCTTCACTTATCTCTATGCATAGGCCCGACTCCAGAGCTATCTCTTTCAAAGTTGTAATAAGCCCTCCCCTCGTCGGATCCCGCATCGCATGAATATCCTTTGTTGTCTCAAGCATCTTCTCTACTAAGTGATTTAATGGTGCGGTATCGCTCACCACTGGTGGGTCAAAACTCAGGCCATTCCTCTCAGCAAGGACAGCTATTCCGTGATTACCGATAGTACCGCTTATGACAACCTTATCCCCCGCCTCTATTTTTGAAGGGGCTATATCAACACCTTCAGCAACAACTCCAATACCTGAGGTGTTTATGAATACTCCATCGCCCTTCCCTTTGTTTACAACCTTTGTGTCTCCAGCAACAATCTTCACACCAGCCCGTTTAGCCGCATTAGCCATAGATAAGAGAATCCTCTTTAAATCACTTATAAGGAAGCCTTCTTCAAATATGAAACCTGCTGTAAGATAAAGTGGTTTTGCGCCGACCATCGCAAGGTCGTTCACAGTCCCATAGACTGCAAGCTCTCCTATATTCCCTCCTGGGAAGAATATTGGAGAGACAACATAAGAATCAGTGGTAAAGGCAAGCCTGTTAGGATTAATCCTGTCGAGCACAGTAGAGTCATTGAGGCTCTTTATATCAAACTCGATGGCAAAGTGCTCCCTTATCAATTGATGCATCAACCTGCCTCCACTACCGTGTCCAAGGAGAATTTTATCCACTATTGCTCCCCCTATACCTATAATACGCTGCACAACTCCCCTCTGTGCTCACCATGCATGCGCCAACAGGCTTATCCGGTGTGCATGCCTTTCCGAATAGTGGACATTCTGGCGGTATCTTTATCCCCCGCAGGACCTCCCCGCATGAACACGCCTTAGGCTCTGGATGGTCAGGGACATCAATATCAAAGACTGTTTTAACATCTCGGTGACTGACGTTATCTCTCAGCTTAAGCCCACTCTGAGGTATAACCCCGATTCCCCTCCAGTGTGCACCACATGGTTCAAAGTACTCATTTATGAGGGAAACAGCCTTTGGATTGCCGTGCTCTTTTACAACCCTCTTATATTGTATCTCGACATCTGCCCTCGCTGATAAAATCTGATCGAGGAGCATTGTAATAGCTTGTAATATATCCTCGGCATCAAACCCTGTTATGACTGATGGCTTTTTGTAATCAGATGCAATAAACTCGTACGGCCTGCTACCGATGATGGTGCTCACATGCCCCGGCAGGATGAATCCATCAACTCTTACATCTCCTGAGTCAAGCAGTGCCTTTAAGACAGGAGGAACTAATTTGTGGACAGAATAGATATAGAAATTATCAATTCCTCTCCTTTCTGCCTCAAACAGGGTACCAGCAACTGATGGTGATGTTGTCTCAAAACCTGTTGCAAAGAAGACAATCATCTTATCTTTATTTTCAGATGCAAACTTCAGGGCATCCAGTGGAGAGTATACAATCCTAATATCAGCATCCTCTGCCCTTGCCTCAGAAAGGGATTGCCTGCCGCCAGGGACACGCATCATATCACCAAATGTTGTGAATATCACATCATCAGCCTTTGATATTGCTATGGCAGTATCTATATTCCTTATGGAAGTAACACACACAGGACATCCTGGGCCGCTTAATAATCTTATCCCCTCTGGAAGCAGACTTCTAATGCCATGCCTGAAAATGGCGACTGTATGGGTCCCGCAAACCTCCATAAGCCTTACAGGCCTGCCTATCTGACCCATAAGGCTTTTTATCTTTTCAACTATCAATCTCAATGTCAACTCCAGTCCCCTTTAACTTTCGACTGTCGACTAATGACTATCGACTGCTTTAACCTCTCCCTGATTATATATGCCTGCCCCAACGATATTCCAGCATCATTGCATGGCACTTTTTCATTGATATAAACGTCCATACCTGCGAACCTGAGTTTACTTATAATATTTTTGAGAAGATATATATTCTGGAATACACCACCACTTAAAACCACATCCCTCAATCCATGACGTGCACACAGTTCCTGGACAACCCTTAAAATCACAGTCACAACAGTATTGTGAAATTTTGATGCAATAACCCCTTTATCTACACCTCGTGTCAGATCATCTGTTATCCTTAATATAGTCTGCGAGAAATCTATCTCCATTGGCTCTTTAAACTTTATATCTACAGGGTAGTCCTCATCTATGTCACTCAGGGCCACTGCCTCAAGTGCAATTGCTGCCTCGCCCTCAAAGGTATTCTTATCGCATATGCCAAGCATGGCAGATACAGCATCGAAAAGCCTGCCAGCCCCTGAGGTCATAGGTGAAAAATCCCTTTTCTCGGAAATGCTCGCTACCTGCAGAATTGTTTCATAACCATATCTCTCTACAAAACCTATCTCCTCGAGATACCTCATCAAATCGCTATCAACTGCATCTTTAATGTAACTCACTGCCATTCGCCATGGCTGTTTTACTGCCATCTCGCCGCCAGGCATTGGCACATACCTAAAATGTCCTGCTCTTTTAAACCCTTCTATATCACCAATCAGAAACTCGCCTCCCCAGAGATTCCCATCTATCCCATAGCCTGCGCCATCAAAGGCAACTCCTATAACCTTATCCTTTATCCCATGTTCTGCCATTACTGATGCAACATGGGCATAGTGGTGTTGAATGCCAAACTTTTCTATCCCTTCCTGTCTCATCGCCCACTGCGTAGAAAGATATCCGGGGTGCAGGTCATATGCTATAGCCTCTGGTTTTACCCTGTATACGCTTTTAAGATTATAGAGGCTCTCCTCAAAGAATCTCAGAGTCTCATAGTTTTCCATATCACCTATATGCTGGCTTGGTATGGCATGCCTTCCCTTTGTGAAGGTAAAGGTGTTCTTTATGTCAGCACCACATCCAAGAACCTCGGGCCCATCATCCTGCAACGATATAGGATCAGGAACGTATCCCCTTGAACGCCGGATGAAAGACAGTGGCCCGTGACCGGTAACCTGTGACAGGGTTTCATTATTATTGCTCATAACTCGTAACTCGTCACTTGTTACTCTTACTACTGAGTCATCCACCCTCATGAAAATATCTCTATTATGCAGGAGAAAAGCATCAGCGATGTCCGAGAGCTTTGCAACCGCCTCAGCATTGTCGATTACGATGGGTTCTTCCGATAGATTGCCGCTGGTCATAACGAGGGCGTCAAAATTAGTCGTTAGTTGATAGTCGTCAGTCGCCAGTCCTAAAGATGTAGTCGCAGGCTTTAGCCTGCGAAAATTTTCATTTATGGGATAAAAAAATAAGAGATAATGTATCGGTGTGTATGGAAGCATAAAGCCGAGGTATTTATTATTGGGGGCAATTGCCTCAGGAAGTGATTTGTCATTTCTCTCTTTTTTCCTCAAAAGAACAATAGGCCTTTTATTAGAAATTAGCAGCTCCTTTTCATCTTCTGATACCTCACAGAACTTTTTAATCGTCTCCACATCAGGAGACATCAATGCAAATGGCTTATTACTTTTTCTCTTTCTCAATCTCAACCTTTCCACTGCTCTTTTATTCGCCGCATCGCAAGCTATATGGAACCCCCCAAGTCCCTTGATCGCAACGATTTTCCCTCTCTTCAGCAGTCTTATTGTCGCCTCTATCGGATTTCCTTTTTCGTAAACTTTTAACTTTTCACTCTTAGCTTTTAACTGGACATTGGGCCCGCACAAAGGACATGCATTCGGCTGCGCATGAAATCGTCTGTCCTTCGGATTATTATATTCACTCTCGCATTGCATACACATCTCAAAGACAGACATGGTGGTATTTGGCCTGTCATAAGGGATAGTCCTTGTGATTGTGTATCGTGGCCCGCAGTTAGTGCAGTTTGTAAATGGATAGAGATACCGCCTGTTATTCTCATCAAGCATTTCCCTCAGACACTCATTGCATATCGAGACATCTGGCGAGACTAAAGTAAAGCTCCCATTATCCCGGCTTTCAAGAATCTGAAAATCCTGATACCCATAATATGGCATTGGTGTTATATCAACTCCCATCACCTGTGAAAGCGGTGGGGCCTCCTTAGCAAGCCTATCAATAAAAGAAGCCACATTCTCCCCTTCTATATCAATCGTCACACCATCAGAGGAGTTCATGACAAAGCCTTTGAGGTTCAGGGATTCAGCAAGGTTATAGACAAATGGCCTGAAGCCGACTCCCTGAACAATGCCTTTTACTGATATTCTTGCTCGTTCCATATCCAGAACACAGAACCCAGATAACAGAACCCAGAAGACAAACTAAAAGACTGAAGTTGAGACTTCCCATCTTCCATCTTCTTTTACTGTGCTCTGTAATCTGACTTCTCCCAAAAATAGACATAGAGTTATAAACTGGCTGATACCAATATCTGAGGTAGGCATGGCAGGTGAAAG
>DYHX01000002.1 GCA_020723925.1 Nitrospira japonica | reverse complement strand
ATACACCCTCTTTTTTTATACTTCAAGATTTTACACAGAAAAGTTTACGCTACCTGAACAATAACCCTTTACACCAGTTTGTTTTCTGTGTTAAGATTCATAATCTTCTTTTTAAGTCCTCAAATAGTTATGTCAAAGCACTATGCTATAGGAATAGACCTCGGTGGTACAAACCTGAGGGCAGCTCTGGTATCCAGGGAAGGGAATATCATTAAAAAGATAAAGGAGCCCTCCCCAGGAGATGTGTTAGAGTCTCTGTACAGGGTGGTTGAAAGCGTATACACAGATGAAGTTGCAGGGATAGGCATCGGAGTTGCAGGGCTTGTAGACAGGAAGGGCGGCGCTGTGATTTCCTCACCAAACCTCCCTGCTGTTGAAGGGGTAAGCTTTGTTGAGGCTATGCATGCTCGGTTCTCTGTACCGATATTCATCGAGAACGATGCAAATGTCGCAGCACTTGGAGAGAAATGGATGGGGGCGGGGAAGGAATTCGATAATTTCATCCTTCTTACCCTCGGTACAGGCATCGGAGGAGGCATCGTCTATGAGGGCAACCTCGTCAATGTCTCTGCTGAGGTAGGGCATACGAGTATAAATGCTGATGGTGAGAAATGTCCCTGCGGGAATACAGGCTGCCTTGAGTCCTATGCATCTGCAAGAGCTATGATAAGCAGGGCTGTATCAGCACTTGAGAAGGGTGCCGAAAGCATGTTAAAGGAATGCTGCAAGGGCAACTTCTATAAACTCACGCCAGAAGATATCTACAAGTCTGCACTTGAGGGCGATAGTCTTGCAAGAGAGATACTGAGGGAGGCGGGGAGATATCTCGGGGTAGGTATAGCAAACATTATTAATATAATGAGCCCTGAGGCTGTAATCCTCGCAGGAGGCCTTCTTGGTGCGTGGAACATCTATGTACAGGAGGCTATGAGAGAGGCGTCGAGGCGTGCGTTTAAAGAACTATTCGATGTGGTAAAGATAATCCCCTCATCTCTCGGGGATGAGGCAGGGGTTGTCGGAGCTGCTGGACTTGTTTTTAAAAACTCTACGTCCTAAATCCGAAATACTAAACAATATCAAATGAGCAAAATTCGGTGACAGTGGACAGTGTCTGTGACCACTGACTGACACTGATTACTGATACTGATTTGAGCATTTGGATATTGAATCTGTTTAGGATTTAAATATCAGGATTTAGAATTTAGGATTTTATTAGATATGCAAAAACACATCAGAAACTTTTCTATCATTGCTCATATCGATCATGGCAAATCAACCCTCGCTGACAGACTACTTGAATACACAGGTGCACTGAGTTCAAGGGAGATGTCTGAACAGGTCCTTGACTCGATGGACCTCGAAAGGGAAAGGGGCATAACTATAAAGGCACATGCTGTAAGACTGAACTATAAAGCAGATGACGGCAATGACTATATACTGAATCTGATAGATACGCCAGGCCATGTTGACTTTTCATATGAGGTCTCAAGAAGCCTTGCATCATGCGAGGGCTCTTTGCTTGTCGTTGATGCAACACAGGGGGTTGAGGCACAGACCCTTGCAAATGCATACCTTGCTGCTGAGCATAACCTCGAGATAATACCTGTTATAAACAAGATAGACCTTCCGAGCGCAGAACCTGATAGGGTTAAAGACCAGATAGAGGATGCTGTTGGTATAGATTGCTCTGATGCAATCCTTGCAAGCGCGAAGGAAGGCATCGGCACAAAGGAAATACTTGAGGCGATAGTGAAGAAGATACCTCCTCCAAAGGGTGAAGACAATAAACCGCTTAAAGCCCTTATATTCGACTCATGGTTTGACAACTATCAGGGGGTCATTGTTCTTGTCAGGGTCTTTGATGGAGCAGTAAAACCGGGCATGAAGATAAGACTTATGGCAGTGGGGAAGGACTATGAGGTGAGCCATGTCGGGGTCTTTACACCAAAGATAAAACCTGCACAGGAACTCACATCCGGTGAGGTTGGATACATAATTTCAGGCATCAGAAATGTCACTGACACAAAGATAGGAGACACGATAACTGAAGCAAACAACCCTGCAAAAGAGCCGTGCCCTGGCTACAAGGAAGTGAAACCAATGGTCTTCTGCGGACTTTATCCAACAGAGACACACCAGTATATGGGGCTCAAGAATGCACTCGAAAAATTGAGACTCAACGACTCATCCTTCAGTTTTGAGCCTGAGACCTCATCAGCATTGGGCTTTGGATTCAGATGCGGTTTCCTCGGACTCCTCCACATGGAGATAATAAAGGAGAGGCTTGAGCGTGAGTTCGGGCTTTCACTCATAAGCACTGCACCAACAGTTATATACAGGGTAATAGATGTTAAGGGGGAGATTATATTCGTTGATAATCCGACATCTCTGCCTGAGAAGTTTCTAAAGATAGAAGAACCATTTGTGAAGACAACCATTTTTGTGCCGCAGACATATGTGGGACAGATACTCGACCTCTGCCAGGAGAAAAGAGGCATACAAAAGGAATTCACATATATAGGTAAGGAAAGAATCATGGTAGCGTATGAGCTTCCACTCAATGAGATACTGTGGGACTTCTATGACAAGTTAAAATCGCTTTCAAAGGGTTATGCATCCATGGATTATGAATTCACAGGATACAGGGAATCAGACCTTATAAAACTCGACATACTACTTAATGGTGAGCCTGTTGATGCGCTCTCCTTGATAGTTCATAAAGACAAGGCGTATCATCAGGGGAGGCAGATAGCAGAGAAACTCAGGGAGATTATACCACGACAGCTCTATGAGGTTATCATCCAGGCTACCATCGGAAACAAGATAATTGCGCGGGAGAGCATCAAGCCTATGAGGAAAAATGTCCTCGCAAAATGCTATGGCGGTGATATAACAAGGAAAAGGAAACTCCTCGAAAAACAGAAGGAAGGGAAAAGAAGGATGAAACAGGTAGGAAGGGTTGAGGTGCCGCAAGAGGCATTCCTTGCAGTGCTCAAGGTGAAAAGTTAACAGAGCCCACTTTTCTACCCCTGACTACTTGCTACTAACTACTATTTAGATTTACAATTTGCTTGGAGTTTAGAAATTAGGATTCAGGATTTTAAAACACTTTAAGAGAGGGTTATTTTTAAATGAAAAAAGGTAAAAAAAGACTAATATGGGAATATGCAGAGGCGATAATAACCGCACTGCTCCTTGCCCTTCTGATAAGGGCATATATAATACAGGCATTCAAGATACCTTCTGGCTCTATGATCCCCACCCTCCAGATAGGAGACCATATCCTTGTCAATAAATTTATATACGGCACGAAGATACCTTTCTCGGACAAAAGGATTCTGGTCTTCAAGAAACCCGAGAGAGGGGATATAATAGTCTTCAAATATCCTGAGGACCCAGGCAGGGACTTCATAAAAAGGATAGTTGCTGTTGAAGGCGATGTGATTGAATCAAAGAATAAGACCATCTATGTCAATGGCAAACCTGTGAAAGAGCCCTATGCGCTGCATACTGATAACTCCGTACGGCCTGGTGGTATTGAACCGAGAGACAATTTCGGGCCATACATAGTGCAGAAGAATAAATATTTCGTGATGGGAGACAACAGGGACCAGAGCTATGACAGCCGCTACTGGGGACATGTTGATATGATGGAGATAAGGGGTAAGGCCCTTATTCTCTACTGGTCATGGGACAGCAAGAAAAACTGGATAAGGTTTAACAGAATAGGGAGGTTAGTCCATTGAAGCAGCTAAACAACAGCGGTGGCTTCATACGACTTTTTCTCACAGTTGCAATCCTTGCTCTCGTCTTCTATCCTGGCATAAGGGTTGGGATGCCATACTATAGATATTCAGCCTTTAAGTCTGAGGTAAAGGCAATAGCAAGACTGGAACTCAGCGATGCTGAGCGGATAAAGGCTCAAATATTTGAGAGGGCAAAAGAACTCAAGGTGCCAGTAGAAGAAAAAGGGATAAACGTGACGATTATAGAGAAGAGGGTGAAAGTAAAGACCAGATGGTCTGAGGATGTCGATATCCTTGGAGTATACAAGAGAACCCTTGAATTCAATATTGATGTGATAGAATAATGTTCACCGGCATTATCTCGGAGATGGGCGAAATAACCGCAATGCAGCGGAAAGGAGGCATTGTTCACCTTTCCCTCAAAGCATATACAGTATCCAGAGATGCAGGTCCTGGCGACAGCATATCTGTGAATGGAGTATGCCTTACAGTAGTGGACAAAAATGATAAGGTGCTCTCTTTCGACCTTTCTGACGAGACTCTTCGAAGCACAAATCTTGGCACTCTCAAGACAGGTGACCGCGTGAACCTCGAACCATCATTGAGGCCAGACTCAAGGCTGGGAGGACATTTTGTTACTGGCCATGTTGATGGTGTCGGGAGGATAAGGTCAAAGACAAACACAGGCGAAACTATCAAATTTGAGATAGAGGCACCGAAGGCTGTAACTGATCTCCTCGTTGAAAAAGGCTCTGTTGCTGTTGATGGCATAAGTCTCACTGTAGTGGGTGTCTTGCTTGATGGCTTTACAATTGTCATAATACCCCATACTGCAAGGGTCACAACAATCGGATTTAAGGGACCAGGAGATACAGTCAACCTTGAGGCAGATATAATTGGCAAGTATGTTGCAAGATTTTTAAATAGAGAGAAGAATAGCGAGTCAGGTCTGATGAATGCCCTGATGAATGGGGGATATATCAGAAGTAAGAAGTGAGAAATTCATTTCTGGAGAGAGAATCTGCAAAAGTATAAATTCAACACAATTGATGAGGCTATAGAGGATATAGCAAAAGGCAGGATGGTCATCCTTGTTGATGATGAGGACAGGGAGAATGAGGGTGACCTCTGCATGGCGGCAGAAAAGGTTACGCCTGAGGCAATAAACTTTATGGCTAAATACGGGCGTGGGCTTATATGTCTGTCTCTTGCACCAGCAAGAGTTGAAGAACTTAAGTTGCCAATGATGACTGACGACAACACTTCACAGTTCGGCACAGCCTTCACTGTCTCGATTGAGGCAAAAAAAGGCGTGACAACAGGCATATCTGCCTCTGACAGGGCAACAACAATTCTTACAGCAATAGACCCTAAAACAAAACCAGAAGATATTGCAAGGCCAGGCCATGTATTTCCTCTGCGTGCAAAGCCTGGGGGAGTGCTTCGTAGGGCAGGCCAGACAGAGGGCTCTGTTGACCTATCAAGGCTTGCCGGCCTTTATCCAGCGGGTGTCATCTGCGAGATAATGAATGATGACGGGACAATGTCGAGGGTTCCTGAACTTACGGAGTTCGCAAAAAAACACAACCTCAAGATAGTCACAATAAAGGACCTGATCAAATACAGGATGAGGACAGAGCTGTTTGTAAGGCGCATAGCAAGCGTGAAACTTCCAACAGAATACGGCGGTGAGTTTAATACTATTGCATATGCCAATGATGTTGATAATAACATCCACATAGCCCTCGTAAAGGGTGAGATTAAGCCTGAAGATGCTGTCCTTGTAAGGGTTCATTCAGAATGCCTCACAGGAGACGTATTTGGCTCGAAGAGATGCGACTGCGGGGAGCAGATACATAAGGCAATGGAGCTTATTAAGAAAGAGGGCAAGGGTGTAATTCTGTATATGCGGCAGGAGGGAAGAGGTATCGGCCTCGCGAATAAGCTGAAAGCATACGAGCTGCAGGACAAAGGGCTTGATACTGTCGAGGCGAACCTTGAACTCGGTTTTAAGGCTGATCTGAGAGACTATGGAATAGGCGCCCAGATACTCGTTGACATTGGTGTTAGAAAGATGCGTCTGATGACTAACAACCCGAAAAAGATAGTCGGACTTGAGGGATATGGTCTGAAGGTGGTTGAAAGAGTCCCCATGGAGATAAGGCCGCAAGAAAAAAATATAATCTATCTGAAGACCAAGAAGAAAAAGCTTGGGCATATTCTTGATAATGTATAACAGTGATTGTGACAGTGTCCGTGACAGTGACAGACACTGAAAACTGGCACAGACACTGATAAATGGGAGGTTTCCATGAAAATTGTTGAGGGAGAGCTTCAGGCAAAGGGGTTAAAGTTCGGTATTATCGCCAGCAGATTCAATGATTTTATTACAAGCAAACTGCTTGATGGTGCAATGGACGCACTCTTAAGACATGGGGCTAAAGAAGATGACATCGATGTTGTAAGGGTCCCTGGCTCTTTCGAGATTCCGATGGTTGCAAAAAAGATGGCATCAAAGGACTCCTATAATGCAATCATATGTCTCGGCACAGTCATCAGGGGTGCAACGCCACATTTTGAGTATGTCGCGGCAGAGGTGTCGAAGGGCATAGCATCTGCCTCAATGGAGACAGGTGTTCCAATCGCCTTTGGAGTCATCACATCAGATACCATTGAGCAGGCGGTTGAGCGGGCAGGCAGCAAGGGTGGCAATAAGGGATGGGATGCGGCCATGACAGCCATCGAGATGGCACAACTCCTTAAAAAACTGTGATCTGTGCTCTGCTGTCATGAAGCGTCGCAGGGCAAGGGAATATGCGCTTCAGTTTCTCTTTCAGTTCGACTTCACAGGCAAAATCCCCGGACAAGACAATTTCAAGCAGTTCTGGGCAGACAAGGATGAGGAGCCCGAGATCAAAGAGTTCGCAGAGAATACAATCAGGGGGACACTTGACAACCTTGCTGATATAGACACTGCAATAGAAAAGGCTGCAGAACACTGGGTGCTCCAGAGGATGGCAACTGTTGACAGAAACATTCTCAGGTTCGCTGCTTATGAACTCCTCTACTGCAGAGACATTCCTTCAGCGGTGACAATAAACGAGGCTATAGAGATCGCAAAAAAATACTCGACAACTGAGTCAGCCTCTTTCATAAACGGAATACTCGATAAGATTGCGCAAGGGATAAAAGACAAGGAGGCAAAATAATGCATTACGCCGTTCTTTCAGATGTCCACTCAAACCTCGAGGCCCTCGATGCTGTGCTGAAGGACATAAGGAAGAGAAAGATCAATGAAATACTTTTTCTCGGCGATGCAGTTGGATATGGCCCGAATCCAAATGAGTGTATTGAGTTATTGAAAGATAAATGCAAAGTCCTCCTTGCGGGCAACCACGACTGGGGAGTGCTCGGATTAACAGATATTGAATATTTTAATGAATATGCAAGGGCAGCAATAGAATTCACAAAAGGGATCCTGACCGAAAAAAACCGGAAGGCCCTGAATACATTTCCGATTATCAAAAACATGAAGACGAAGAATATGCTCCTTGTACATTCAACACCAAAGGAGCCTGAGAAATGGCATTATCTTCTGACTCTATGGGATGCCGAGATGAACTTCCATTATTTCAACCAGAGGATATGCCTGCTTGGACATAGCCACCAGCCATTTATAATAGAGAGGGTTCCATCAGGAGAGATGGTTACACACAAGAGTGAGGCGAAACTTGGAAAAAGCGAAAGATACATAATAAATGTCGGCAGTGTAGGCCAGCCAAGAGATAGAGACCCGATGGCATGTTATGCAATAATTGATGATGAGAAAGTTGAGATAGTCAGGGTCCCTTATGACATTGAGACTACGCAGAAAAAGATGATGAAAGAAGGTCTGCCCCTGCAGTTGATAGAGAGACTTTCAAGAGGCAGATAGTCTTCTCAATTTCAGCCCTGCCCAAAGAAAAATCCCACCGAAAAAAAAGCCGATATATGTTAAAATTAAAGCAGTTCAGAGTCTATGAACCTTAGAGTCTAAGATTGAAAGAACCAGAGATAACAGAGGAACTCATAAAGGAGCATGGTCTAACCGAGGATGAATATGCAGATGTAAGGGCAATCCTTGGAAGGGAGCCTTCTTTTACTGAACTCGGCATCTTCTCTGTTATGTGGTCAGAGCACTGCTCCTACAAGAGTTCAAAGATACACTTCAGACACTTCCCTGCGTCAGCGCCATGGGTCATACAGGGGCCTGGTGAAAACGCTGGTGTCATTGATATTGGAGACAGCCTTGCTGCTGTCTTCAAGATGGAGTCTCACAACCATCCATCATTCATAGAGCCATATCAGGGGGCTGCAACAGGCGTTGGCGGAATCTTAAGGGATATTTTCACAATGGGCGCAAGGCCAATAGCAAGCCTCAACTCGCTGAGGTTCGGCCCGCTCTCTGAGCCTTATCACAGGCATCTTTTCAGCGGCGTTGTCTCAGGCATTGCCGGATATGGAAACTGCATAGGAGTACCTACTGTAGGTGGCGAGATATACTGCCATCCATGCTATAGTGGTAATATCCTTGTGAATGTCTTTACCCTTGGTATCGCAAAAAAGGATAAAATCTTCAAGGGCTTTGCATCAGGCCCTGGAAACCCTGTCATCTATGTTGGCTCAAAGACAGGTCGTGATGGTATCCACGGCGTGACAATGGCATCAGAGGAATTCACGGATGATGCCCACCAGAAAAAACCGAATGTGCAGGTTGGTGACCCATTCACAGAAAAGCTCCTGCTTGAGGCATGCCTTGAAGCAATGGGCAGGGGGGTTATTGTTGGCATCCAGGACATGGGTGGTGCAGGACTCACATCATCATCCTCTGAGATGGCTGGTAGGGCCGGTACGGGTGTTGAGCTTGAACTCGGCAGTGTGCCTTTGAGGGAAGAGGGAATGATTCCATACGAGATAATGCTTTCTGAAAGCCAGGAGAGGATGCTCATCGTTGCAGAGAAAGGCAAGGAAGAAGAACTCCTTGAGATATTCAGGAAATGGGACCTCGATGCAGTCGTGATTGGAAAGGTTACAGGTGACGGTTTCCTCAGGGTGAACTGGCATGGAAAGACTGTTGCAGAGATTCCTGCCAGGAGGATATCTGATGAGGCCCCGAAATACGATAGGCCCCAGAAGAAACCAGACTGGCAGGATGAATTAAACAGGCTTGATTTAAATAACATAAAAGAACCTTCTGATTATAATGAGGTTCTTCTAAAACTCCTTGCGTCACCTGATATCGCATCAAAGGCACCTGTCTGGGAAGAGTATGACCATATGGTAAGAACAAATACCATCGTGTTTCCTGGCTCAGATGCAGCAGTGATAAGGATAAAGGATACAAATAAGGCCATTGCCATGTCAGTCGATTGTAATAGCCGGTACTGCTATTTAGACCCCTATACCGGCGGCATGCATGCAGTTGCAGAGGCAGCAAGGAATGTTGTTTGCTCAGGCGCAAGGCCGCTGGCGATAACAGACTGCCTGAATTTCGGAAACCCTGAAAAGCCAGAGGTTATGTGGCAGTTTGTCAATGCTGTAAAAGGGCTTGGTGATGCGTGCAGGGCATTAAATACACCTGTAGTTAGCGGAAATGTGAGTTTCTACAATGAGACAAAGGGATCAGCTATATATCCAACACCCACTGTAGCAATGGTCGGGCTTATCGATGATACGAAATGCGTTATCACGCAAGGATTCAAGAATCCTGGGGATATCATAATCCTTCTTGGTAAGACAAAGGAAGAACTCGGCGGCTCTGAGTATCTATCTTTAATCTATGGAATAGAAAATGGGATGCCGCCATCCATTGACCTTGCTGCTGAAAAAAAGCTCCATGAGGTCATCCTCAATGCAGATAGAGAAGGCGCAATAAGGTCTGCACACGATTGTTCAGAAGGAGGCCTTGCTGTTGCAATAGCTGAATCCTGCATCTCTGAAGGGTTAGGAGCAGAAATAGATTTCAGATTCAAGATTTCAGATTTAAGAAAAGATGCGCTGCTTTTTGGTGAAAGTGCATCAAGAGTAATCATTTCTACACCAGAAAATAGAGTTCCTGACATCAAAAAAATAGCAGAAAAACATAATATCCCCTACTATCTGATTGGCAGAGTTGGTGGCAGCAAGCTCAGAATAAACGATTCAATCTATATAGGCTTAAAGGAGATGGAAGATATCTACAGAAACTCTATAAGGAGAGCACTTGAAAGTAAAGAATCGTAAGGTGTCAGGCGTGGGGGGCAAGGGGAAATGTTCTTTACCCCCTCGCGTTTCACATCTCACGTTTCACGATATACACGAAGAATGTGGCGTATTCGGTGTCTACGGCCACCCAGAGGCATCAAACCTCACATATCTTGGCTTATATGCCCTTCAGCACAGAGGACAGGAAGGTGCCGGGATATGCTCATCCGATGGAAGGCATATGAATCTCGAAAAGTCCATGGGCCTTGTTGCAGATATATTCAGTGAAAAGAGACTAAAGAGGCTTCCTGGCTATATAGCTATCGGCCATAACCGATATTCGACTACTGGAAGCAGTGTCTTGAAGAATGTCCAGCCTATAGTAGCTAACTTTGCCCTCGGCTCCATTGCCATTGCACATAACGGAAACCTTGTGAACGCAACAGAGTTGAGAAAAGAGCTTGAGGCAGAAGGCTCTATATTTCAGTCAACATCCGACAGCGAGGTTATTGTCCACCTGATAGCACACTCCAAAGGAGACGACCCATACAACCGGATAGTGCAGTCATTAAGACAGGTCAGTGGTGCCTTCAGCCTGCTGATACTCAGAGAAAAGGAGCTCATTGCTGTCAGGGACCCCTATGGTGTGAGGCCATTATGTCTTGGGGAGGTTGACGGGGCATATGTTGTTGCATCAGAAACATGCGCTTTTGACCTTATAGGTGCAACCTACATCCGCGACATAGAGCCAGGGGAGATGCTCATCATAGGTGAACACGGTCTGAAGTCAATAAAGGCACTTATAGCTCCGAGGAGATCCTTCTGTATATTTGAATTCATATATTTTTCGAGGCCTGACAGCTACATCTTCGGTGGTCAGAACGTAAATACGATGAGGAAGGATTTTGGAAGGCAGCTTGCAAGGGAATCAAGCATAGACGCAGATATTGTGATACCTGTGCCTGATTCAGGTGTGCCTGCAGCCATCGGGTTTTCCGAGGAAAGCGGTATACATTTCGATTTCGGTCTTATAAGGAACCACTATATCGGAAGGACATTCATAGAGCCAAAGCAGAGCATCAGACACTTTGGAGTAAAAATTAAACTAAACCCTGTAAGAAAACTTCTTGAGGGGAAGAGGGTTTTGGTAGTAGATGACTCAATAGTCAGGGGCACCACAAGCAAAAAGATAGTGAAGATGCTCAAGGAAAACGGAGGTGCAAGTGAGGTGCATCTGAGGATAAGCTCCCCTCCAACTATCGGCCCCTGCTTCTACGGCATAGATACACCAACAAGACAGGAGCTCATTGCATCCTCCCATGCGACTGAAGAGATAAGGAAATATGTAACCGCAGATACCCTTGCTTATTTAAGCATCGAAGGGCTCCAGAAGATAGTTCCAGACTCTGAAAACTACTGTACAGCCTGTTTTGACAACAGCTACCCCATAAGTTTTCCAGGCGAACATCTGGAGCAGATGGAGTTCTTCTTTAGGTAAATTATTGCCGTTTTATTTGAATTTGTTTGGGACCTGGGATTTTGAATTTAGGATTTTTCGTATAGGAGGGTAAACTTATGTATATTGTTAACTTTTCTCTGTTTATTGGCATCCTGGCCTTTGTTGTAGGGTTCCTTTTGTTGTTTGCTCCGAGTGCACTGAAAAAGATCAACGACCTATCTACAAAGATAATAGTAAAAGTTGATACCTTTGTCTTCTCATACAGGGTGGGGCTCGGCGTAACCCTCATGCTGGTCTCCGTATTCATGTTCTTCATGGCATACTATTACGCAAAGAGGTATTAATGGCAGGACTGTTTCGCCCTGGTCCATTAGGTGTGGATCTTGGCAGCAGCTCTGTAAAGGTTATTGGTCTGTCAGGGAAGAAGGTTTCTATTGCTGCCTTCATGGACGTCCCGCCAGTAGAAAGGGAAAACGAAACTCTTCTTATAAACAGACTGCACGACTTCTTCAAAGGACTGAATATTATCGGAAAAGAGGCGGCGGTTCACATCCCCGGGATTCTCTCTTTCATAAGGACAATAAACCTGCCTCCAATGCCACAGGGTGAATTAAGAGAAGCAGTCAGTTGGGAGATAAAGAGGCAGCTCCCATACCCGTCTGAGGATGCCGTGTACGATTATGTTGCAATGGAGATTGCAGATAGTATTGTCGTTACTTTTGCCTCTGCAGAGAGAAAAAATGTACAGCGCTATATATTTCCGTTAAAGGAATCAGGGCTTAATGTTGTAGCAGTTGATGTCGCCCCACTCGCCCTTATAAGGGCACTGCAGCCATGGGGCACTGGCAACACAATCCTCCTTGACATCGGTGCAAAGAACACGGAGATAAACATAATAAAGTCTGGTGCCTTACGTCTGACAAGGAGTGTAGAAATGGGCGGTGATTTAATAAAGAGTCAGTTGATTGCAGAGGGTTTGTCAGGTGAAGAATCAGAAAGGATATTGAGAGAAGGACATGCAGAAAAACTAAAGGAAACATTAGATCAGTTTCTGAAAGAGGTCTATCGCTCCATAGACTATTACAAGGCAAACTTCAAAGAGAAGACATTTGCCGAGGTGATATTGACAGGTGGGATTGCAATCAACCCTGCTATAAAGGACTATTTCTCACATATGTTTGATATCCCGGTCAGTGTTCCTAACCCATTTGACGGCCTTGTTATTAAGGACGAGAGCCTGAGGTCGCTCGGGCCGAGGTTCTCGGTGGCAATAGGGCTTGCGCGGAGGAGTGGTTGAAGGAAACACTTAACCTCCTGCCAATAGAGGGGAAACCAGCGCTTGTTACAAGGAGGAGCAAGACCTACTACCTGTTTTTCGGACTCACAGTCTACATTGTGATAATACTGAGTCTGTGGTTCTTCAATATTATTGAGACAAAAAGGCTTGATTCCGAAATAAAAAAACTGAACTCGCAGAAGGCAGAACTGCAGCAAAAGATACTGCCGACTGCGCCTCCTACACCAACTGCTGTGCCAGCTGAGAAAGAAATATTAAACGCAATAAAAAGAGTGCCCCCATGGAGTTCAATATTGAGTGAAATTTCGCTTATAGTTCCAGGGGAGGTATGGCTGTCTTCCATCGAGTCAAAAGAGGATAAAGGGATAAGGCGGATGAACATAAAAGGCTTCTCAACAACACAGCTTGGCGTTGCGAATCTCATATCTGCACTTGAGGCCTCACATTACTTCTATGCCGTTGAGATAGTCTTCTCACAGAAAGGCGAGAAACATATCTCTTTCGAGCTGAGAGCTAAACTGAGATGGACATAAAAACCATTAAGAGAAAAATAGAAGCCCTCTCTCCGAGGGAGAGGGTCATATCTGTAGTAGCTCTCATAGCAGTAGTTGTCATAGTCCCGCATACGCTGCTTTATTCGCCATCGTCCATGAAGGTTAAGGCAAAACAGCAGATGCTCCAGAACCTGAAAAAGGAGATAGAGATTATAAACTCCACATTGGTATTACAGAGAGCTCCTCAAAAAGAAGTCCCTGTTGAACTAATAGTGCTGCCTGAGACAGAAGACCTTGCAGGCATGCTTGCTGCTATAAGCCGTGAGGCGAGCATGGCAAGGGTTGATTTTATATCAATCGCACCAGAGAGCGTGGATTACAAGAACAACTTTGTTGAGATGAAGGTGAAGATAGAGTTAAGGGTCAGGTACAGACAACTCTATGACTTCCTCGATAACCTTAGGTTGAGACACAAGATGTTTCTGATCCAGGATCTGAAATTCGAGACAAACGATGCGCTGTATCCTTCAGGCATTGCCTTAATAAAGGCAGTGACCTATTTAAAGAAAAAATGAAGATTAAAAGCCTTTCTGAGTTAAGATTAGGGTTGAGGCTGAGAAATTCTTCTGAGAACTTTTTCTTAACCTTAGCCTTAACCTGTTTTTCATTAATGATTTTGCATTTTGCATTTTTAATTTTAAATTCTTATGCAGAGAGTCTTTCAGACATAAAGATAGAGAGGCTCTATGAGCCAACAAAAGAGAAATGGGGCAGAGACCCGTTCGTAAGACCTATAAATAAAGACTCAAGAGAAAAGCCTGAGAAAGAAGAACTTCCGATAGACCTGAAGGTAGACGGGATTATATACGACGGAAAGAAGGCTTTAGCTATAATAAACGGTGGGTTCTACAGGAAAAACGAGAAGGTCGATGATTTCTTGATAGTTGGCATAGATAAAGACAGGGTTACACTTGAAAAAAATGGCAAAAAGTATTATCTTGGAATGGAGAAGTTTGCCCTTGAGGGGCTTCCGAGAGGAAGGAAAAAATAAAGAGACTTCTATCATTTCTATTTTTAATGTTTCTCCTCACACCTGCCTTAGCCGGGGATAGAGGCCCCATACTCTCTATGGAGCTCAGGGATAGAGAGCTCAAGGATATATTAAGAGCCCTGGGCCAGGAGTATGGGATAAATATAATTGTTGATGATAGGGTCACAGGAAAGGTCACAGTTAGCTTGGGGAATGTGCCTCTCTGGGATGCGATAGACTCCCTCCTTAAGGGCAAAGGCTATACATACATAAAAGAAGATAATATCGTCAGGGTAGTTCCGCTCACAGAGGACGAAGTACTTGTCACCCATACAATGAATGTGAAATACATTAACCCAAAAGATATAGAAGGGATTGTCAAGAAGGTATTGAGCAGTAAGGGCGATGTGGGTTCTGACACAAGGAGCAACACAATAATAATAAAAGACATACCTAACAATATAAAAAAGGCAGAAGCCCTTATAAAGGCCCTCGACACACTACCCGCACAGGTGATGATAGATGCAAGGATAGTCGAGGTGAATAAACACAATGACAAGAGCATAGGCATACAGTGGGGGGGAAGCTTCCGCAGTGGTAATTTCTCGATAGCCGGAAACACAGGCGCTGACAATTTAGCTGTTAACCTTCCAGCGTCCCTTCCGGGTGTGTCAACAACACCATTTGGGGCAATAAAGTTCGGCCTGCTGTCCGGAAATCTCAGCCTTGACCTGAGGCTATCAGCGATTGAAGACAGTGGTCAGGGCAGAGTGCTTTCCAACCCGAGGATACTTACAGCAAACAACAAAAAGGCATCAATATCCACAGGAGAGAAGATAAGGATACCAACCACTGCAGGCACAACCATTGTCACAGGGGGGACCACAACAACAGGCACAGAGGAGATAGAGGCACTGCTGAAACTTGAGGTCACACCAAAGATAACGCCTGATGGAAAGGTAATGCTCACCATAATGACAAGGAAAGAAGAGTTTGACTGGTCAAAGACTGTTGAAAATATCCCATCCAAAACTACAAGGGAGGCTGTTACAGAGCTGACAGTGAATGATAGCGAGACCTTAGTGATAGGTGGTATATTTACAAAATTGGATGCAGAGAGCGAGAAAAGGGTGCCACTCCTTTCAAAGATTCCCGGTATCGGGGAGCTATTTAAGAAAAAAGACTCATTATCTCAGACAAAGGAGCTCCTTATATTCATCACACCTACGATAGTGAAAGAAACTCAGATACAGGTACAGTGATTACAGGTGCTTTAAGAGCGATCTATAAAATAAACCTTGGCGTAAAAATGACCGAAAGGGTTCTCGTATTTACAGACAGGCCTTCAAAGAAAGAAAACATTGATCTTACAAACTCGGAGCGAAGGCAAAGGCTAAAAGACATTGCCCTCCTCACAGTTGAGACAGGCAGGAACCTCTGCAGAGAGATAATCTCCTGCGAGTATCTGTCCACAGAAAGCCATGGCGCAGAGCCTCCAACAAAACTATGGGAGATTGCATTTGGCAAAAGGGCGGTGGATGCCCTGAAGGATGCAGGGCTGCTCAGGTCAATACTTATGAAAAAGGCTAAAGACGAACAGCTAAAGGCTGCTGAGAGGATTGTATCAAGACATAAAAAATACGCAGTAAATGCTGTTATTGCACTTTCGAATTATTCCACGAGCCATACGAGGTTCAGGGATTTCCTTACAAGGATATGTAAGGCTCGATATGCAAGTATGCCCCTCTTTGATGTCTCGATGCTTGAAGGGGCGATGAATGTGGACTGGAAGGCCCTCTCGAAGAGGACAAGAGAGGTTGCAAAGGTTGTAAATAGGGCGGAATCTATAGAGATAAAAACTCCAAACGGCACTCATATCTCTTTCTCAAAAAAAGGTCGAAAGGCTGAATCAGATACAGGTATACTTACAAAACCTGGTTCTTTTGGCAATCTTCCTGCAGGCGAGGCATATCTCGCACCCCTTGAAGGCACAGCTAATGGAAGTCTTGTCCTTGAGTGGGCTCCTACAAGACAGCTAAAATCTCCAATAACACTAATAGTCAAGGATGGTTATGTTGTGGATATTTACGGAGAAGAAGGATATGCCGACTACTTGAGACTAAAGCTTTCTGAAAAAAAGGAGAATGCAAACATCGCAGAGTTCGGCATCGGCACAAATGATAAGGCAACAAGGCCTGACAATATCCTTGAGTCAGAAAAGATCCTTGGCACAATCCATATAGCACTTGGAGACAATAGTTCTTTTGGGGGCACTGTCAAAACGCCATTTCATCAGGACTTTGTATTCTTTAGACCAACAGTTACTTTGATAGGTAAAGATGGAACTAAAAGGCTGCTCATGAAGGATAAAAATCGTGGTGGTCTTTAAGCGCGTAACGCAAGACTCACTACGCACCTCTGAAATAGACACAGGGCAGGCGGTTCTATCTCTATTTTTCGGCCGCACATTGGAGGTTGCAGATGGATAACATAGTCATCTTCATAACCGCCTCAAATGAGGATGAGGCAGCAAAGATTGCACGTGCCCTTGTTGGAGAGAGACTTGCCGGATGTGTGAATATAATAAAAAACATAAGGTCTATTTATAGCTGGCAGGGAAATGTTGAGGACGAGGAAGAGGTTTTGATGATCGCAAAGACACAGAGAAGTCTTTTCGAAAACCTTTTACGGAAAGTCAAAGAATTGCATAGCTATACAGTCCCTGAGATTATTGCCATGCCAATTATTGAAGGCTCTGAAGATTACCTGAAGTGGCTAAAAGAAGTGACAGGCTGAGGATTCACTGGCCAGAGAACATAACTGAGGCGGGTGAGATTCAGGAGACACTCAGAAAGAAAGTAAAAATTACTCTTCTAAAAAAAACTCCGAAATACATCGCGGCAGTTGATGCAGCCTTTTTCGAAAATAAGGTTATCGGTGTGGCATGTCTTTATAAGTATCCAGAATTCACACATATTGAAGATGTTAGTGTAACCGCCAAATCTAAATTCCCTTATAACCCCGGCTATCTTGCATTCAGAGAAGGCCCGGCAATTATTGAAGCTATTAAAAAGCTTAAACAGAAACCCGACCTGATACTATTTGACGGCCAGGGAATAGCCCACCCAAAGAGTCTTGGAATAGCGTCACACGTAGGTGTACTCCTAAATATACCAACCATTGGATGTGCAAAGTCAAGACTGATTGGAGAATATATGGAACTGGGGATGAAGAAAGGGCAATGGTCTACACTGAAATATAAAGGTAAAATAGTCGGTGCGGTTTTAAGGACAAGGGATAATGTAAAACCAGTCTTTGTCTCGCCTGGGCACAAGATTGACCTGAAAAACTCAATAAAGATCGTTCTTAAATGCACTGGCAAGTACAGGATTCCTGCGCCCATAAGACGTGCTGATTTTATCTCAAAGAAAATAAAGAGAGAATTGGTAAACCCCGCAGAAGAGTTAGAGGTAAATGTCTGCTCTTCAGCATGTCAGATGCAGGGCAGCGATAACTTTCTTATTTTCAGGTCGATTATTGAATAACTCAACCGCCCTCTCAGTCCTTACAACCCGAACCTCGATCCCCCGTGATTCGAGAAAACTTATAGTCTCTTTTGGCACCGCCATCACACCTGAATATCCAGTGCCGATTATCAATATATCTGGCTTTGCATTGATAACATCAGTTAAATCAACAACCTGAAGATAATGTCCCTCCTTCCTCCACCATGCTGAATCCACATGGTCTGGATAGATTATGACATCAGAGGTGCAGGTCTTGTTATCGATAGTGATCTTGCCGAAAGAATAATGAGTGATTCTCATGTTTTCTTCCCTCTAACTACTGACAACTATCTACTACCCCCTTGTTTTATTGCACCTTCACCTTCTTCTGTATCTCGAACATCTCTATAACTTCTTTGACTGTATTTGCGTCCTCCGGCTTTTTGTCCTGACGCAGAAATCCGACTGCCCTCGGAAACCGTAAGGCATAGCCTATGTCCTCTCTATCGCGGCCTGCTGTATGAGATGGTGAGCGGGTTATTTCATCAGCAGTTACTGTTACCACATACCGCGGTTCCACCCATACATCCGCCTCTATCACAGAATCTACCCGTGGATGTTTGTGCTGGATGGCAATATCATCAAGGATTTTCTTGAGTTCAATAAATTCATCTTCCTTGAATCCAGAGCCGACCTTGCTCACTGTCCTAAATGTGTCTGCCTCTTCATCGTATACAGCTCCAAGCAATGCTCCAACCCCGAATCTTGCCCTCGCACCCTTTCCCCTGAAATATCCAACAATGCATACATCAATAGTATCTGCAAGCTCGCCTCTGTAACTCCGTTTAAGCTTTATCCAGTTAAAGTTCCTTCCCCCTGCTGCATATGGAGCATCAAGTCTCTTTGCGACAACACCTTCAAGCCCTCTCTCTATGGCCTCTTCAAAGTATTTGTATATTTTTTTAGGGTCATCTGTAATGAACATCTCGGCAGGCTCTATTATAGGGTTCTTCTTTATAAGAGATACCAGCTTCTTTCTCCTTTCAAGATAAGGTTTTTCTGTATAATCCATTCCATCCACATAGAGAAGTTCGAATGCAAAGAACTTGAGGGGATATTCCTTTGCAAGCTCCTCGATGCCATGTTTCCTCTTGCGCTGTATTGTTATCTGGAATGGGAAAAGCTCGCCTGTTGCCTCGTTGTATGCAAGCGCCTCCCCCTCAAATATCGCCCTCTTTGCAAGGAAGGAATCCTTTGTAGCCTCTCTTATCTCAGGGAACATGTGGGTTGTCCTTTCAAGGTTGCGGGAGAAGAGGTCTACCTTATCTCCATCCTTATGACATTGCACACGAAACCCATCATATTTTGCCTCTATAGCCGCCTTCCCTATCTTTGCGATTATCTCCTCGGATGAAGGAAGCCTCTCGCACAGGGCCATTCTTATCGGGTATCCAACACGGACACTGAACTTCCTCACGCCTTCCATACCCTTCTCGAGCAGGGCCTTTGCAACAAGGCCAAGGTCTGAACATAGGTTGTATGCCCTCTCAAGCTCCGGTCTTAATGCCCTGTCACCCTGCGCAAGTGCAAGGGCTTCAAGCACTGTGGGATCGCCTATGCCAAGCCGCAGCCTTCCGATAACAAACCTTGCAATGTATTTTGCCTCTTTTGAGGACACACCCCTTAAGAGATTGCTCAAAAACCCTATCTTTTTCTCAACGCTGCCTGCGCCTGATGTCCTGGCAATGTTCATAATCTCTTCGTATACTTTCTCTGCTGTGAGATTCTGCCCCCTTCCCTTAACAAGCCCTTCGGCAGTTTTCCCGAGATCTCCACTGTGCTTGAATGAGTCCTTGACTTTTTGGGTTGGTGTATTGGTGGCATCTGAAATAGCCCTGATGAGGAGCTTTTCAGACATGCCTATCTCAAGACCATAAAAGGGCGGAAGGAGCTGCCCCTGGCTTAGATATATAATCTTATCGATATCTTTTGCAGACGCCTCCCTGAAGAGCTCAGAAAGGATATCAAACATCTCAAGCCGCTTGGTCGTCTCCTCAAGCCTTTCAAAATATTCAACAAGCCTGATAAATTTCATTTAGAATCTTTCTTTACTTTGGCACCCAAACTTTTCCTTTATCAATTATATGCTCCACTTCCCATTCCCTTTTGTGAAGCTCTTTTGCAATCCACTTTCTATGACATTTCCATGGGAACCTCTCGGCGCATATAATTACAGAAAGTTTATCCGCTGCAATGGACTCAAGCATTTCGATACCCTTCGCAAAATCCCCTGTAAGGGCGTACGCAGTATAACCACCCTTCCTGAATCCTCCAAGTTCGTCTCCAAGGAAATGATATTCTATTCCTTCTCTCTTAAGGATGGTCTCAAGGGTGCTCCTCGTAAAGGTCTGAATCTTGCTCCTTGGAAATCGCCTGACATCAATCAATGCCCTGAGGTTATAAGCAAGGAGTATCTCTATAAAGTCTTCTTCGCTCCTCCTGTCTGTTCCAAGGGTGTATATTTTCTTCAATAGAGCTAATCATAAACCAAAGGGCACAGAAATTCAATAATCTGTCGATTATAAAAATTATGAAAACGCCTGCCCTATGTCTATTTCAGAGGAATTGATTTTTCTATTTACACAGCCACCTGCAGAGGGCTATACTAACGTGCTGAATTTTATTTTTGGGAGGCATGAATAGTGAGGCATCCTTTATCCTTCATCCTTGTTGTTATCTTTGCCGTCTTTATTGCAGAGACAGGAAGTGTTATAGCCCAGGAACTCCCTCTTGTGAACTCTATAGAGGTGAAAGGACTCAAGAGAATCGAAGAAGGCGCTGTGAAATCAAAAATTACGCAGAGAACCGGCGAACCCCTCTCAAGCGAGAAGACTGCGGACGATATCAAGAACATCTACAAGATGGGTTATTTTGACGACGTGAAGGTTGAGATAGAACCATTTGAGGGTGGACTGAAATTAATCTATATCGTCAAGGAAAAGCCTACCATTGTGAGGGTGGATTTCCAGGGAAATAAAGAGATAGATGATTCAAGATTAAAGGAAAAGCTAACAATAACACCTGGCTCAATATCGGACACCCTCCTTATTCAGGATAATGCCGACAGGCTGCGTGCCCTCTACGAAGAGGAGGGGTACTGGCTGGCAAAGGTTGTGCCGGTTGTGAAAAAGATAAGCGATGATGAGGTTTCCCTGACATATCAGATAGAGGAGGGACCGAAGGTAAAGATAAAGGCCATAAGGATTGAAGGCAACAGGGCGATCTCAACAGGCAAGATAAAGAAGGTGATGGAAACCCGCGAATGGTGGCTATTTTCATTTGTCACATCTTCAGGCTATTACAAGAAAGACACAATGGATACTGACATCGAGAAGATAAGGGACCTGTATTTTAACAATGGGCATATAAAGGTTGCTGTTGCAGACCCAAAAATCCAGCTAACAGATGATAAAAAAGGAATGATAATAACAATTCAGATATCTGAAGGAGACAGATACAAAATCTCATCCATAGAGGTTACAGGGAATAAAGCGTTCCCGGAGGCTGAATTAAGAAAGAAGATCAGATCTTCTCCTGACAATGTATTCAGCAGGGAAATCCTGAGGCAGGATATTGCAGCCCTGACTGAGACATATTCAGAAAAAGGTTATGCACTGGTGACGGTATATCCTGACCTGGTGCCTGATGAGAGCACAAAACAGGTCAGGGTATCCTTCAGGGTTGAGGAAGGGGATGTTTACAGGATAGGGAGGATAGGGGTCTCAGGCAATGTCAAGACAAGGGACAAGGTTATAAGAAGAGAGATACGTCTTGATGAGGGCGACTTATTCAACAGTGCCCTCCTCAGGAGGAGTTATGAGAGGGTTAATAATCTGAACTTCTTCGAATCGGTCGATATGCAGCCAAAACCAAAGCCTGAAGAGAAACTCGTAGACATTGATGTCAAAGTGAAGGAGAGGCCAACAGGGTTCCTCAGTGTAGGTGGTGGTTACAGCTCTGTGGATAAATTTATAGGCATGGTTGACCTAACACAGGGCAACCTTTTTGGAAAAGGCCAGTATATAAAACTGAAGGGCGAACTCGGCGGAAGAAGTACATTCTATGAACTTTCATTCAGGGACCCATGGTTTATGGACAAACCAGTTTCTTTTGGTACCAGCATATATAGGACAACAAGAAAATACATAGAGTATGACAGGAAGGCAATCGGTTTTGAGGTCTCATTCGGTAAAAGTTTCAATGAATACCTGAGAGGGAATATATCATATAACTTTGAAGAGGCCACAATCTACAATATAGCTTCAGATGCCTCATCTAGGGTAAAGGACCAGGCCGGCACAAAGACGACAAGCAGCATAACCCCCTCGGTTGTCAGGGACTCAAGGGACAGCTACCTTGACCCGACAAGGGGTTCAAGGAATGCTCTCCACCTCACCTTTGCAGGCCTGGGCGGAAGCAATGCATTCTTGAAAGGCATTGCTGACTCGGCATGGTTTTTCCCTATTGGTGAGACAACCGTCTCCCTGAGGGGCCGCATCGGTTATGCAACAGGTGTGTTTGGAAAACCACTTCCCCTCTATGAGAGGTTTTATGTCGGAGGCATTTACACCATCAGGGGACTTGGTTTTGGCGAGGCAGGGCCGAGGGATGAAAATGGTGATGTTATGGGAGGCACAAAAGAACTCATCTTCAACACAGAGTATATATTCCCTGTAGTAAAAGACCTCAGGCTCAAAGGTGTTGTCTTTTTCGATGCAGGAAAGGCATATGATGCCCATGAGTCCATGGGGGACCTGCGTTATACTTCAGGCCTCGGATTCAGATGGATTTCGCCAATAGGGCCGATAAGGATAGAATGGGGGTATAATCTTGATAGAAAACCAGGAGAAAGCAAGAGCAGGTGGGAGTTCACCTTTGGAACCTTCTTTTAAATGGAGAGCGAGTGTATTCCCTGCAGCTTGCTGCAGGGAATCTTCAATAAGCTAACCCAGATTATTCATAAACTTTGATAAGATATAAACAAATTCAGGCTAAAATAAGGAGGAGAGATGAAGAAAATATTTCTGTTGCTGTTATCCGTAGTCTTGTTAATCGCTGCATCTAATGCCCTTGCAGCAGATGCTCCAAAAATAGGTCTTATCGACCTGCAGCGTGCACTCAATGAATCAGAGGCAGGCAAAAAGGCAAAGAGCGACCTTGAATCTCTAATAAAGTCGAAGGAGACAATAGTAGATGAGAAGAGAAAGGCTATCGAGAAACTCAAGGGGGAGATTGAGAAACAGGCATCTGTGCTTTCTGCCGAGGCAAAAAAGGCCAGGGAAGAAGAAATGGAGAGACTGTTGAGAGATTATCAGAGACTTGTGGCTGATGCTCAGGCTGAGGTTAAGAAGAAAGAGGGCGAGCTCACAGGTGCAATCATTAGAGACGTGAGGGAGATAATCAATAAAATCGGCCAGGAAGAAGGCTATACGCTTATACTGGAAACCGCAGAGGGCCTCATACTCTATTCAAAGAAAGAGCTTGATATTACCGACATGGTGATAAAGAATTACAACGAGTTAAAGGCCAAGCCGAAGAAATGATCACTATCAAAGATCCAAAGTTAGGGCCGAAAAATAGACATAGAAGGCAGGCAAGGCAGGGTTCATAATTTTTAGAATCGACAGATTATCAGAAATGGATACATTTATCTCATTGTTTTATCAATGGTTTTTGAGATGCATACGGTTTATCTTTACAGGTAGGATTTCAAGGTGTCGAACTAAAAATTTTTCACCTGCCATGCCTGACTCTTGATTTTTGTTTTTTGAATTTCTATTACGCACTATGAAACTCAGAGAACTTGCATTGATGCTCGGTGGAGAAATAATAGGCGACGCCGAGATGGAGATAAAGGGTGTTGCCGGGATATCAGAGGCATCAGAGGGTGATATAACATTCCTATCAAACCCGAAACTTATACGAGAATGTTCGGAGAGCAGGGCATCGTGCGTAATTGTCAAAGAAGAGATACCAGAGATAAGAAAGGCGCAGATTAAGGTCTCAAACCCTTACTATGCCTTTGCACGGCTTCTCGAACATTTCTACATAAAACCCATTAAACCAGCCGGAATAAGCGAGCGGGCATTTGTTTCTGATAAGGCACGAATAGGTAAAGATGTCTCTATCTATCCTATGGCTTACATCTCAGAAGGCGCATCGATAGGCGATGGGACAGTGATTTATCCATGGGTATTCATCGGTGAGGAGACATCCATAGGTGATGAGTGCATTTTATATCCGAATGTCACGATTAGAGAAAGGGTGAAAATCGGCAACCGGGTTATAATACATGCCGGCTCTGTTATAGGCTCAGATGGATTTGGTTATGTGTTTGAAGGGGGCAGGCATCACAAAATACCTCAGGTTGGTGGTGTCACGATAGGAGACGATGTTGAGATAGGCGCAAATGTTACTATCGACAGGGCAACAACAGGCAACACCATAATAGGCAGCGGCACAAAGATAGACAACATGGTTCAGATAGGCCATAACGTAAGAATAGGTGAAAATTCCATAGTTGTTGCACAGGTTGGTATTGGTGGAAGCACAGAGATAGGAAACTTTGTTACAATAGCTGGACAGGTTGGCATTGCTGACCATGTGAAGATAGATTCCGGTTGTATCATAGGCGCCAAATCAGGGATAATGGGACATCTGACCAGGGGCGCCTACTCTGGTGTCCCTGCCATCCCACACAGGGGCTGGCTGAAGGCCCAGGCCATATTCGCAAAGCTCCCTGAGCTGAACAAAAAAATAAGAGAACTTGAAGAAAAGATAAAAGACATTGAAAGGAGGCAAAAGGAATGATAGATATCAGAGAGATACAGGGCATACTCCCACACAGATATCCTTTCCTTTTAGTTGACAGGATTCTCGAGATAGAACCCGGTATAAAGGCAATCGGCATAAAAAATGTGACTGTTAATGAGCCATTCTTCCTGGGACATTTCCCTGGCAACCCAATAATGCCAGGCGTATTGATTGTCGAGGCTATGGCACAGGTAGCAGCCGTAATGGCATTCCGTTCTGGGGTTCAAGGCAGAGCAGTATATTTTATGAGCATAGAAAAGGCCAAATTCAGGAAACCTGTTATTCCAGGGGACCAGATAAAATTCGAAATAAAAGTATTACAGCAGAGAGGCAATGTCTGGAGATTTTCTGGAAATGCATTTGTCGATGAAAAACTTGTCTCAGAGGCAGAATTTACAGCCATGGTAACTGACAGGGAGATATAGGTAATGGCAACAGAAATACATCCAACAGTAATCATAGACCCAAAAGCAGCTATCGACGAAGGCGTATCAATAGGCCCCTTCTGCATCGTCGGGGAAGACGTGTGCCTGAGAAAGGGTACAAAGCTCATGTCGAATGTAGTGATAGAAGGCAATACAGAGATCGGAGAGGACTGCACAATATATCCATTCGCCAGTATTGGACTTCCACCTCAGGACCTCAAATACAAAGGGGAGAGGACAGGGGTAAAGATAGGGAGCAGCAACATAATAAGGGAATACACAACCATCCACAGGGCATCTGTTAGTGGAGACGGATTAACCGAGATCGGAGACAAAAACTTTTTAATGGCGTATGTCCATATAGCACACGACTGCAAAATCGGCAACTCTGTGATAATGGCAAACGCTGCAACCCTTGCAGGCCATGTGACTGTGGAAGACTACGCTGTAATAGGGGGGCTCGTTGCAGTGCACCAGTTCACAAGGATCGGTGCATACGCGATGGTCGGCGGCTTCAGCGGCATAGGTCAGGACATACCTCCATACACAATAGCGTCCGGCGCAAGGGCAAAGCTCTTTGGTCTAAATACTGTGGGGTTGAAGAGACATGGATTCTCCGATTCAACTATCAATGCGATCAAGAAGGCATACAAGATACTATTCAGGGAAAAGCGAACACTAAAGGATGCACTTAAAAAGGTGCAGGAGGAATTGCCATACACAGACGAGATAAGGCATCTCCTCGAGTTCATTGAGAAGAACAAAAGGGGAATGTGCAGGTGACCAATGTTTGTAAGCGGGGTTTGGGATGAAGACTCTTGGCTTAATCTCAGGGATGGGAGAGCTTCCCAAGGCTATTGCCATTGAGGCGAGAGCAAAGGGATACAGGGTTGTGGCAATTGCCCTTGAACCCCTTGCTGATAGCTCCCTTTCAAGGTATGTTGATGAAATAGAATGGATTAATGTCGGTAAGCTCGGTGAGATTATGGATTCTCTAAAAAAGTTTGATGTGAAAGAAGCTGTTATGGCTGGAAAGGTTCCGAAGTCATTGCTTTATAAGAGCAAGATTACCCCTGATTGGCGGGCTGTAAAGCTCCTATTTTCCCTGAAAGACAGGAGCGATGATTCAATACTACTTGCCGTAGCAAATGAACTCGAAAAGGATGGCATAACGCTGCTTGATACAACAGCTTTCAGCTTTGACCTTCTTACCCCTGAAGGGGTACTCACGGAAGATGGCCCGACAGACGATGAATGGAAGGATATAGCATTTGGGTGGAGGATAGCAAAAGAGATAGGGAGATTGGACATAGGCCAGACAGTTGTTGTAAAGAATCAGGCTGTTATGGCGATTGAGGCCATAGAGGGGACAGATGAGGCCATCCTGAGGGGTGGAAGGCTTGCCGGAGAAAGCGCTGTTGTAGTGAAGGTGAGTAAACCAGCGCAGGATATGAGATTTGATGTCCCTGTTGTCGGCCTTAAGACCTTAAAGTCCCTGTTGGAGGTCAGCGCAAGAGTTATTGCAGTCGAAGCAGATAAGAGTATCCTCCTTGACAGGGATAGAATGATAAAGGAAGCAGAAGAAGCAGGGATTTCAATCGTCGGCTACAAATTTGAAAGCAGTTAAGAGTTTAAGAGTGGATAAAACTCGTTAAGGTAAATGGATAAGTTTTTTGTTGACAAAGGGGGAGAGGCAGAGGAATATTCAGAAGATGCTGAAAGACGAAAGCATGTGCGGTTTCCGGTCTGTCTTGCTGTCAAATATGGTGACAGTGTATCAGAGGTTTGCCCTGATTTTGTCTTAAATATAAGTAAGGCCGGGGTATTTATTAAAACAGACTCGCCGCTCCCAAAGGGTTCCACAGTAGTAATGCATTTTTACATACCGCCAGAGGACAAACTTTTAGGTGAGTTTAAAGGCAAGGTCGTAGAGGTTAACCAGAACAATCCTGCTTATCAAAGGGGCATGCACATAAAATTCATCCATTACACCAAAGAAGAAATGCAGAGTTTGGAAGATTATTTAGAAGAGAAGAAGCACCTGATTGACAAAAAAACATAGCCATATCTCAAGTAGGGGGGAGGCGTCGCCTCGCCCCCCTACAAGCTCAATTTAGGTCATAATTAATTTCTGAAGCGAGACAACTCCCAATTATTCTGCCGATTCATGTTATATTTTTATTATGAGGTGCAAAAATGCAAAGGAAATATAAAAGAGGTCTGATATTTCTTCGATAATCATAGACGGATATAACATTATAGGCATTTACCACAGAGACCTTGAAGCCCAGAGGGAGAGACTTGTCGCTTCCCTCATAGAGTACAGGAAGACGAAAGGGAATGATATCACTGTTGTGTTTGACGGCTGGAAGGGTGGAAGCAGGCAGGAAACTTTCTCTGTCACAGGAGGGGTGGCTGTAGTCTATTCACGGCTCGGAGAAAAGGCAGATGTCCTGATAAAGAGGATTATCTCTAAAGAGAAGCGCGAGTGGATTGTTGTTACATCAGACAGGGAGATAGCATCATATGCATGGTCTGTCGGCTCAATACCGATTCCATCAGAGGATTTTCTCTGCATACTTAAAAGGAAAGAGATAATAAATGAAGGCCGAAATGAGGATTATGATGAAGAGTACTATGAACCACAGAAAAAGGGCAATCCAAGGAAGCTATCAAGAAAGGGAAAAGCTGTAAGGAGGGCTTTGAGTAAGCTTTAATGGGAAGGATAATCCTCAGGTTGAGACCTGCAGATGCTGTGACAGTAATCTTCCTCTCGTTCCTTTTGACTACTACTGTTATATTTAATCAAAGGATTCCAATGGCTTTTCTGCTCATCGGTATCTACTCCTCACTAATATTCGCACAGATTCTACTAATCGCTGTGAAGAATAAAGGGAGGTTTGTTGGTCATGTGTATGATCTTATCTTCCCCATGATATGCATACTCGTTGTCTTTGACAGCATGGAATGGCTTGTACGTCACGTTAACCCGAGGGATATAGACCCTCTACTTATCAGGCTCGACTATATGATATTCAAAGGCTATCCCACCGTGATGCTCGAAAAGATAATGAGTCCGCTGCTTACAGATATTTTCCAAATAGCTTACACTACATACTATTTTCTTCCTATAATTCTTGGTGTGATATTGAAGTTCGAGGGTAAGGATGAAGAGTTCAACAGGTCTTTGTTCCTGATAGTCTTCTGTTTTTACCTCTCTTATCTTGGATACATACTCATGCCAGCACTCGGGCCGAGATACACAATGCATCATCTCCAGACATCGGAACTGGAGAGTTTTCTTGTTGCAGAGCCTATCCAGAGCCTTCTCAATAATCTTGAGGGCATAAAGAGGGATGCATTTCCAAGCGGACATACAGGAATTGCCCTTCTGGTCCTGGGACTTGCATACAGGTTTCAGAAAAAACTTTTCTGGCTCTTTCTCCCTGTTGTGATTGCACTTGTTTTTTCTACGGTCTATTGTAGGTATCATTATGTCGTAGATGTCATAGGGGGCGTGGGTCTCACAGTATTAACTCTCTTCTTTGGAGAAAAATATTATGGATTCTGGGCAGAGAGGAACAATATTAGTCGTTGAAGACGAAAAGAAGATATCTGATATAGTCAGGGTATATCTTGAAAAGGATGGCTTTAGAACTGTTGTTGCAGATACAGGGGAAAAGGCCATAAAGTCCCTGAAAGAGCACTTTGACCTCATAATTCTTGACCTGCTTCTACCTGATATGCAGGGTGAGGAGCTTTGCAGTTTGATCCGGGAAAGCTCTGATGTTCCGATAATAATGCTCACTGCCAAGAGCGGCGAGGAAGACAGGATAAGGGGATTGGGCATAGGTGCAGATGACTATGTTGTGAAGCCCTTCAGCCCCAGAGAGCTTGTTGCCAGGGTAAAGGCACATCTGAGAAGGACGAGAAAATCCGAGAAGATACGGAGCTTTAATAATGGTGCGTTGAAGATGGATGCAGCAAATTATGAGATGAAGAAAGGTGATGTAATGGTAACGCTCACGCCAACAGAGTTCAAGATACTGCTCGCACTTGCAGAGAAGCCAGGGAGGGTTCTGAGCAGGCTCCAGCTCGTGAATATGGTCCAGGGCTATAATTTCGAGGGGTATGACAGGACGATTGATGCACATATCAAGAACCTCAGGCACAAGATAGAAGACGACCCCAAGAATCCAACTCTCATAAAGACAATCTACGCTATTGGTTATAAATTCATAGGCACGCCTGATGAGAACTAAGCTATTTCTTGCATTTTTATCCGTAATATTTATTGCCCTTATCTCTAATTTTATATTCAGATGGCTGATTATAAAGGACTTTGAGGATTACGTCAGGGGCACAAAGGAAGATCAATTTTACTGGGTCCTTGCATCTGTTGAGGGCAGCTATTTGAACGGTGAATGGGACAGAAGATCACTTGCAGACTCTATACACTGGGCAATGATGCTTGGTTTCGATGTGCGTATTGAAGATAAGGATGGTGTGGAGATAATGAGTTCAGAGGACGTTGTTGATTCATTGTCTCCTGCCATGAGACGCAGGATGGAGGCACTGGTCCATATTCATTCAGCAGAAGGAGAATTTGAACCTTATCCACTCTATATAGAGGGAAAAGAGGTAGGCACATTATATGTCAGGGCTTTGAGCAGAGAAGGACTGATTAAAGAGAAAGAGCTGATTTTTAAAAAGAGGGGGAAAGATTTTCTGACAATATCATTCTTGATTGCTGGTGGTGGAGCCTTGTTCCTGGCCGTCTTTTTCAGCCTCTTTCTGTCAAGACCTATCAAGAGACTTAAGAGTGCTGCCGCGGCAGTAGCAAAGAGCGATTTCAGTGTCCGGGTGAAGACAAGGTCAAAAAAAGATGAGATAGGAAAGTTATCAGACAGCTTCAACTATATGGCTGAGGCCCTCCAGAGGGAGGAAGCCTTGAGAAGACATCTCACCTCAAATATAGCACATGAGTTGAGGACACCGCTTACAGTCATGAAGGCGAATGTCGAGGCTGTGATAGATGGGGTGATTGAAAACAGACATGAAGGGCTTGAGAATATAAGAGGTGAGGTCGAGAGATTAATCAAGCTTGTTGAGGGTATAGAAGACTTCACAAAGGCTGAGGCAAGCTTCTTCTCAAAAGGAGATTATGCAAGAGTAAACCTAAGAGAATTTCTCGATGGGATAGCATATGTTATGCAACCCCTTTTCTCAGAAAAGGGGCTTGAGCTTAAGGTCGCTGGCAGAAGCGATATTAATGTCATAACTGATACTGACAAGCTCGATAGGATAATAAAGAATATAATTTCGAATTCTTTGAAATATACAGAGAAGGGCGGCGTATGGGTTGATTATGGCACTGAAGGCCGGGGATTTTTTATTGAGGTGAGGGACTCTGGTGCCGGGATACCTGCGGGTGAACTGCCAATGATATTCGAAAGGTTCTACAGGGGAGAGAACTCCTCTGCTTCTGGTGAGGGCATTGGGCTTGGCCTTGCAATTGTGAAGGAGCTTATCGATGCGATGGGCGGGAGGGTTGATGTTAAGAGCAGTGTCGGCGAGGGAACGACTTTCAGGGTATGGTTGCCATTTAGGGATATATAGAATGCAGAGAAGATTTAGGTTTTTTCATAATTTCTTCATTATCGATATTTAAAATGTTAGGTAAAGGGAGGTGAAAGCAAACAGTCCAATGCACTTGATTCTACTCTCAGCCATTATTTTAGCACTGCCCGTGGCACCTATTGCCCATGCAGCAGAAGACAATGTAACGCCTTATGGTGACTACTGCCAGTGGTACAGCATCTACGGTGTCTGTAAGGAGACGCTTAAGCCGCTGGAGGCGATGGATGCTATAGAAAAGTATTATGCTGAAAAGGGCATTAAGGCAGTCAATATGCAGCATAAAGGAAGATTTATAGAGACAGATATCTATAAAGACGAAAGGCTGATAGATAAAGTTCTTTTTGACCGTAAGACAGGAAGAATTAGGTCAATCTATTAAAAGAGGGGGGAAGCGAAATTTTCGCTTCCCCCCTCTTTTAATAGTCTTAATATTTTTCTTAAATATCGTAGTAAAGGAAAAACTCGTATGGGTGCGGCCTGAGCCTGAGGGCATCAACCTCTTTTGACCTCTTGTAGCTTATCCATGTCTCGATTGCATCCTCTGTGAATACATCACCCTTCATCAGAAACTCGTGGTCTGCTTCAAGATTATCGAGCGCCTCTTCAAGGCTTGCTGGCATTGTTGGCACTGAAGCAAGTTCCTCGGGCCCGAGCTCATAGATGTCCTTGTCAAGTGGTTCGCCTGGATGTATCTTGTTTTCGATTCCATCAAGTCCTGCCATGAGCATTGCAGCAAAGGCAAGATAAGGGTTACATGCTGGGTCAGGGAATCTCACCTCGCATCTCTTTGCCTTTGGGCTTGGGGAATAAGTTGGGATACGGATTGAGGCTGAACGGTTCCTGGCTGAATATGCGAGATTAACAGGTGCCTCAAAACCGGGCGTAAGCCTTTTGTATGAGTTTGTTGTCGGGTTTGTAAGTGCAGCAAGGGCTGGTGCATGTTTAAGTATTCCGCCTATGTAATAAAGGGCAAGCTCACTTAAACCGGCATAGCCATTGCCAGCGAATAAGGGTTTCCCATTCTTCCAGAGGCTCTGGTGTGTATGCATACCCGAGCCATTATCACCAAATATCGGCTTTGGCATAAACGTTACTGTCTTACCATGCCTCCTTGCAACATTCTTTACTATATACTTAAATATCATCATCTGGTCTGCCATTCTTACAAGGGAGTTAAATCTCATATCTATTTCTGCTTGACCTGCTGTAGCAACCTCATGGTGCTGTTTTTCAACATATATGCCGCATTTTTGCAGCTCTAAGACCATCTCTGTCCTCAGGTCTTCCTGGCTGTCTGTTGGCGGCACAGGGAAATAACCTTCCTTATGCCTTGGCTTATAACCGAGGTTAGGATTCTCTTCCCTGCCTGAATTCCAGATGCCCTCTTTTGAATCGAGGAAATAATAGCCGCTGTTGGCTGTCTGGTCAAACCTTACATCATCAAGAATAAAAAACTCAGGCTCAGGGCCAAAGTAGGCCAGATCACCTATTCTTGTTGACTTAAGATAGTTCTCAGCCTTTTGTGCTATATACCTTGGATCCCTCGAGTAATACTCCTTTGTTATGGGGTCAACTATGTTGCATGTGAGGCTGAGGGTTGGGTACTCCCTGAAAGGATCCATGAACGCTGTTGCCGGGTCAGGAATTATGAGCATGTCCGATGTGTGGATTGCCTGCCATCCCCTTATGGATGAGCCATCGAATCCGAGACCCTCTTCAAATATCTCCTCTTTCAGTTCATCCACAGGCACTGAAAAGTGCTGCCATATGCCAGGGAAATCAAGGAACTTGAAGTCCACCATCTGTGCCTTGTTTTCCTGTGCAAGTTTGATTACGTCCTTTGGTGTCATACATCCTCCTTTTATTTTTAGTAGTTAGTGAACAGTGAATAGCAAATGATTTATTTCCTTTTAACTAAAAACTATTCACTAACGACTATTCACTGTTTTTTATACTGCTGTCTCTCCGCGTTCTCCAGTCCTTATTCTTATGACCTCGCCAACAGGGCAGACGAAGATTTTCCCATCACCGATCTTTCCTGTCCTGGCTGTTTTTTCTATGACCTCTACAACTTTTGGCGCAAGACTATCCGAGGTGACGATCTCGATCTTTATCTTTGGTATAAAATCAACAACGTATTCTGCACCACGGTATAGTTCAGTGTGGCCCTTCTGCCTTCCGAAACCCTTAACCTCGATGACCGTCATCCCCTGTATGCCGATCTCATTCAGGGCATCCTTGACTTCATCAAGCTTGAAGGGCTTTATTATTGCCTCAATCTTCTTCATGTATCACCTCCTAATCTTAGTAGTTAGTCGTTAGTAATAGTCGTTAGTAAAAGACTATCCACTATTCACTGTTTTCCAAAAAATGCCTTATAGAAATTCATCGCCCTGCCGAGATAGTCATTGTATATAATATCGGTTTCTCTCCTGATGCCGTCTATATCAACTGACTCGTTCTTAAGCCAATCATATATCATTTCTTTTCTTACTTCTATATGAAATTGAAAGGCGTAGACATTTTTACCATATCTGAATGCCTGGTTCGGATAGATTGTCGATTTCGCAATCCTGACAGCTGCATCAGGAATGTCAAACGTCTCACCATGCCACTGGAATACCTTGAATCTCTTCCAGAAATCTCCTGCCCTCGGATGCACTGCAAGCTTCTTCATAAAGCAATCTCTGATTCCATCCTCTGTAAGCTCAATATCATACCATCCAATCTCTTTCTCACGACCTACATATACTTTTGCACCAAGTGCCTTTGCTATTATCTGTGCTCCAAGGCAGATGCCGAGGATTTTCTTGCCCTTGCTGATGAATTCCCTTACAAGTTCCTCTTCTTTCTTTATATATGGATAGATGTCGTCTTCATTCACGCTCATCGGTCCGCCCATCATCACAAGGGCGTCGAATTCCTCTGTATCAGGTAACGTTTCAGTCGCAAGTTCAACAATCCTGTAGGGGATATGGTTTTCTCTTAGAAAATCCTCTATTGTCCATGGACCTTCAGAGATTATGTTCTTTAAAATCAAGACCGACATCATTATATTTTATTTGATATCAACAAACATGCCAGAATCTGTCCATTGGAGAATAAGGATTTTTCCATAAGCCTGACATTAACCGTGCCTAACTTTTAGGCATACATGATTAAATATTGGGCACCTTTGCATTTTTTGGATGATTTCGAATAAATTAGACTCATGCAGAAAGATTACAAGACAATCGAGCTCACAACACTTTACGAGATAAGCAAGATACTCGGCTCATCCCTTGACCTGCGGTCTAATTTGAAAAGTGCTATGAGAGTCCTCGCCGAGTTCATGGATATGAAGAGGGGAACTGTTGCCCTTAAAAAAGATGGTGAGATTGCAATAGAGGCAGCGCATGGCCTTACAGGTGAGGAGATTAAAAGGGGAAGATATAAACTCGGAGAAGGCATCATCGGAAGGGTTGCAAAGCTCGGCTCTCCGATTGTTATTCCTAATGTTGGAGACGAACCCCTATTCCTTGACAGGACAGGTGCGAGGAAGGATATAAAGAAAGAAAACATTGCCTTCCTGTGTGTCCCTATAAAATTCAAGCATGAGATACTTGGTGTCTTGAGTGTTGATAGGCTCTTTGAATCCAAAGGCATCTCCTTTGAAGAAGACCTCAGGCTCCTTAAGATTATCGCGTCACTTATTGCCCAGTCTGTGAAGCTATACAGGGAGATTGAGAAAGAGAAGGAAGCCCTCCTATGGGAGAGGGAGGAACTGAGGAGGGAGCTCAAAGGCAGATATAGAATAGATAATGTTATAGGCCAGTCTGACAGGATGCAGGAGGTGTTTGAGTCAATACACCGTGTAGCTGCTTCAAAGGCAACGGTGCTACTAAGAGGGGAAAGCGGTACAGGAAAAGAGCTGATTGCAAAGGCGATTCATTATATGAGCCCCAGGGCAAAGGGACCCTTTATAAAATTCAACTGTGCCTCTATACCCGAGGGCCTTCTTGAATCAGAGCTTTTCGGCCATGAAAAAGGAGCATTCACAGGTGCGATCTCATCGAGGCGGGGCAGATTTGAGCTTGCAGATAGAGGGACAATATTCCTCGATGAGATAGGAGACCTGACGGTTAATCTTCAGCCAAAGATTCTCAGAGTGCTTCAAGAGAAGGAGTTTGAGCGTGTTGGCGGGGAGAGGACAATAAAGGTCGATGTCAGGCTTATCGCTGCGACCAGCAGACATCTTGAAGACTTCGTCTCGCAGGGCAGGTTCAGGGAGGATTTATACTATAGACTGAATGTTGTGCCGGTATTTCTGCCTGCACTCAGGGAGAGGAAAGAAGATATGCCGCTCTTGATAGAATTTTTTCTAAAGCGGTTTAATGAGGAAAACAAGAAGGATATCTCAATCTCTTCAGATGCCCTCAGGATTCTCGTGGATTACGACTGGCCTGGAAATGTGCGTGAACTTGAAAATACCATAGAGAGGCTTGTTGTAATGTCCACGGATAAAATTATTAGACCAGCGAATCTTCCATTAAACCTTAAGAGTCCTATGATAAAGGAAATCCCACTTAAAGAGACACTCAAGGCCAGCCTTGAGGAGACAGAAAAACATAGGATCCTTGAGGCCCTTAAAAAGACTGGCTGGGTACATGCCCGTGCAGCCCGCCTCCTCGGCTTCACGCCAAGACAGATAGGTTATAAGATGAAGAAGTATGGGATCGATAGGGTCTCACAAAATTAAAAATTAGAGATATTATTATTGGGGTTGTAGTTTGATATGTTTTAAGATAAAATAATTTTAGAAAGAGACCTATGAACTTGGAACTTGTTGATATTCAGGGATTATCCGTTGTTCAGGATTCGTTCTCAGAGCTTACCGGTTTTTCATTTTCCACATACGATGACAGGGGGCATTTACTCATCCCTCCAAAATATGAAGACAAACTCCTCGCATTTATAAAATCATATACGGCAGGAAGAGAGGAATATGGGGATTTTGTGCGGAAAGGGATTGAAATGGCAGCAATGAGGAAGGAAATCTCACTGTTCAAAGGGCCTGCTGACCAGCATCATCTTTTCATACCATCACAGGTAGATGGTTGTGCCCTTGTTTTGGTTGGCGGTGCATTTTATCTTTCGAACAGGGATTTTGAAGAGTTCTATATGAAAAAAGGGCAGAGCTATGGGCTTACCCCATCACAGCTCCAATCCTGGTCACAAAAGATTACGGTGAGAGACTACGAAACGATTCAAAGTATATCTACGCATATAAAACTTCTGCTCAACACAGTATTAAGGTGCGGTTATGAACGGAATCTGAACCGTAAGAGATACCAATGGGCAAAAACCATTATAGATGTCTTGTCAAACATTCAACAGCCTATTACAACAGGTGAGGTTTATTCCCTCATGGTTGATGCCCTTCTCTTCCTGCTTAATGTGGATACCGTTTCTGTAATGGTTAAAGACGGCGCCCTCTTTAAGCCGATGATTTCAGCGGGGAGATCGAAGGGCGATGTTGAGTCTGTCTTTCTGAAAGAAGAAGCATGGATGATTTCTCGATCCATCAAGGGGCGCAGTCCTGTATCCTGCAATGATAACATGGAGATATTAAGACTCGGCTTTCCGGATAATATAGCATCCATACATTTATTCCCGATTTTTTGCAAAGAAAATGTATTTGGAGTTTTAGGAATATTCAACTCCCTTATCGCGAGGGAAGAATCTGAATGTATATCCGAGCTCTGCAACCTTGTTGGTTTTGTGTTAAGAAACACATCTCTGCAGACCGTTTATGATGCACACACCAAGGATATAGCTGCCCTTAACCTCGCAGCCACAAGTTTGCCTGCTGTGTTACATACCCCTGATGCCCTGTATGAGACAATTGTGGATACTACGACTCGCCTTTTAAAGGCAGAAAGGGGTTCGCTAATGCTTCCCGATGAAGATAGAGGCGAGCTGTCAATAAAGGCTGTAAAGGGCATAAACAAATGGCTTACGCGGGATATAAAAATCAAGATAGGAGAGGGAGTTGCAGGGAAGGTGTTCAAAGAGGGTATACCTCTTTTAGTTGAAAATATAGGAGGCACTGCATATAAAGCCAGACCTCATTACAAAGGAGGGTCATTCGTTTGTATACCATTAAAGGTTGGTGAAGAGACCATAGGTGTTCTCAATATCTCGGATAAAACAACAGGAGAGGTATTCTCAGAACAAGACCTGGCCTTGCTGAGCTATTTTGCCCCTTATGCTTCCATCGCCTTAAGGGCGTCTAACTATTACAGCCTTGCTGAGCAGATGAAGGAGCTTTCGATTACCGACTCTCTCACAGGAGTGTTTAACAGGCGCTATTTCCATGATCGTTTTATAGAAGAAATTCAGCGTTCAGTTCGTCATGACCTGCCCTTTTCTTTGGCCATGCTTGACATCGATGACTTTAAACTCTTCAACGACACAGAAGGACACCTTGCAGGGGATGATGTTCTAAAGGGGATTGCACATATAGCTCGAGAGTCCTTAAGGGTTAATGATGTATTAGCACGCTTTGGAGGGGAAGAATTTACTGTTATCATGCCACAGACAGCTAAAGACGAGGCATATCTTGTTGCTGAGAGGATAAGAAGGAACATCCAGGAACTCTTACCATGCATATGGAAGACCTTTCCCCGTCGCTGCATTACTGTAAGTGCAGGCGTTGCCACATTTCCAGATGATGGAAAAGACACAAATGAACTGACAAGGAATGCAGACAGGGCTCTTTACATGGCAAAGGTAGAGGGTAAAAACAGAACTATTGTATGGAAGAAATCGGATTAACCCGCATTATTCACACTGAAAAATAGAAACAATGCAGAAAAATGGGATTCTTTGAGCGGACATTAAAGATTTGTCGCTTCTATTGCCCTGTTAAATAGCAGATTGAGCCTTTCTGTCTCATCCGCAATCTCTTTTAATGTCCATGCAAGCTTGTTTTTGCCCATCGCATCTGCCTTCTCAGCCCATTCGGTGTAGGTCTTTGCATGCCCAACATTGTGCTCCACCCAGTGCTCAAGCAACCTTTTAAGCTTATCCAGATCGCTCATCTCAAAACATTTCTCCTCTTTTATTCCTAAATTTTTTTCTTCATGACTATCGACTATCGACTGAAGACTGCCGACTGTTGTAGCTGATATATGTTCATGTTTGTGCTCTCCAAAATGGCTGTGCTCATGCACATACCAGCAGTGCCTGTGTGCATGTTTGTGGATGAGGTTTGCCTGAAGAAGTGCCTTTGTGTCCTCCATCACATCCCACGGCTTCCCTTCCAAAAGAACCCTGTGGTCTTCTCCGAGAACAATTGTCCTGTCAGAGATATCCTCAATGATTCCGAGGTCATGGGTTGCTGTGATTATGGTCTTTCCAGCCTTTTGAAGGCCAATTATCAAATCAACAAGCTCTACCTGACTCCTCGGATCGAGTCCTGTTGTTGGCTCATCAAGAAGGATTACATCGGCGTTTGTGCTCAGGCATGTGCCGAGGGCGACCTTTTTCATCTCTCCGCTGCTAAGATTCCACGGGCCTCTCTCTCTCAGATGTTCGATCCCTAATAATTTAAGGATATCCTCTGATCTTTTTTTGATATCATCCTTATTAAGTCCAAGCTGTAACGGTCCGAAACACAATTCATCCCAGACACTCAATAAAAAGAGCTGGACCTGAGGGTTCTGGAATAAAAGAGATATCCGCTCTCTGAACTCGGGCAGAAATCCATTGTCTAAATCCTTGCCGAATATCTTTATGCTTCCTGATTCAGGCATCAGGAGACCGTCAAGAAGATAAAGGAGTGTTGATTTGCCTGAGCCATTTGTCCCGATTATTGTCAGGCTCTCTCCTTCTCGGACATTAAACGAGACTTCATCAAGGGCTTTCTTGCCGTCTTTGTAGGTGTAAGATATTTTGTCTACGCCAAAGACTTCCAAATCATAGCTCCTGAAAAGATTATACAAAAGATTATCCAGCCTGCATCATATCTCGAAAATCTGAAATCTGACATCTGAAATCTATCATCTTCAGTCTTGTATCCCCGTGACTCCATAGCTCGCTCAAGCTCATTGCTCAGCCTCAGGCTGATCGAGAATAAAAGGCTTACCCTTGATGCAACCCATTTCTGCTCTGCACCCCAAAAGGTCTTACGACCTTTTGGGAACCCCAATGAGACATTTCTTGATTTAAAGCCCATTATAAACTGCTCAACCTCCCGAACAAGGAAGAAGATGTATCTGTAGCTTATGGAGACTATTGATTTCAATGCCCTTGGCATAAAAGAGGAGACTGCCTTTATAAGTCTGTTTGGTGGTGTTGTCAGGGTCAAAAGAAAAACTATTGAGACAGATGCAATAACCCTCAAAAACAGAGTTAATGCACTGAGCAACCCCTGCCTTGTTATCGATACCTCTGCTGGAATGGCTATAGGGCCAAGGCTGTAGGTTTTTTCAAAGGTATATAGCGTTAATAGGGCCTCGCCCTTCACAATTATATTCAACGTTGCAGGCATGGCTATGAATGCTGTAAACACAGCGGCAGGTATAAGCCTCTTCAAGAGCAGGGCAAACGACACCTTAGATGCAAATGCCATAAAAAAAGACATGAGCAAAAATAAAGCAATACCTCCGATAGTTTTCTGGAGACTCAAAACAACAATGAACCCGAGGAGGCAGGCTGTCTTTAATCTGGGTTCGATCCCCTGCAGAAGGCCTTTCTTTGCAGAAACCCTTTCATTAAACATCGTATCTTCAGTGAATGAGACGACATGGCTGAGTGTCTTATCAAGAAACTTCTCTTTTGTTTTTCTGTATTCTGTGTTCTGTATTCTGTGTTCTGTCTGTTTCAGCCAATCAGGAATTTCCATCCTTTTATTTAACCCCATGAACAGCAAAATAGCAACTTATGTCCTTGTCTTTCTCCATCCAAGCATTATCAGCCCTAAAAATACTAAAAATCCGAGCAAGAATAGCCACGGGATTGGTACGGATGATGCCCCAGATGCATTTATATCCTGTATTTCGTAGCCCTCTACCTTTTTACCTTTTCCGTCTGGTGCAGATGTTTTTGTTAGTGATTTGTCTTTTTGACTCTTGACTCCTGACTCTTGACTCTGGACTGTTTTTAATGCCTTCATAAATCCATTCACCTGAGCCTTCAATCCAGGCACAGACATCAGCACAGAAGAGGTAAATTTTGTAAGCAACGGATTATTGCATGTGTGGTCGCAGCATGCAAGGCCAACCTCTTTCACGCTCTCTGCATATTCCTTTGCGAGGGTCTCAACTATTTTTTTATCAGGTTTCCAATAGTCCTTTCTCACTGTCTCAAGCATCCTCGCTACAATGGATTGATAAGCCCACATGTTCTTTGACTGTTTGAACATCTCTTTTATGTTTAGTCCGTTCCTGTCCAGGACATAGGTCTCATACATCTCATTCCACTTTGCTGCATCCACTGCCTCCGGCACTGTAACCTGCCATCCCCATAGATGCTCAACAACCTTATCAACAAAACGAGCGCCTGCATAGCCCTCCTTCATCATGGCCTTTATCCACTCAGGATTAAGATACCTCGCCCTCATCTCCCTACCCATGAATTTCTCAAGGGTCTCCTGCTTCGGCATTTTGGGATTGGACATATTCGTGACATAAACCTCTGGTGTCTTTCCATCAACTGCACGTATCGCCATTGCAGTACCGCCAAGGTATTGAAAGAAGTCATCATTATCAAGGGTTGCATACACATTACCCGAACGGCTGTGAACAGCCATCTTTGTTCCTGAAAGGGCTGTTTTTAAAAGGGTAAGACTTATATCTTCTTGTCGCTCTGTCGCACTATCGTTCTGTCGCACTATTTTTTCACCCCAGAACCCCTGCCCGTACATATAACTCATCCTCATGAAATATACATCGGCAACCTGTTTTTCATCAGCCCATGTATTTGACATTGGGATTACCTTATCAAGGTTTGTTCCGTAAGCGCCTGAAGGCACGGTGAATAGCCTTACAGATGCAAGCTTTTCTGCCCTGTCTTCTGTAATACCTTTTTCCATGAGCATCTTCTTGGTCTTTAAGACATTTGACCTTAAGATATTGTCTTCTTCATTCTGTTCCTTTGCTAAGCTCACAGCATTATCGAGCAGTGCCATGAGATTGGAAAATAAATCCCTGTAAAGCCCTGATGGGACAATGGTTACATCAATGCGGGGTCTTCCGAGTTCAGAGCGGGGGATTGCCTCAATGCCTATTACCCTTCCCCTTTCATCCCATTTCGGCTTTATTCCCATGAGATACATAATTTGTGAGTCCATCACGCCTTCATGCCTTATGGTTTCAACACCCCAGAGATTAAATGTGAGTTTGTCTGGATATATGTCATGCCTTTGCTTATAGCCTTCTATGAGTTCCTTTGCCAGCCTCACACCCATTTCATATGTGGATTTTGATGGTATTCTCGTTGGATCGAAGGAGTAGAAATTTTTACCCGTTGGTAAGGAATCAGGATTTCTAATCGGATCGTTGCCCTGACCAGCAGGGATGTATTTGCCGGCAAGCGCTGCGATAAAAGAGTCAAGTTCTCTCTTGCCTGATTGCATTATCCTTTGCTCCATATCAGCAATTCTTTTTCCCCGTTCTTCATCTGACAGCCCTTTTTCAATAGATAGAATTGCCTCTGCTGTGCTCTTTCTGTATTTTCCATCAGGCGTCTTGCCAAAGGTGTGAAGTCCGAATGGAGTCTGTCTTTCTGAAATCTCTTTTATGTAATGCTCAAGTTCCTCTATTTCTTCATGGTTTTTAATTTCTTTGAGTTTGAGGTCTGTAAGAATACCTGTCTTTTTTACGAGTTTATTTATATCATCAAGCTTTGTCTCAGCAAGTGAAGGGCTTTTCTCTTTAGCCGCATTGTAGTCGTTAATAAGCGCTGCAAGCTCTTTCAATTCCTTATTCATTCCCGCCCTATCAAATGGCGGTGTCATATGGTCGATGATTACAGCCATGCCTCGCCTCTTTGCCTGAAGCCCTTCTCCAACATCATCGACAATGTATGGATATATATTGGGCAAATCCTGTATCAATGCCTCCGGAGGATCTTCATTCGTAAATCCAACCTCTTTACCGGAGAGCCATTCATGCGTGCCGTGAGTGCCGATATGCGCAACAGCATCCGCCTGAAATCCTTTTTTAAGCCATAAATAAAAGGCGACATATTGATGGTGCGGTGCGAGAGTGACATCGTGGTAGAGCTTTATTGAATCCTGCTCCCAGCCCCTTGAAGGCTGCGGAGTGAAAATAATATTTCCGTATTGAACAGCAGGTATGATTATATATTTTGTGCCGCTTGCGCCTGTCCATGACATGACTTTATTATCTTCAGGCCTGCCCCAGTTTTTTATGATAGCCTTCTTTAACCCTTCCGGCAGTTCCTCAAACCATCTTTTATATGTATCAATCGGAATCAGTATTGGCTTTCCACTCTTTGCAAGCCTGTCGATCTCTCCGGCAGCCCAATTGCCAATATTCCTTGCGTAGTTATGGATATTATTAAATAGTTGCTCCTTACTAATTTCCTGATTGCTGACCACTGACTGATTGCTTATGTCATATCCCTCGGCCTTAAGCTTGTTTAATATTTCCCACAAACTTTCAGGAAGCACATTCAGATAGGATGCGCCTATGTTCTGTTTGCCGGGTGGATAATTGTAATAGATGATTGCAATCTTTTTGTCCTTGTTTGGTTTGTCCTGAAGATTAAGCCATGCCTTAATCCTGTCTGTAAGCCTGCTTATCCTTTCCGGTATCGGTCTTTCCTCCATGTATTCAATGCCGGTCTCCTTATCAGTCATCTTCTCCTTTGATGCAATGACAGTGGGCTGGATAATGCCTGCAAGCTCCGGCAGGGCTATTTGCCATGACCTCTCAAAGATGTCAAGGCCGGCAGGCGATTGTTCCCACTCCTCTTTTGATTTGGTGTAAAGAGTAATGGCATTGATAATAGGGACATTGAGCCTCTCAAGGACAGGATTCAGCGCCTTAGGATTTATACCGACCTTCATGGAGAGTCCAACGATAAATCTCACCCTGCTTTTTCCTTTTTCATCAAAGAAGTATTTCTCTATTGCCTTCTCGGGTGGATAGCCATAGACAGGCAGGACATTAAAGCCTTCTCTTTCAAGGCTCTCAATTACTGCGTCTATATTCTTGAGATTGTCGGAATCAAAGGAACTTTTGTTGAAGGCAAGCCCTATCCATTTATCGTAATGCGTAATGCGTGATGCGTTAAGTGTGTAAGACTTTAAAAATTCATCATAAGTCTCCACAGCTCTTTTGTCATGTTTTATATAGATTCCAAAATCAGGGACTGCAACCGGCATTTTATATGAGACCTTAAACCCTAAATCTCTGTTTAGCACAAACAGAATCATGTTTTTTATATTCTCAAAGCCGTTTTCTTTGTAGTAAGCCTTAACCTCCTCATCATCTATTATCCCCATGTCCTTGTGTTCTTTGTTATAAATCCCACCAACTGCATAAACCTTACCACCATTTTTTATCACCTTTTCAATATGCAGTCTCACCAGCTCAACTCCCTGTCTGTCCATAATGAGGAGGATGAAAACGACCTTTGAGGATGCAACAGCCATATCTTCACCTTTCCTTTCCCTGATACCTCTGCTCGTATAGACATGAAAGCCAATCTTTCCCTTTATATCAGGGTATTCTTTTTCTATTGCCTTGACTGCATCAAGGGCTGTCCTTGAATGGGTGTCTCCGAGCAAAAGGCTTATTTTCAAAGGCTCTGCATGGGCGATGCTGAAATGCAAAATGAAAAATGCAAAAATAAAAGTTATGGAATACCTTAATTTTACATTTTGATTTTTAATTTTTGAATTTTCTTTACTCTGGCACATAAATAACCCTCCCGTCTTTTAATTGATACGCTGTTCCGAGCCTCTCGCCTTCACCGCTTAATCTCTTATCGGTCACTTTTTTTGCCTTAATCTCCTTGCCTTTCTTTGTGATTATCTCTATCTTTCCATCGGCGGTCTTTTTTGTGATCGTGACCTCCGATTTAGGGTCAAGCAGATCGAGCATGTTGTAAGCCATGAAAAGGGCAATCATCATACTCACGATAAAAACCACGCTTGCGTCAAAGAGATTTGCGACCCCTGAAATTGGGTCTTCAAGGGGCTGTTCATATCTTTCGAAGCGTCTGTGCCTCTTCAAAAATCTCATCTTTTTCCTCCATGGTTGCATTTTGAATTTTTAATTTTGAATTTCGGAGCGTTAGCTCTGTGAGGTAATCCATCTCGTTAATATCAGCCCTTACCCATTTTTCTTTCACCAATGACATCAAATATGCAGCCACACCGCAGGCAAGTCCTACAACGGTTGTGGTAAAGGCAGTAACCATGCTGCTGGCCATTTTCGGCATATCACCCTGTGCAAGGGCAGAAAGTGCGATGCCCATTGGAATTAGTGTTCCCATCAAGCCGAGGGCGGGACCAACACGAATGGCAAATCTGATTTTATCAAGGGATTTGATAAGTCCAAGCTCTGCTTCCTGCAGCCGCCTTTCCAGATTTATATCAGTATTGTCGGCATTAATTGAAAGTTCCGATTCGAGGATTTTTTTAAATCTACCCAATACAGATGGGTTTCCCTGTTTTCTCTCTATATGCTCCCTCAAAAAACCACCAAAAGAGACAACAATCCAGAATGTAAGCAGAACAAGCCCTGCCACCACAGGATAGAAAAGTGCAGATGAAATCACATACAGGAATGTCTCAAGACCTGCAAGGATATTCATTCTTTGACCTCCGTTCTCTTATTTAATAAAAAGCCAATTAACATGGCTGCAAAAAGAACAATAAAAACTCCGATGCTGTCATTTAAAGCAGTGTTAGCGTTCTCTGCAAGAAACGACATGTATACCCCCTTCGCTTCCTCTATCTTTACAGGAATAAACAAGGATGCAATGAAATAAAGCCCTATCGCCATCATGCTTAATCCCAGACCGATTCTTTGAGTTATAAGTGATGAGTTAAAAGTTATGAGTTTTAAGGAAAAATAAACAGTAAGCGACAACAAAATAAAAACAAATCCTAAGCCCAGACCAACCAGCCCTGCGGGGAATTTAACTACATTTAATGCGGACCATACAGAGAATGTCATTGCAGTAAGGCAGATAGGACAGGGAACTAACAGAAGTAATGAGTTCAGAGTTGGGAGTTCAGAGTCAATGATTTGTGAGTTTTCATTTTTAAATCTTGAATTTGTCTGTCCTCTGTGCCCTTTGTTCTGTGCTCTCAATAAGAGAATTCCCCATACAATCATCCCTAATGCCATAGCAGCATGGAGATAAGGGCCTTTCCTCAATACTGGCTCAAGTATTTTGATCAACTGTTCTGAGAGCGTTGCAATAAGGACAAACAGCGCAAGATACATGGAAAGGGTCAGAAAGATGCCTTTCCATCTTATTCTGCTAAAGCCGAGACCAAAGCCTACTTTTATGGCAAATATGCTGAGGCTGAAGAGCATACCGCCAATCCACAATATAATATTTAAGTCCATATTTGTCCTCCTCTATTGCAGTTTAAAGCTTATCGGCAATATTGCCTTGCAGTCCACAGGCTTGTCGTTTACTCTTGCTGGTTGAAAAGATGAGGACTTTACAGCGTCCATCGCTGCCTCATCAAAGCCGTACCCTGCCTTTTCAATAATTTCTACATTAAGCAGTTTCCCATGTTTATTAATGTGAAGCATTAATACTACCCTCCCTTCTCTGCCAAGCCGCCTTGCCACTCGTGGATATTCAGGAATTACCCTTTTTAAGAATGATGGGGCATTAGCAGAGCCGAATTCGCTTTCTACAACAGCATTCCCATGACCTATAATCTTTGCGACTGAATTACCGCCTGCCTTTGCATTGAGTAATGATTTTTCAGACACTGCCTTGTCTCCGCTTGTTAAAATAGAAACTGTGGATTTGGCTGAAACAGTATCAGCGTTCGAACCTTCTACCGTTGGCAATGTTTCCATCGTATTAACGCTATCAGTCTTTATCTCTGTCTTTTCCTCATGAGACAGAGAAGAATCTATATCTCTTATGACAGGCTGAGAAAGCCGAGACGATGTCCGATATGACTGTTTTACTTGGTGTTGATGCATATATCCCATATCCTGCATCATTAGCTCTACATGAAAAATCTTCTCCTTTTCTTGATTTGTAAAGGCAAAAACAACCATCACCGCCATGTGCAACAACATTGAAACCACCAACGGCAATGCCCTTGCCTTTACTCCTAAAACCTTAATGTTATCTCTCCAAACCATGACCTTCCTGGTGCCTTGTAATAGGCGAAATAATCCCTGTCAAAGATGTTATCTACAGAAAAAGAGAGTGTGGCAAACTTTGTAAGTTTATAAGAGACCTTTGCATCCGCAACAAAATAAGGGTCGTAAGATGTATATACATTATTCACTACATCTTTATTCTCATCATTTGAATAACGTTTGCTTACATACCTGCCTGTCAGGGATGCTGACAAAGGACCTTTTTCAAAATCGCCGCCAATGTTGAACATGCTCTCAGGCACCTGAGTCAACCTCTTGCCTTCTGTTGCAGGCTTTGCATCGTTTTTCTTTATCTTTGCATCGGTATATGTGAAATTGGCAAAGAGCCTGAGCCATTTATCAAACCTCTGCTCAGCCTCGATCTCTACGCCCTTGCTTTCAGCCTTTCCCGCATTGATATTCTCCTGAAGGGTGGCAGACACTGTTTTACGATATATCAGGTCTTTCATGTAATTCTCAAAATAAGCTGCCCTAATCTTTGCACCTTTCCATAAGCCCTGCTCAATCCCAATATCCCATGAGGTCGTTGTCTCCGGCTTTAAATCAGGATTTCCCGCATATGTGACGCCGGATGATGATGTCCATGTCCTGTAAAGGTCATAAACCGTCGGCGGTCTGAATGCCTTTCCGACAGATGTCCTTAAAGTCGTCTTTTCAAAAGGTTTATAAACAAGGGCAGCCTTGGGGCTGAAAGATGACGCCTTCCGTGAATCATAATTTTTGGGGTATCCTGCCTTACCCACATCGTTGGCATAGCCGTCATATGTCTCCCACCAGTCATGCCTGAAGCCGATGTATGCGGTGAGGTTATCAAGAATTATTATTTCATCCTGAACAAACGATGCGTATGTAATGTCTTTGCCTTTTGATTGGTATGTTAAAGCGGTCTTTGATTTCTCATCCTTCCAGTTTGCGAGATTATGCTCCTTTGTATCTGCCCGGCCATGCCTGAAAGAGCCTCCGAAGGTGAGAATATGCCTATCAAAAATAGGCAATGTGAATTGAATATCTGCATTATAGCTTTGTGATGGCGTTTCGCTGACCTTGCCCGTACCGCCGGAGCGGGTAGCAGTTGAATCAGGCGTTACATACCATGAATTTTCCTGATCAACGAGTCCGAGGGAAAGCTTAGCCTTGACCGTAGAGAATTGCGTTTCGGAGGTTATGTTGTAGATGTTCTGAATCCTGCCTCCAGAGCCTGAAAGGAACGAAGATTCCTTCACAGTCCCGTATGACCAGACCTCGTTGCCTGACGCATTCCTGAGATATGTATGCGGATTATCATAATTGTATTCATACCGGGTTCTGATAAAAGATAGATTAACCTTTGTGGTTTTAGAAAAATCATACCCTGCCTTGAATGTGATATTGTCGTCCCACCACCTGTTGTCGCCTCTGTCGCCTATTAAGTAACGGGTATTGCCCTGATTATCCGTTGTATAAGACCAGCCTGTAATTCCTGCTGTTGGTTTTGAAGACTGGACATTGAAATCACTTGGATAGCCGTTTGTTGCCTTATATCCATAACTTACAAACAGGCTTAATTTATCCTTAAATTTATCTCCATAAGAAAGATAAAACTTTCTTAAATCATCCATAGCCTCGCCTCTCTCAAAACCCGAGCCGTAGCCTGTCTTAAATACAAATTCCCTCTTTTCAGGCATCTTTGTGATAATGTTTACAACACCGCCCATAGCATATCCGCCGTAAAGGCTTGAAAACGGGCCTTTCACAACCTCTATCCTCTCTGCATCTTCAGGTGAAAGGCCGCCCCACTGGACATCACCCGTATATGCGCTGTTGAGGGGCATTCCATCCAAAAGGATAAGGGTTCTACTCTGACCCGAGATTCCCCTGATGCTAACTTGTGAGCGGGTATCCATAAGCCCCTTGCCTCGCCTGTCAAAGACACCTGAAACGGTGTTTAATGCCTCATCAACTGTTTTCGTATTTTTCTTTTCCATATCTTCTTTCGTAACTACCGACACGCTGCCCGGCGCGGCTTCTAATTCCTTTTCTGTCCTTGTGGCGGTTACCACAATCTCTTCAAGCCTTGTTTCTTTTTCTTCTCCCAATGCCGTTGTAATATCTGTCAGTAAACCAATGCAGCCAATTAAACTAATAAGACCAATTAAACCCATTCTCATCAAACACCTCCTAAGATTTTTTCTGTCACCTCCTTTCTTAGGAGAACTAAAGCCTTCGTGGCTTAGTTCAAATATTTATGAAAAATATTACTTTAAGTGTTTCTCTCCCACCAATACATCCCTACACGGGCTGTATCCTTTAGCCACATATGATCGCCTTCAAAAACAGTCCTCGATATTATTCCTTCTATTTCAAACGAATGGAGTCTCCTGCCCTTTATAAAGGACCAGTATTCCACAATCTCATCAGTTGAGTGATAGGCAAGAGAACTCTCTGTTTCATAGCATTTAGTAAATAGCATTGTGTAATCTCCATATTGCCATTTAACTTTTATCTCCGGAGCGCCGAGTTCTGTAACGACAAAGACATTTTTCGGTTTTGCATGGAATATCCTTTCAAGCGCCTGTCTGAAGCCCATCTCTGTCAGATGCAGACTGTTGCATGCCATAATGAGGTCATAATCGTTCAGAGCAAAATTTGGAACATCTTCCCATCTCCTCTCATCAACATTAATCCAGTCAATGCCTCTGCCGAACGCATCTTCATAAAGAAGGTTTCTCATTCCAACAGAAGGTTCAATGGCCGTCACCTCACAACCAATAGCGCATAAAGGCAAAGAAAGGACACCGTTTCCTGCGCCGATGTCAAGAACTCTCCAGCCCGGCTCGACCATAGAGGTAAGCGTTTCAATGATCCTGTGATGATAGTCGTTATGCTCCATCCAGAGCTTATACCATTTTGCATAACTGTCCCAGAATTGAACTGTTGCTACATTTTTACAGATTGTCTTTTCCATATATCCTCCAAAAAGTTTTTCCTTCCTTCCTGGAAGATATGGCTGACCTTCGTGGCTGGATGATTCTGGAGTCTCAAACAAAAAAGCCATGAAGTCTGCACCTTCGTGGTGCAAAGCCTTCATGGCCTTAATTTCTTTGATATAAATTAAAACTGCTCCCCGAACTTCGAGTTCAGGTTTTTTATAAAAATACATTAATGATCTTCTATTTGTCAAATTTTTTAAAACCATTTTGTTTCCCAAGCGCCTCAACTACTGCTTCATAGACCGCCTTTCCTATTAATCCGCCAATTCTGCTGTGGCCGCCTGTATAAGTGACCTTCGGTCCGGATATTCCTGAAACAACGATGACGCTGTCAGTTCCTGTGCCTGTTGCCTGAACACTTTTTGTATAGCTGCTCGGGACTCTTAAGTCCTCAAAGGCTGCGGTCTTTGCCTCTGTTACTGTCACTATCGCCCTTGCCATTGCACCATCTGTAAGCCTTGCATTGGTGAGAATAAGAATGTTAACTGTACCCTTTGGCTCTTCTCCCTCAATATGGGTTCCCTCGTCAACACCTGCTCTTAAAGCATTAGTCTTTGCACCTGCTGTTACAAGTGCCGTGACAGCAAATGGTTTATATGTCCTTGTTACTACTGCAAGGTTATCCATATCTGCGGCAGTGCCCATCTGTGCAATGTCTTCGCTTCTTATACCGAGCATTTTTGCAATCCTTTCCTTTATCTTTCTTGAATACACCTTTCCGCCAACTTCATGCTCTGTCTTCATTTCCTGACACACCCTTTTCCATAATTCGGGATGGGCAGAGTGATTAACAACAGCCATTGTATCAACAAAGCCGTCATTTGTAGAAAGGACACGCCTTTTTTCTTGAAACTGCACAATCAGGCTCTTTTCCCAGAGACCATCTTTTTCTGTCTTGATTACAGATGCCTTTGCATTGAGGCCTTGAGGCAGGGGAATATTCCCTGCCATGACAATTGAGGGAATCAATAGAAAAATTAAAATCCATAAAACTCGTTTCTTCATTTATATCCTCCAATTATTAGATTGCTTCGTCACTCCGCTCCTCGCAACGACAACCTCACCATTCCTCCCCTTACTAAGGGGAGGATCACGGAGGGGTCATTGCGAGCCGTAGGCGAAGCAATCTCAAGCTTTTCTCAGCCTAAGCTAAAATATCCACCTTACCCCTGCTACAAATGTTCTCCCCGGCATCGGATAACCCCGAACATATTCATATGCCCTGTCAAAGAGGTTTTCTACAGATGCCATGATTTCAAGATTCTTTATTGGTTTATAGGAACCCTTGAGATTCACTACTGTGAAGTCGCCCTTCTTTACAACATTCTTCCCATTTGACGGAGGTGCCCAATCCTGAACCCTTTCATCACCTGTGTAGTTTGCAATAAGTCGTGCTTCCCATTTTTCCTGACCAGTCTTGATCCCGAAAGCCCCTGTCCACTTTGGAGTGTAAAGAAGTATTTTCCCATATTTGCTTATTTCAAGGTCATCTTTGCTTGAATACCTTGTGTGATAAGTGATATTTGTAAACGGCTCTATGGAAATATTAAGACCTGAAGCCAATCCCACATCATAGGAGAAATTAGCTTCAATACCCTGAAGTGTTGCGCCGTCAACATTCTTGAAGGTCTGGGCAGAAAGGGTCGTGTCATAATAGCTCAATATCTTGTCTTTAAAGTCCGTATGAAAGAACGTTAAACCACCATTAAAAAGGTCTTTTGAATACTCAACTCCTGCATCATAGGATGTGCTCTTCTCAGGTTTTAAGTTCGGATTTCCAATATAATGTGTCCCCCATGATGATACATAATCCGTTGCAAGCTCATCAGGAGCAGGCGCGCGGAAGGCTGTGCCGATATTGCCTTTGAGACTAAAGCTGTCTGTAAGCTTATAAACGAGGCCTCCTCTTACAGATACATTATCAAGGTCTTCTTTTCTCGGTTTAACGCTTGGGATGCCAGGCGTTGAAAGTATTCTGTTTTCAAAATAGTCATAACGAAGCCCTGCGCTCAAAAGAAGTTTTTTGTTGAAAAGGCTTAATCTGCCTTCTGCAAATGCGCCATAACTGTCCCAGCTTGAATTGGGATTATACGGCGCTCCAGTGTTTCTCCAGCTATCAACCTCTGTCCTGTCCCATTGACCGCCGATTATTACCCTGTGGTCACTGATATGAAATGACTTCTGAGCATTTATGCCCTGAGTGTCTTTTTCTGAAGTGTATGTATTGGTAATAGCGCCTGATGTTACCGTATGGTTTTCACTTTTGTTTTTGACAAAATAATATTTTGCGTTGAATGTCTCTGTCTTATATCCGATATCAAAACCGTTCCTCTCTTTATACGTATGATCATCATAGTCAGGGCTGTAGCTCGCATTCGGGTTGCCTATCTCCCATCCCTTCCAGTGCTGCAGGCCAACAGAGATATGATGTCCATCAAAAAGTCTATATCCGAAGCGGGCTGATACCGCCTCATCGTTGTAGCCTGTATTTTTTCCATAATCATTACCGTTTTTATCTTTAATTTTTGCCTTATAATCATCCATTGCAGAACGGCTCGCTGTAAGGTAAAAATCAAATGCCCCTTTCTTTCCATTCAGTTCAGCACTTGTCTTCCAGAACTTCCATGAGCCAGCTTCTACTCCCGCAGAGCCGTGGATGTCTTCCTTACCCTCCTTTGTTATTATGTTGATAACACCGCCCATAGCCTGTGAACCGTAAAGCACAGAGGCAGGCCCTTTTACTATCTCTATCCTTTCGATGTTATCAACTGGAATCAATGCAAGATTGGATGTTCCGGCAAGGCTTCCATTCACAAGGACGAGAATCTTATTTTTGAATGAGCTGTCATGGGCGTCACCGGCCAATCCCCTGATGCCGATTCTGCCTGTTAATGCTCCTGGATACTTGTGGACATGTCCGATACCGGCTTCTGAGAGCAGGTCTCCTACATTTTTTGCAGTGGAGCTTTTAATATCTTCTTGAGTGATTATTTGGACAGATGCAGGAACATCCTTTTTGGGTTCTTCGACTTTTGTTGCGGTTACTACGATCTCTTCAAGCGATGCGGTCTTCTGTTCTGCAAAGACAGGAACAGCAAACAGGCTAAGGGCAAATGGCAAATGGCTAAAGGCTAAAAGTAGAGATGTAATAACAAATGACGAAAATCTTTTCATTTTTTCCTCCCTCGAGAAAATTTTAGATTTGGTTTGTGTCAGAGTCTTTATTCGTGTTCTTTTTTACTCTAAACTCCGAACTCTTAACTCTGCACTTTTTGTCTGGATAGGTCTTCCGGCTCAGGGCTTATACTTATATCTACTCACCCGCCTTCCCGGAGAAACCGTTCAAACCGTTCAAGCAGTTCAAACAGTCTTACTCCAGTGGCTTCTTTTTGGGCTTTCGTTCCCTTTACGGCTGCGGGGCAGCGGGAGAATTCCACTCCTCTTCCCTGACACCCAGCCATCTGGTAATTATTTTTTCTTCTTACTTGTTACTCGTTACTTGTTACTTAATTCTCACCTCCTCAGAAACAAAATAAGCTGCAAAAGCATTCTGACTTTCATGACCAATGATCCTTATAGCTTTGCTAAGTTTATAGCATATGTTTTCATAATACTCCAAGTTTAACCAATCGTCTTTATAGCTTCTTCAAAAAGCCCATTCAATTTTTTGTCTCATGATAAAGCCTGCCGAGAATCTTTGATAAACCCTCATTACTAAGGGATGATGCCTTCTCTGCCCACTCCCTGTAATCTCTGCTCATCGTTATGCTCCATCCAATGATGAAGCAATTTCTTTAGCTTTTCTAATTCATTCCCCGTTCACCTCTTTTGAGAATCTTTGCAAAAAGATATGTTACTCCAACAATTATTGCAACACCAATAAGACCCGATATGATGTATGCAATGTATGACTTTATCCCTCTATCCCATCCAGAAAAGGCATAATCAGGGATTAGAGCAGACCAGAGTTCCGATAGCTTTTTGAGTCCGTGAGGGACATAGCCTGCAACCTTTTCGATCTCATTTGTCCCCCACTCTCCCCATGCACCGCCAGCCTTTAATAGATCAGGAATGATAAGGCCAAGTGGAGATAGAAGTACCAAAATTCCAATTCCGATCCACAATTTTTTAAACCATAAAGTTTTAACTTTTAACTTTGAACTTTTCATTGTTACCCTCTTATCAACTCTGGATGTGACTTCTGAATATACAGAAGCACAAGCACAGTAACCAATGCCTCAACAATTCCAAAAAGAAATATATGCTCTAACATTATTGCAGGTATAGTGATGCTTAAAGGGAATGGGCTGTAAAGTGGCCTTCCATCCGCTCCTACATGTAACACGGTCTGTATACCGAGTTCAAAGGCAGTGAGAAAGGCAGCAAGGTTGATACCTATATATGCACCTATCCCAGCTCCTATTACCCTTTTTCTGGATGTTACATCCGACTTCCCTGCAATCAGCCTGTATATCCTATAACCAACAAGCACCCCTGCAAAACCTATATTAAAACAATTTGCACCTATAGCTGTAATCCCGCCGTCTCCAAAGATAAGAGCTTGAATGATGAGGGCAATGGATACAGCCATTATTGCAGCCCATGGCCCTATAAATATCGCAATGAGAGTAGCACCAGTTGCATGGCCTGTCGCACCACCAGGTATCGGCACATTAAACATCATGATAACAAAACTAAAGGCTGCGCCAAGGGCAAGGAATGGTACCTGAGATGCCTTCATCGTCTCCTTTATTTTTTTAGAGGCATAAAACCATATGGGTGCAATGGCTGCCCACAAACTCCCATATGTTATTGGCCCTAAATATCCATCAGGTATATGCATTTAAAACCTCCATTCCCGCGCAAACAAAAAAGCCGCGAAAGCTTTTTTAGACCTCCTGGCCTTTTTAAGCCTTCGTGGCTTTAGAATTCTAAAAACAATATATCACAGAGGGTTTTAAATTTGCAACAACAATTTGACACAACAATTTGAGGTTTGTCGTATAAGGCTGATGAAGTTTTCTTCCTGTCCTTGCCTCAAGCTCTGATTGAAGATTCCCCGCAGCAAGCTGCGGGGAATACACTCGCTATCCATTTAAAGTCCGGGCAGGTTTTACTGCAGAATATGGTGCCCCCTGCAGGAATCGAACCTGCGGCACCAGGTTTAGGAAACCTGTGCTCTATCCTACTGAGCTAAGGGGGCAATAACGATAGTTGTTAGTTGTTAGTGAATAGTTGTCAGTCAAAGAAAAACAAACACTACTTAAAAAGCTCAAAAACCTTATCTATCGCATCTTTAGCGCTCTCTGCTTTGATGACGCCTTTTATGTCCCATGTGTTAATCCCGATTACAGGCTTTCCTATTTTAAGTCCAAAGGCTATCTCAGAGAGCGTGCCATACTCTCCGCCTACTGCAATAAGGGCGTCTGCTGTGCGAGCTATAATAACATTTCTCCCCTCTCCAAATCCAGTAGCAACAGGTACATGGTAGCGTAAACTTTTCTGTGTAAAATCTTGAAGTATAAAAAAAGAGGGTGTA
>DYHX01000035.1 GCA_020723925.1 Nitrospira japonica | reverse complement strand
CAAATGGAGAACCAAACCCTTAAAAGAATTTACACAGAAGTCTTGACACTACCAAGGAGTATCCAAATTTGACTAAATCCATCAACTGTTTTATATTGTAGTTCACCATGATACAGAGCATGACAGGCTTTGGGTCTGCAGAAAAAGATGGCTTCAGGGTGGAGATACGTTCTGTCAACCACAGGTTTATGGACATATCCATCAGGATATCACCGCTCCTGACACAGCATGAGATACCCTTGAGGAATATTCTTAAAGAAAGATTCTCAAGGGGGAGATTCGATGTCTTTGTATCCACAACAGGCGAGGGAAATGTAAAACTCAGGCTAAACAGAGGACTGGCAAAGGAGATATATAATGCCCTGAACAGCCTGAAATCAGAGCTGTCCATACCCGGTACTATTGGAATTGAGACAATCGCAAACTACAGGGAACTCCTTATAACAGAAGAGCCCGAATACAACACAGATTCATTATACGATGCCTTCAGGGACGCCGCAGTTCATCTTGAAGAGATGAGAGTCAAAGAAGGGGAGGCGATTGCAAAGGACCTCCTCGATAGGGCGGGAAGGCTGGAATCCATGAATAACCAGATTATCGCCATATGCCCTGATGTCCTCGCCAGCTGCAAGGAGAGGTTCAGCGAAAAAATAAAAAGCCTTCTCAGTGGCGTGGAGTACGACGAGGCCAGAGTCCTTCAAGAAATAGCCCTGATGGCCGAAAAGATTGATATAACAGAAGAGGTAACAAGGATAGAGAGCCATATCACGCAGTTCGTAGGAGCGATTCGCAGTATCGCCCCTACAGGCGGCGATACGATAGGAAGGAAGTTAGACTTCTTATTGCAGGAATTGAACAGAGAAGCGAACACCATTGCATCGAAGGCAGACGATTACAGGGTTTCAAATATAGTAATCGAGATGAAGACAGAGATAGAAAAGATGCGGGAACAGGTTCAAAATATTCAGTAGAGGTGTATTATGAAAAAAGGCGACCTTAGCCCGGTGCTCGTTAACGTAGGTTTTGGGAATGTGGTTGCTGCTGCAAGGGTAGTTGCCATCGTAACGCCAGGCTCAGCTCCGATAAAGAGGCTCAGGGAAGAAGCAAGGAAGAGTGGCAAGCTTATTGATGCAACTGAGGGAAGGCGGACGCGCTCTATAATCGTGACAGACAGCGACCATATCATACTGTCAGCCCTGCAGGCTGAGACCATCACACAGAGGTTCGTTGAAGAAAAAGAGGTAGCAGGTGATGAAGAATAAAGGAATTCTGTTCATAGTCTCTGCTCCATCCGGTGCCGGGAAGACCACACTCTGTCAGAAAATCAGCTCAATGGTCCCCAACCTCACCCACTCTGTCTCCTACACCACAAGGCCCCCGAGGTCAGGAGAGGTCAATGATAGAGACTACACATTCATAGATGAGGATGAGTTCCGCCATATGATAGAGGAAGACAAATTTGCAGAGTGGGCAAAAGTCCACGGACATCTATATGGCACATCCAGGAAGAGGCTTGAAGAGATGATGGAAGCCGGGATAGATGTTATCCTCGATATAGATACGCAGGGCGCAATGCAGATAAAAGAAAAATACAGCGAGGGGATTTATATATTCATACTCCCCCCTTCAATGAAAGTCCTCGTGGAACGCCTTGAAAAGCGCATGTGTAACTCTAAGGATGAGATCACAAAGAGGCTGAAGAGGGCCATTGATGAAATAAAGGACTATAAAAACTATGATTATGTTATAGTAAACGATATATTCGAAAAGGCCATCAGGGAGATCGAGGCAATTATAATATCAGAGAGGGCGCGTACGTATAAGATTGACCCCTTGTGGATAGAAGAAAATTTTCTGAGATAGGAGGAAGATATGGATATTATTTCACTACCGGTAGAACTCGACCATAAAAAGATTGACGGAAGATACAGGCTTGTAATCATCGCCGCCCAGAGGGCGAAAGAACTCGCTCTCGGCGTAAAACCAAAGGTGCAGACAAAGGCGAAAAAGGTGGCAACGATCGCCCTTGAAGAGGCAATCAATGGTTCACTCGAATTCCTTGTCGGCGAGGAGGCAAGGAAGGCAAAGGAAGAGGCAACGAAGTTTGATTACAGAAGGCTGCTCGAGGATAAGAGAAGAGAAGCTGCACCAGAGGAGCTAACTGAACTCGAGAAGGACCTGAAGGTTTACCTGCACGAGAGAGAGACGATGGACAAAAAGGCATTTGAAGAGCTCTTCAGCGAAAGACAAGAGAAAGGTGCTGAAGAATAAGAATATCCTCCTTGGCGTAACCGGAGGAGCTGCTGCTTACAAGGCTGTTGACTTGACACGCAGACTAAAAGAAGAAGGGGCAACGGTAACTGTGATAATGACCGATGCCTCGAAGAACTTCATAACACCCCTTTCTCTTGAGATAGCATCCGGAAACAGGGTCTATTCCGACCTTTTTGACACTCCCATGTCACATATAACATTCCCTGCGGCCGCAGACCTTATGGTCATTGCCCCTGCAACAGCTAATATAATTGGAAAATTTGCCAGAGGGATTGCTGATGACCTGCTGAGCACATGCCTTCTCTCCTTCAGGGGAAAAGTAGTTATTGCACCAGCGATGAACTGGAGGATGTATGAGAACCCTATCTTCCAGAAAAACCTTCAATATCTTATATCGCATGGTGTCGTCCAGGTTGGACCCGAAAAAGGAAGCCTGGCATGCGGTGAAGAGGGAATCGGAAGGATGGCAGATGTCAATGAAATCATAGAGGCAATAAAGTCTGCCCTGAGCAATAAGGACCTTCTAAAAGAGAGGATTATTGTGACAGCAGGGCCAACACGTGAATACATAGACCCGGTGAGGTTTATATCTAACAGGTCATCCGGCAAGATGGGATACGCCATAGCAAGGGCTGCCCTTAGAAGGGGTTCGGAAGTAACATTAATCAGCGGGCCATGTTCTCTCATGCCTCCGAGGGGGCTGAAACTTGTAACTGTGGAAACTGCAGATGACATGAGGAATGCGGTCCTTCAACATTTGCCAGAAGCAACCGTGGTCATAATGGCAGCTGCAGTTGGTGATTTTACACCCCAAACAAAAGAACAAACAAAGATAGAAAAATCTGATGAACTAACCATGAGGCTCAAGAAGAGCCCTGATATCCTCTCGGAGATAGGTTCGATGAGAAACAGGCCTCTATTAATTGGCTTTGCAGCAGAGACAGGGAACAGGCTTGACAGGGCAAGAAAGAAACTTATAGAAAAGGGTGCAGACATTATTGTCTTCAATGATGTCACATCTGCTGGTTCGGGTTTTGATGTGGATACGAACAAGATAACAATAATTGAGAGAGACAGGGAAACAGCACTTCCACTGATGACGAAAGAAGAAGCTGCAGAGGCGATATTAGACAGGGTTTCTGATCTCAGAGCTTGACTTTTGCTGCCTTTTTGTTAAAATCTTGAGCGTAACATGGCATTTGAAGATATTGAAAAATTGCGCGAGAAGGTCGAGAAAGACCCCAACTCAAAACTCTTCGTTCCCCTCGCTGAAGAATGCAGGAAAGCTGGGATGCTTGATGAGGCCATATCTGTCCTGTTGAGCGGGCTTGAACGTCAACCAGGGTATATGAGTGCGAGGGTATCTCTCGGCAAGACTTACCTTGAGAAAGGCATGATAGCCGAGGCCAAGGAGGAGTTTGAAAGGGTTGTGGGTGTAATCCCTGACAACCTCTTCACCCACAAAAAATTGGCTGACATCTATATCGAGCTCGGCGACACAGACAGGGCCATAATGGAATACAGGACAGTACTCAAACTAAACCCCATTGATGAAGATGCCCTCTCAAACCTTGAAATCCTATCAGGTAAGTCTCATGCAGGTGTGGTGGAAGAAATCCTTGCGCCTGCACCAGAAGATGAGCTCGAAAAATCCATCACTGAACCAAAAACTGATTCCGAACTGCCAGTTAGCGATATAGAAAGTGCAATTCACGAGGAAAGTATTTCTTTTGGGGGATTGATCGGAGAAGAGGAGACCGCTGTAAAAGGACCAACAGAGACAGAAGAAAAAGCTGGACTTGACTTCAGCGTAGCCGACTCATTCATAGCAGAGGGGAATTACTCCAGAGCAATGGCAGCATACAGGGAGATGTTATCTGTTGCCCCAATGAATAACTATGTGCTGCAGAGAATCGAAGAACTGAAAACACTCCTGAAGCTGCTCGGGAAGGGCAATGAGGCAGTGGTTGCAAAGTTGGAAGCGTTTTTCGAAGGACTAAAAAAGAGGAAAGATGAGTTTCTCAAAAATCCTTAAGGACACAGCAAATAAAGTTTTAGTAATACATGGGCCAAACTTGAACATGCTTGGGAAAAGGGAGCCAGAGATTTACGGACCGCTCTCCCTATCTGACATCGACAGTAAGCTGAGGTCTCTGGCATCTGAGATTGGCGTGCATGTCTCCACCATGCAGTCAAATAGTGAGGCAGAGATTATAGATGCTATACAAAAAGAGCACTACGATGTCCTGATAATAAATCCTGCTGCTTACACCCACACAAGCATAGCGATTCGGGATGCCATATCAGCAGCGGGCAAACCTGTTATAGAGGTACATCTCTCCAATATCCATAAACGAGAAGAGTTCAGGAGAAAATCCTACATAGCGGAAGTTGCATCAGGCCAGATAAGCGGCTTTGGTGCGGATAGCTATCTCCTTGCCCTGAGGGCTGCAAAGAATCTCCTCTTCAATAAGTAGGAGGTGGGAAATGGGAATAAGCGCCTTACTGAAATAAGGGAATCCCTTAAGGGTAAAGGGGTTGATGGATTCCTTGTAACCGATGTGAATAATGTCCGGTATCTCACAGGTTTCACAGGCTCTTCAGGTTTTCTGCTCATTACAAAAACAAAAGATATCTTCGCCACTGACTTCAGATACAAGGAACAGGCCGAGACAGAGGTAAGGGGATGGGATATTCTCATAGAAAAAGGAGAACGGACAACGACTGTATCAAGGCTCTTAACGAGCCTCGGCATAGATAGACTTGGGTTTGAATCTTCTGTGTCATATGAGTTCTTCAGGAAACTGTCTATCGGAGGGTTTAAGCTCAGGGCACTGAAAAACATCGTGGAGAGGCTTCGGGCTATAAAAGACCATTGGGAGGTCAATTTGATAAGAGAGGCTGTAAGGCGCGCAGAGTCTGCCTTCATTGAAGTCAGACCGCATATAAAGGCAGGAGTAAAAGAAAAAGAGATAGCCCTGCGGCTTGAGGAAAGACTCAAAAAAATGGGGTGCAATCGCATCCCATTTGATATAATAGTTGCCTCTGGCGTAAACTCATCAATGCCCCATGCAAAGACCACAGAGAAGAGGCTTAATGCAGGGGACCTTGTTGTTATAGACTGGGGCGGAGAAGCAGGAGGATACTTCTCAGACATGACAAGGACACTGCTGATGAAAGGAGCTAACATAGCCAGGAAAAAGGAGATTTATCAAGCAGTGTTAGAGGCTAATAAGAAGGCTGTCTCCGCTATTTCACCAGGTATAGAAAGTAAAAAGATTGACAATTCTGCCAGGGATATTATAAAAAAGGCAGGTTACAGTGAATTCTTTGGGCACGGCACAGGGCACGGCATCGGCCTTGCAGTCCATGAGTCACCGCATATAACATGGACAAAAAAAGAAACTATAAGAGAGAATATGATATTCACAGTTGAGCCTGGTGTGTATGTGCCTGGAGTCGGGGGGGTAAGGATAGAGGATATGGTGGTGGTTGGGAAAAAAAAGGCTGATTTGTTGACCACGCTGCCAAGGGAGTTGGAGATTATTTAACCTAAATTGAGCGATTCTTTGATTATAAATCACTCTTTGACAGGCGAGACGCCTGTCCTACTGTTTAACGACATCACCCATAGGGTAGGACAGCCGTCTCGGCTGTCATGGTTTTATATAATAAATCGCTCAACTTGGGTTTAATTTAATGGAGGTATAGCATATTGATTTCGACAAGCGATTTCAGAAAAGGGCTGAAGGTTGGGTTTAAGGATGAACCCTATGAGATAGTGGATTTCCAGCATGTTAAGATGGGAAGGGGCGGAGCTATAGTCAGAACAAAGATGAAAAACCTGAAAACAGGGAACGTCCTTGAAGAGACCTTCAGATCAGGGGAAAAATTGGAGACTCCCCATCTCGAAGAAAAGGCCATGCAGTACCTTTATGCAGAGGATGACCTTCACTACTTTATGGACACTGAGACATACGAACAGGTTCCACTGACCACAAAGCAGCTCAGTGATGCAAAGAAATTTTTGAAAGAAAATATGGTTGTGAAGATACTCTATTACAGGGAAGAACCCCTAACAGTCGAACTTCCCACCTTTGTTGAACTTATTGTTGCAAAAACAGAGCCTGGCTTTAAGGGTGATACAGCCTCCGGGGGAAGCAAGCCTGCAACCCTTGAGACAGGAGCGGTTGTGAGGGTCCCCTTTCATATAAACGAGGGCGATGTAATAAAGGTTGACACAAGAACATCAGAATACATAGAGAGGGTAAAATGATGGAACTTGAGGATTTAAAAGGGCTTATAGAACTTCTCAAGGAAACAGACATCACAGAACTTCAGATAGAGAAAGACGGCACAAAGGTAAAGATAAAGAGGGAGAAGCTATTGACTTCTATCGAGATGCCAAGGGCGGTAGTTGCCCGTGAAAAACCTGGAGAGGGGGTAGAGGAAGAGACACAGAGGCTTATTACAGTGACCTCACCGATAGTCGGTACATTTTATAAGTCACTTTCTCCGGAAACACCTCCATTTGTAGAAACAGGCTCAAAGGTGAAGAGGGGCCACGTCCTGTGCATCATAGAGGCGATGAAGCTGATGAATGAGATAGAGTGTGAGGTGGACGGCGTTGTTGTGCGGACGCTTGTCGAAAACGGCCAGCCTGTAGAATACGGTGAGCCACTCTTCCTTATAGAGCCATTGCAGGACAGTAGCCTGTAGCAAGCAGTTAGTAGTTAAGGGAATATTGATAACTGAAGGGTATTCTGAATGAAACAAACATGCCAATACGCTGGCACAAAGGAGAATGAAAATATTGGACAGCCGAGACGGCTGTCCTACTGTTTTGGCACTGCAACAGTCATTAGTAGGACGGGCGTCTCGCCTGTCAGGAAAGGTATTTTCAGATGAAATTATTCAAAAAGGTCCTTATCGCAAACCGCGGCGAGATTGCAGTAAGGATTATACGGGCCTGCAGGGAACTCGGCATAAAAACAGTAGCAGTGTATTCAGACATAGAAAAGGAATCACTGCATGTGAGGCTTGCAGACGAGGCTGTCTGCATAGGCCCTGCAAATTCTGCCCAGAGCTATCTGAATATACCAGGAATTCTTAGCGCTGCAGAGATAACAGATTCAGAGGCGATACATCCAGGATACGGGTTCCTCTCGGAAAATCCACATTTTGCAGAGACATGTGTCACATCAGGCATAACATTCATTGGTCCAACCCCTGAAAACATCAGACTCGGTGGAGACAAGGCAAAGGCACGGCAGATAATGAAGAGGAGGGGAGTGACTGTGGTCCCGGGAAGTGACGGCCCTGTTGCCTCAGAAGAACTCGCAATGAAAGTAGCAAAGAAGATTGGATTCCCCCTTATCCTCAAGGCTTCTGCTGGCGGCGGTGGAAGAGGCATGAGGATTGTAAATGAGGAGAAAGACCTTGAACAGGCATTTTATATAGCACAGAGGGAGGCGCTCACTGCGTTTGGAAACGGTGATCTCTACGTAGAAAAATATATCCCCGAGATAAGGCACATCGAGGTCCAGATAATGGCTGACAGCAAGGGAAATGTCATACACCTCGGAGAGAGGGACTGCTCAATACAAAGGAGGCACCAGAAACTGATCGAAGAATCCCCTTCTCCTATATCAACAGAAAAGTTCAGAAAAAAGATAGGTGAACTCGGGGTAAAGGCAGCAAAGGCCATCAAGTATAAAAATGTGGGCACAATAGAGTTCATCGTTGACACGGATGGCAATATATACTTCATGGAGATCAACACACGGGTTCAGGTCGAACACCCTGTGACAGAGGAAGTGACCGGCATAGACATAATAAAAGAACAGATAAAGCTTGCTGCAGGCTTTCCGATGGAATATAAACAGCACCAGATAAAACCGTCAGGCCATTCCATAGAATGTAGAATCAATGCAGAAGACCCTGAGAGGTTCATTCCTTCTCCCGGCAGGATAACCCTTTTCTGCCCGCCTGGTGGTCCGGGCGTGAGAGTCGACACTGCTGCTTATAGCGGATGGGTTGTGCCGTCACACTATGACTCGCTTATAGCAAAGCTCATTGTACATGGAAAAAACAGGGAAGAGGCTATTGCAATGATGAGACGTGCGCTGGATGAATTCATTATTGACGGAATAAAGACAACAATCCCTTTTCATAAAAAGGTTTTCAGCCATCAGGACTTTATTAATGGTGAGTTTAATACAGGGTTTGTTGAGAAGCTTAACGGCTCAGGACAACAAAATTCACGACCCCTATTTGGCAACTAATTACTATGTACCTCGGGGGACTCTGTTTCATCACCGACCGAAAGGCATGTGGCCTAACATGCGAGGAGATAACTCTGACCGTCATGAGAGCTGGTGTGCAGTGGGTTCAGTACAGGGAGAAAGACAAATCCCGCAGAGAGATATATGAAGTGGCACTGAGGCTCCGGCGGCTGACAAGAGACTTTAATGCAACCTTCATTGTAAATGACCATGCAGATATAGCCCTATCAGTCGATGCAGATGGTGTGCATCTGGGACAGGAAGACCTCCCGATAAAGGAGGCCAGAAAGATTATGGGCAGAGAGAAGATAATAGGCATATCTACACACAGCCTTGAACAGGCAATCGAGGCCGAAGCCGAGGGGGCTGACTATATAGGTTTTGGTCCAATATTTTGCACAACAACAAAGGATGCAGGTGAGCCAAAAGGCGTGGAAGAGATGATGGAGATAAAAAGACAGATCAGGATACCTGTGGTTGCCATAGGGGGAATCTCTCTCGGAAACCTCCAATCCGTTCTTGATGCTGGTGCCGATGCTGTTGCAGTTGCAACAGGTATACTTTCGGGAGACAATATATATGAAAATGCAAAAGGCTTTTTGAATTCTATAAACTCAAGTAATTCTATTATGAGGGGGAGGTTATAATGAAAAAATATCTGCTTTTATTTCTATCTATTGTCCTTACCCTTTCATGTGCAAAAAAGGAGGAAACAATAAAGATAGGCATTGCTGGCCCGATGACAGGTGACCAGGCAAAGATGGGGACAGATTTTAAAAATAGTGTTACCCTTGCAGTAGAAGAATGGAATGCTAAAGGTGGGGTGCTTGGAAAAAAGATTGCGGTCATGATTGCCGATGACCAGCGCGACCCGAAGCAGGCTGTATCTGTTGCAAACAAACTGGTAAATAAAGGTGCTGTAGGGATCATTGGTCACTTCAATTCAAGCTGCTCGATTCCAGCATCTGATGTATATAACCGTGCAGGGATCCCCATGATTACCCCTGCATCAACAAACCCACAATTGACAGAAAAAGGCTACAGGGGCGTATTCAGGGTGTGCGGAAGGGATGACCAGCAGGGTAAGGTTGCGGCTGGATTTGTTATCCATCAGTTAAAACTCAAGAAAGTCGTTGTTATCCACGATAAGACAACATATGGACAGGGCCTTGCTGACGAGTTCAAGAAATTTCTTGGAGGGATGGTTGAGGTCGTTTATTATGGAGGCATTGTCCAGGGCGACAAAGACTTCAAGACGGTATTGACCGCAATTAAAGACAAAAAGCCCGAATTAATATTCTTTGGAGGCATTTATCCCGAGGCTGGACTCCTTGTAAAACAGGCACGGGAACTTGGCCTCAGTGTGCCATTCATGAGTGGTGATGGCACTATAGACCCAAAGTTCATCGAAATTGCAGGTGCACAGGCTGCAGAAGGCACATATCTCACCTTCAGTCCTGACCCGCAGCATATACCAACTGCCAAAGAGTTCATAGATAAATATAAAGCCAGATACGGCGAACTCGGTCCATATTCGATTTACGCCTACGATGCAACCAATATCCTGCTAACTGCAGTAAAAGAGGCAGGCACAAAAGATGGGAAGGCTATTATAGAAAGACTTCACTCGATGGAATTCAGCGGTGCCCTCGGAAAGATAAAGTTCGATAATAGAGGTGATGTAACAGTCGCACCCTATGTTGTCTGGATAACAAAGAACGGGAAATTCGAGGAATACTGGAAGCTATAGGGTAGGGTCTGTTAAAATCTTCTGTGCTCGCCCAGCAGATAATTAATGGACTTACCCTTGGAGGGGTATATGCGATCATAGCCCTCGGCTACACCATGGTCTATGGAATCCTCGAACTCATCAATTTTGCTCATGGCGAGATATACATGCTCGGTGCATACGCCGGCATCATATTCTTTGGACTCTTCACTGCCATTGGTCTCACATCTTATAGCCTTCCCCTCTCAATAGTCCTGACCCTCATACTTTCAATAATCTTCTGTTCATCATACGGGTTCACGATAGAAAAGATAGCCTATAAACCCCTGCGAAAAGCTCCGAGACTGAGTCCATTGATAAGCGCAATAGGGGTCTCAATCTTTCTCCAGAATTATGTAATGCTCACACAGGGCGCAACTGACAGGGTATTCCCCTATCTCTTTGGTGCTGCTGGTTTTGATTTTATTGGGGCAAGGGTGACATATCTGCAATCTTTTATCATTGCAATCTCAGCCCTCCTGATGTTATCCCTCCACTTCTTTGTTGCAAGGACAATGATAGGTAAGGCGATGAGGGCAGTTGCCCAGGACAGGGTGATGGCATCCCTCGTCGGCATAAACATAGATACTGTTATATCTACTACCTTTGTTATAGGCTCTGGCCTTGCAGCAGTTGCAGGCATGATGGTTGCGATGTACTATGGCCTTGTAAATTACTCCATAGGTTATATCGCCGGAATCAAGGCATTCACAGCAGCAGTCCTCGGAGGCATTGGAAGCATACCTGGTGCAATGTTTGGTGGTATCGTCCTCGGCCTGGTTGAGGCCATGGGGGCTGCCTACATCTCAAGCGAATATAAGGACGCATACGCATTTGTCATCCTGATTATTATCCTCCTTATTAAACCAGCAGGACTTTTTGGGAAATCAACAGAAGATAGGTATAAGTAGCTGCTAAACATCAAAATAAGGAGATAATTTTTCTATAATTTTGCATTTTGCAAACTAAAATTTACATTTTTCATTGAAGTTCAGCTATCACTTCTGATAGCTGAACTGTTACAGGTATAAGACAGTGGCAGGTAACGAGTTACGAGTAACAAGTTCTAAAAATAGTATCTTCAAGGCAAGACCTATATTGGTTGCGCTATGGTTCTCCATCCTTTTTCTTCCATTTAAAGGCGCAAAGGCTGCCTTAATCCTTTTTGTAGTTCTTTCAACCTCTATTGTCCTCTCAAGGTCCCTTCTGAGTTATGCAAAATCATTGAGAGAAAAGGGGCAGGCTGTGAGCAACAGAATACGGACAATAAAGCTATCCACTCGCTCGTTGTTCGTTGCTCGTTACTCGTTACTCTTGATTCTCATAGCCCTTCCCTTCTTTGTCAGGGATTATCTTCTTGATATTGCAATCCTGACAGGCATCTATATAATCCTTGCCCTCGGGCTGAATGTTGTTGTTGGTTTTACAGGGCTGCTGAACCTGGGGTTTGTTGCATTCTATGCGATAGGGGCTTATACCTATGCTTTATTGAATACAGCACTGGGCATCGGTTTTTGGCCATCTCTGCCCCTATCAGTCGGACTTACAGCCCTATCTGGATTTGTACTTGCGGTACCTGCCCTGAGGCTAAGGGGTGATTATCTTGCCATAGTCACCCTCGGTTTTGGCGAGATAGTTCGTCTTGTATTGAATAACTGGGACTCTCTAACAAAAGGGCCAAATGGAATATCAGGCATTGAGCCTCCTTATCTGATGGGTATATCTTTCTGGAGATTGAGTAATTACTATTATCTCATTCTGATATTTGCTCTCCTGACCATCGTCATAATTAAGAGGGTCTATTCATCCAGAATTGGAAGGGCATGGATTGCAATAAGAGAAGACGAGATCGCATCTTCTGCCATTGGGATAAACACACCAATGTATAAGCTCTATGCATTTGCCTTTGGCGCATTCTGGGCAGGCCTTGCTGGTGCCCTCTTTGCGGGCAAGATGCAGTTTGTATCTCCAGAGAGTTTCACATTCATGGAGTCTGTTTTGATACTGTGCATGGTAATCCTTGGCGGTCTTGGAAGCATCCCTGGCGTTATCCTCGGAGCAATTATATTGGTAATACTGCCTGAAGTGCTCAGAGAGTTTCAACTCTACAGAATGCTCGCCCTCGGCAGCGGACTCGTTCTTCTGATGATATTCAGACCCCGTGGACTCTTTGGAGGCAAGAGTGTATCTCTTAGAAGTTAGAGATTTAACAAAACATTTTGGTGGTATAAAGGCAGTCGAAGAGGTGAGCTTCAAGGTCAGGGAAGGCTCAATAATGAGCATTATTGGGCCTAATGGTGCTGGCAAGACAACGCTCTTTAACTGCCTCACAGGTCTTACAAAACCTACAAAAGGTAAGATATATTTTTTAGATAAGGACCTTGCCAGTCTTCCGCCTCACAGTATCGTCAAACTCGGGATAGCACGGACATTCCAGAATATAAGACTCTTCCGAGAGATGACTGTCTTAGAGAATGTTATGGTTGCACAGCATTCAAAGGCAAAGTCAGGTCTCTTTGGTTCAATATTAAGACCACAGGGTTTTATTGATGAAGAAAAGACGATAAAGGAAAAGTCCATTGAGTATATCGAGCTCGTTGGTCTTGAGGATTTTACAAATACTATTGCAGGGAATCTTCCGTATGGCAGCCAGAGAAGGCTTGAGATAGCAAGAGCCTTAGCAACAGAGCCGAGGATGGTTTTGCTCGATGAACCCACTGCCGGGATGAATCCGCAGGAGACCTCGGAGATGATGGACATCATGAAGAGGCTTCAGGAGTTCGGAAAGACGATCATTTTAATAGAGCATGATATGAAGGTTGTCATGGGGATATCAGACAGGATAATTGTTCTTGACCATGGCATTAAGATTGCAGAGGGACTTCCTGACGAAGTAAGAAGAGACCAGATGGTTATAGAGGCATATCTTGGAAAGGAAACACATTAAAAACCAGTCAAAGAACAAAAAACTGCCGATTATCGACCAACCACTATCGACTGATTTTATGCTGAAACTCGAAAACATTCATACATTCTATGGCCAGATTGAGGCACTGAAGGGTATTGACATTGAGATCAATAGAGGAGAGATCGTCTGCCTTATCGGCAGCAATGGCGCTGGTAAATCCACAACCCTCATGACCATCTCAGGGATACTGAGACCTAAGGTGGGTAACATATATTTTGAAGGGGAAAGTATTAATGAGACGCTATCTCACAGGATTGTTGAGATGGGGATAAGCCAGGTCCCCGAGGGAAGGAGGATCTTTCAGAGACTCACTGTCAGGGAAAACCTTGAGATGGGCGCATTTCTCGGCCGGGGCGATTTCGCCTCTTCCCTTGAACGGATATACTCTCTTTTCCCTGTCTTAAAAGAACGCGAGAGACAATTAGGCGGAACACTAAGCGGAGGTGAGCAGCAGATGCTTGCCATTGGAAGGGCACTTATGTCGAATCCAAAACTACTTCTGCTCGATGAGCCATCTCTCGGCCTTGCCCCGATTATGGTGAGCAAGATATTCAAGACGATAAAAGAGATAAACCACGAAGGCACAACAGTCCTCCTTGTAGAGCAGAATGCACGTGCAGCCCTTAAACTTTCAGACAGGGGATATGTCCTTGAGAACGGCAGGATTACAATTCAGGGGAAGGGCGAAGAACTCCTGAACAACGAACGAGTGAAAACCGCATATCTTGGAGAATAATATAAGGTTAATAACCAACCACCAAATTCCAATAACCAATTTGGTGTTTGGAATTTGGGTGATCTGATATAATTTTAATGTATGAAAGACATGGCGAGGGCACATCTTTTTGTTGAAGGGATTGTGCAGGGAGTCTTCTACAGGGCATTCACAAGGGATATTGCTTCTTCCCTCGGCCTCAGGGGCTGGGTAAAGAATCTTCCAGACGGCAGGGTTGAGGCCATCTTTGAGGGCAATAAAAAAAACATAGAAGAGGCAATAAAGCATTGTCTTTCAGGACCTCCTGGCGCAAGGGTGAAAAACATCGATGTGAAGTGGGAAACATACAAGGGCGATTTTGAAGACTTTGATATAAGATACTATTGACCCTGAAATAGACATAGGGCAAGCGTTTTTAAAATTTTTATAATCGACAGATTATTAATATGGCAATCGTGAGTGGCTTACAGATTAAGGGTTTATTCGTTTACGCCTCAAGAGGTTTTTCTGCGAGGTGTCGTATAAAAATAGAAACAGAGCAATGGGCTAAGCCCATTGTCTTTCACCCGCCTGCCCTGTGTAACTCATTGTTATCACACTACATTGGCGTTCTATCTCTATTTTTCGGTATTTCATATCTGGTTGACAATTCACACCCCTGTAGGTAAGAATAACTGCAAAATTCTATGATTGAGAAACTCAGAGATAAGGTTCTAAATGGCAATAGCCTCTCTCAAGAAGATGCTCGCTGGATTGCAACAGTTGAAGGTGTGGAGCTCTTCGACCTGCTCTCTGCTGCGAACAGGATAAGAAATGTATTCAGGGGTGATGCAGCTGACCTGTGCTCGATTGTTAATGCCAAGTCTGGGGCATGCCCTGAAGACTGCTCATACTGTGCTCAGTCATCAAGTAGTTCGGCAGATATCCCTGTTTACACCCTGATTAACAAAGATATAGTACTCGAAAGGGCAAGGGATGCTAAGATGTCCGGGGTAAAGAGGTTCTGCATCGTAACAAGCGGGAGAAGGGTCGGCAGATCAGAGCTTACAGAGATAGCCTCCATGTTGTCAGCCATAAGAAAGATGGGGTTATTGCCATGTGCAACACTTGGGCTGCTTAACGAGGAAGAGCTTTCTTTATTGAAGGATGCAGGCCTTGAGCGGTTTCACCACAACGTTGAAACATCAGAGAGATTTTTCCCTGAGATATGCAGGACACATTCATATCAGGATAAGATAAGAACTATAAGGGCTGTAAAATCTGTTGAACTTTCCCTTTGTTCAGGTGGTATCTTCGGCATGGGTGAGACATGGCAGGACAGGATTGATGTGGCCTTTGCCTTGAAAGAATTAAATGCGGATTCTGTTCCGATAAATTTCCTCATACCGATAAAAGGCACACCTCTTGGGAATATGGACATCATGCACCCCTTCGAGGCTTTAAAGATTATAAGCCTCTACAGGTTCATCCTCCCTGAAAAAGAGATAAGGATCTGTGGCGGCAGGATGCAGGTTTTAGGAGAACTCAATTCCATGGTCTTCATGGCAGGGGCAGATGGACTTCTTACGGGCGATTATCTCACTACAACAGGAAGAACCTTTGAGGATGACCTAAAACTCATCAGGCAGTATGGCATGAAGACTCTCCAACTCTGGTGAGAAATCTTTTGGATTTTCCATTAGTCGATTGTTCATTCCAAATATCAACCCTCTGGCCGCAGAAATTGTTGATATTCTTCACCCGAAGCCGCCTGAGCAGCTCTACGGAAGGAATTAACCTCATCGAAGTGAAGTCTCAGCAGCGATATGATACTGGAATCTAACGCCGAATTGTCAGCCATCTGTTGGAGAACCTGTAGTGCTCTATCGCTGGTCATTCCCTTCCTATAGGGCCGGTCCTCTGTAATGGCGGTGAATACATCCGCAACCGCCATTATTTGGGACCCCAGTGGCAGGTCCTCGCCTTTGTGATGGAAGGGATAACCCTTGCCGTCAAGACTCTCATGGTGAAAGGAAGCCCATGCATTAATAACATCCAAATCGCTAATGGTTTCCAGGATACTGTAGGTGTAGAATGTATGGCTTTTGATGATGTTAAACTCATCCTCTGTTAACTTCGCCGGTTTATCCAAAATCTCTGCAGGTACGGCGAGTTTGCCCAAATCGTGAAGGTAACCTGCAATCTTCATCATCTGGCATTCTCTTTCAGAGAAGCCAATGAATCTAGCCAGTGATTCAGCACTGGCTGCCACTCCACTGGAATGAGTCGCAGTGAATCGGCTCCTGAAATCGATAATTTGAGAAAACAGCTTAGCTAAACTGAGGAGTCCCTTTATACCCAGCTCAATGGTTGCCAACCTTACCCTACCGGGCAGAATTGACCCTATTGATGGGGATGCAATGCCGAGCCAGAAATATTCCTTCGTAGCCAGACTCATGAAGGCATCAACCTGCTCTGGCATAAACATTTTCCCTGAGTGTTCCACGACACTTTCACAAACCCTCTTGACCTGCCCAAGAACTTCCTGCTGTTTGGTTACAAGCACAGCCACTCGGTCAGCCAGATGCAAAAGATGGCTACCCATTGGCACTTGTTTCCCCTTAAACTCGGAACCGCCTCCTTCACTCCAGGGGACATGGTGAAATCGCACAAGGGCAGCTACACTGGAAAGAGGTTCGAACATTTTGAGAAGCAAATAACCACATTCAGCGTGATGGTGAGGTTTTTCGGCTTCAAACTGCAGAGTATCTATTCTGTCTTTAAGGGAAAGAGCGCCAATATCATGCAATGCCCCCGCCAGCACCAGTTCGTTTTGTTGTTCCGACGGCAGGCCCAGCTCTGCGCCTATGCTGGAAGCGATGTATGCTACTTGCTTGTGATGGTTTACTACGGCTGAACTAACCAAATCCATAGCTGTCGATAAGGACAGGATCAAATCAAACATCGGAATTTGTGGCTCTTTTATCATCTGGTGTTACGCTCCTTTCTGCGTGTCCTTTTTCTGTGACGCGGTATGTCAGATAACGGCCCTGGTGCAAAAGAAGCCCAACAGGTTTAGACGTAAGTCTTTTGCACCATGATGTTATCTGCCGGTGCGGGCAGGAATTATTTCAAAAGTTCTTTAAATCTCTCTACCGTCAAATCAGCATCCCTGAGAATACTTGCTAAGACTTTCGGGTGGAGAATCTTTCCTGAATGATAAGGGACGGTTGCCCTCCTGCCTTTTTTATTTTTGTATATCTTGTGGCTTCCACTCTGTCTCGAAAAAGAAAAACCTGCCCGTTCCAACACCTTAATTGCATCAGCAGCAGTCACTCTAGGTAGCCTTTCGGTCATACGGCGACTTCCATCATGGTGAGACTTACTGAATCTGCCTGGAGAATTTCTTCTCCGCCTTGAATCCTGTCTTCTATGTGAAGACGAATAGCATCCTTAATATTTTCCAGAACCTCTTCATAAGTATCACCCTGTGTGTAGCAACCCTGGAGTTCGGGACAGAAAGCGAAATAACCATCGATATCCTTTTCAACGACTACTGAAAACTTATAAACGCCCATTTTCTACCTCCGGTAAAAAAAACTTATCTATTCTTTGTAGTTAACAAAAAATGCCTTTCCCTTTTTGCTATATTCGCAAAATCCCGATTCAATAAGAATCGGAATAAGATAACTTAACTGTTGAGGTGTTTGCCTTTCATTTTTTAACACAGTACCGAGAGAATTTTGTGGAGGATTATCCCTTGAAGCTCCCATTAGAATCTCTCCTTATATGGAGTAATTACAAGTGCAAACCTTTCTTGTTCTCTGCCACTGTCATCCGATGGATATATAATAAGTTCCTCGTTAAGATTACCTTTATATTTGAAGCATTTTCCAGTCAAAGTTGATAATTGTTTCATGGAGATGTTTCCTCCCCCTGCCAGCAATGAGCAGCTAACGTGGCGGCGGGTAAGCGAAGTTCGCTGGAAGGAAAGCTTGCTTTCAT
>DYHX01000034.1 GCA_020723925.1 Nitrospira japonica | reverse complement strand
GGATAGGACATTTCTATTTTGGTATTTTAGGACATTATCATTTTGGTGTTACAGGTTTGACTTGTCATCTGTTTGACTTGTCATCTTTTATAAAGTTAATATATTTTCTATGCATTCACATTCAGACTATGTCCCCCTCCATCTGCATACTGAATACAGTCTCTTAGACGGGGCAATAAAGATAAGCGAACTTGTTAAACTGGCGTCATCTTACAGGATGCCTGCGGTTGCCATAACTGACCACGGCAACCTCTTTGGCGCTGTAGAGTTCTACAAAAAGGCGACTAAAGCAGGGATAAAACCTATCATTGGCTGTGAGGTCTATGTTGCCCCGGTGAGCCGCTTTGACAGGGGAAACCCCGGTGTTCCTGAGGCATCATTTCACCTTATCCTCCTTGCAAAAGACAATAATGGATATAAAAACCTTGTTACCCTCGTTACAAAGGCATATACCGAGGGTTTCTATTACAAACCACGAATAGACAGAAGTCTGCTCGAACAATACAGCGGTGGACTCATCGGCCTCACATCGTGTCTTAAAGGCGAAGTGCCATATTATCTCCAGAGGGACATGAGTGATAAGGCGAGGGGAATTGCCCTCGAATACAAGCATATACTCGGTCCGGAAAATTTCTATATAGAGATACAAAACAATGGTCTTGCAGAGCAGGATAAGGTAAATGTAAAGCTGATCGAGCTTGCAAAAGAGCTCCACATCGGCATTGCTGCCACAAATGACTGCCACTACCTGATGCGTGAGGACTCGCGTGCTCACGATATACTGATATGCATACAGACAGGCAAGACAGTCAAGGAGAGGAACAGGTTGAGGTTCGATTCTGATGGCTTCTATTTCAAATCTGCGGATGAGATGAAAAGGGCTTTCAGCGAGATACCTGATGCAATCCTGAACACAAGGGCAATTGCAGAGAGGTGCAATGTTGAGTTCCGCCTCGGGGCCAACCTCCTCCCTGAATATGAGATCAAAGACGGTTCAACTCCTGATGCCTTTCTCGAAGGCCTCGCAAAGAAGGGCCTGAGTGAAAAATTCGGTCAGGAACCTCCTGAAATATATAGGGATAGACTCAAAAGAGAGCTCGATATAATTAGAAAGATGGGCTACTCCTCATACTTCCTCATAGTGTGGGACTTCATAAATTATGCGAGGAGAAATGGGATACCTGTGGGCCCTGGAAGGGGCTCTGCAGCAGGAAGCCTTGTGTCACACTGCCTTGATATAACCGAGATTGACCCCATCAAATATAACCTCCTGTTCGAGAGGTTCCTCAACCCCGAGAGGATCAGCATGCCTGACATAGACGTCGATTTCTGCAAGGATAGAAGGCCTGAGGTGATAGCATATGTTTCAGAAAAATATGGAAAGGACAATGTTGCTCAGATAATCACCTTTGGCACCATGGCTGCAAAGGCAGCGATAAGAGATGTTGGGAGGGCACTTGATTTTCCGTATGCCGATGTTGATAGGATTGCAAAGCTTGTACCAAATACACTTAACATAACTATTGATAAAGCGCTTAAGGCAGAACCTCAATTAAATGCCCATTATAACAGCAATCCGAGGATAAAAGAGCTCCTTGACATAGCTAAGAGGCTTGAGGGCCTCTGCAGACATGCATCAACCCATGCTGCAGGTGTTGTTATATCGCCAGAGCCTCTTACAGATTATACTCCACTTTACAAGAACCCCTCTGATGAGAGCATAACCACACAGTTTGATATGGGCTCTGTCGAAAGTATCGGCCTCCTGAAGTTCGACTTCCTCGGCCTTAAAACCCTCACAATCATAAAAAAAACACTGGAGTATATAAAGGATAACAGTGCAGAGCTGTCCCTCAAGAATATACCACTTGAAGACCCAAAGACCTATGAACTCCTGAGCTCTGGTCAGACAACAGGGATATTCCAGCTTGAAAGTTCAGGCATGAGGGACATCCTCGTTAAAATGCAACCTAACAGGTTTGAAGACTTGATCGCCCTTGTTGCACTTTACAGGCCCGGCCCTATAGGCAGCGGCATGATAGATGACTTCATAAAGAGGAAAAGGGGGCAGACACCTGTCAAATATGACCTTCCACAACTCAGGGAGATACTTGATGAGACATACGGTGTGATCCTCTATCAGGAACAGGTCATGAGGATTGCAAACAAGCTTGCAAACTTCACAATGGGTCAGGCTGATATTCTCAGGAAGGCAATGGGCAAGAAGAAACCTGAGGAGATGGAAAAACAGAAGGAGGCTTTCATAAAAGGGGCTGCCTCAAATGGGATATCAGAGAAGAAGGCAACAAGGATTTTTGACCTCATGGCGTTCTTTGCAGAATACGGTTTCAACAAATCCCATTCAGCAGCCTATGCATACCTTGCATATCAGACAGCATATCTAAAGGCACATTATCCTGTTGAATTCATGGCTGCCACGCTGAGCTCAGACATGGACAATACAGACAAGATAGTAAAGTCGATAACAGAATGCAGGAATATGTCCATAGAGATCCTTCCGCTGGACATAAATCAGAGCGGCATGGAGTTTAAGGTCATAGGCAATTCTATACGGTTTGGTCTTAAGGCTGTCAAAGGGGTCGGCTCATCAGCTATAGAGTCAATACTGAATTCGAGGGAGGAAGACGGCCCATTTTCCTCGATAGGAAATTTCCTCAAAAGGGTAGATACGAGAAGGGTGAACAAGAAGGTTGTTGAGAGCTTAATAAAGGCCGGAGCATTTGACTCACTCGGCCTCGCCAGGGCGAAAGCAATGTCTGTGCTCAACAGTTCACTTAACGGTAAGGGGGCTTCCGGCCATTTATTCGGGCAGCAGAGCATCTTTGGTTCTCAGGAAGAAGGTGAAAAGATAGAAGAATGGGACGAGATGGAACTCCTGAGATATGAGAAGGAGGCCCTCGGCTTCTACATCACAGGCCACCCTCTCACAAGATACAGGGGAGAACTTTCAGTCCTTAATGCAAGGAAGACTTCCGAACTTGAGAACCTTGATGATAAGGAAGAAGTTCAGGTCGCAGGCGTCATAAGCAACATTAAAAAGATACAGACAAAGGGTAAAGCAGAGACAATGGCATATTTCACGCTCGAGGATGACGAGGGGAGCATAGAGGCTATCGTATTCCCCGAGCTTTTCAGAAACAACATAGAGATCCTCAGGAAAGATACGCCGCTTCTTGTAAAAGGGACATTAGACAGGACAGAGAAAGGTATAAAGCTTGTTTCAAAGGAAATATCGAGGCTTGATGATCTTCTTATAACCAACAGGAATGGCTTAGCCGTAAACAGATTCGCCAGAGGCGAAAAAGTTGAAATTAATATAAAATATTTTGATTATGACAAAAAAGCAGGGGTCTATCGCGATACGCCCCTGCAGAGCCTGAAGCAGTTGTTATTGAGCAGTGCAGGCGCCTTACCTCTATATTTAAGAATCCAAACAAAGGACACAGAGGCGCTTATTTCAACAGGAATGCAGGTAGAACCAAGCACCTTGCTGATTGACAGAATAGAAGGAATACTCGGAAAGGGGGCAGTAAAAATAGTAGACCGTGACTACTGACACTGAATTATGAGATATTATCTTGAATTCGAAAAACCGATAGAGGAGCTTGAATTTAACATAGAGGAGCTGAAACGCCTCTCTGATGGGAGAGACATAAATATCAATTCAGAGATAAAGAATCTCGAGAAAAAAGCAAAAGAGCTGCGTTCAGAGATATTTTCCACCCTCTCCCCCTGGCAAAAGACGCTGATTGCAAGGCATCCTGACAGACCATACACCCTCGACTATATCGAGATGCTATCAGAGGACTTTATAGAACTTCACGGCGACAGAAGATTCTCTGATGACCCAGCAATAGTTGGCGGGTTTGCAAAGATAAATGATGTACCTGTGATGGTCATAGGTCACCAGAAGGGAAGAGGCACAAAGGAAAGGATACAGAGAAACTTTGGACAACCGCATCCAGAGGGCTACAGAAAGGCGTTCCGCCTAATGAAACTCGCAGAGAGATTCAAAAAGCCAATAGTTACATTTATCGACACTCCCGGTGCCTATCCTGGCATAGGTGCCGAGGAGAGAGGACAGGCAGAGGCCATTGCAACCAACCTCATGGAAATGTCCAGAATAAGGACACCAATAATCTCTATTGTCATCGGTGAGGGTGGAAGCGGAGGGGCACTTGCCCTCGGAGTTGCTGACAGGGTTTATATGCTTGAGTACTCGGTCTATTCGGTCATATCACCAGAAGGATGTGCAGCCATATTATGGAAGAAGAACGGTGACCTCGGCTCTGAGGAATTCTCAAAGGCTGCAGATGCGCTGAAACTTACTGCCCAGGACCTCCTCGGATTCAAGGTCATAGACGAGGTAATACCTGAGCCTCTTGGTGGTGCCCATAGAGACCCAGAGGCAACAGCAAAAAAAATCTTAGAGACAATACTGAAGGCAATCGAAGAACTCAAGACAAAAACGCCGGGGAAACTGGTAGAGGAACGTTACAAGAGACTAAGAAGAATAGGGAGCTTCGAGGAAACAGGGTAGTGTTTATCTCAACATTTTTTCTTTGGAGTGCCCGACTCCTTTGGATTTACGCCTCAGCTCGGCACACCGAGTTTCGGTAATATCACTGTCTGAAGTAGTATCCATGCAATCACGATTCCTATTCCAATAAGCCAGTCGCTCATTATTTCTGGTCTTCCCCTTTTTCCTCTTTTGCCTTCGGCTTTTTCTTTTCCTCTGCCTTCCTTATATCTTCATAGTCGATAAACTCAAGGACAGCCATTGGCGCTCTGTCATTAACCCTCTGCCTTGTCTGAACTATTCTCAGATATCCACCGTTTCTGCCGGCAAGTCTTGGAGCTATCTCATTAAAGAGCTTTGATACAGCAGTCCTGTTAGGAACATAAGATAGCGCGAGGCGCTTTGCATGCAGATCACCCCTTATCCCTAATGTCACAATCCCCTCAGCTATCTTTCTTACCTCTTTGGCCTTTGTCAGGGTTGTCTCTATCCTCTGATGCTCAAGGAGGGATGCAATAAGCCCACGGAGGAGTGCCTTCCTCTGGTTTGCGGTTCTGCCAAAGAGTTTACCTCTAACTTTATGACGCATTCTTAGCTGCACCTCCACTGTGTAATGCAAGCTCTCTGTTAAGGGCATCAATATCTACCCTCATGCCGAGATGAAGCCCCATCGAATACAGTATCTCCTTGATCTCATTGAGGGACTTGCGGCCGAAGTTCTTTGTCTTGAGGATCTCGTGCTCTGTCCTTTGAACGAGGTCTGCAATGGTCTTTATGTTGGCATTCTTCAAACAGTTGTATGATCTGACTGAGAGTTCCAGCTCTTCAACGCTCTTCAGGAGATTCTCATTAAACACTGGCGTGTTGCCTGAAAAAGCTGATGCAGCGCTCTCCTCAAACTCGATACCCTCATCTTCTTCCTCGGAGATAAAGATATCCATATGTTCTATAATGATGGCTGCAGCCTGGGAGATTGCCTTCTCAGGCGTTAAGCTTCCGTCTGTCCATATCTCCATGATAAGCCTGTCGTAGTCTGTCGCCCTTCCAACCCTTGCCTTCTCAGTCCAGAAATTAACCTTTCTTATCGGGTTAAAGACAGAGTCTACTGGAATCATATCAACAGGAAGCCCTTCTTCTTTATTTAACTCGGAAGGCATATAGCCCTTGCCTTTCCTGACATACATTTCTGCCTCGAACAAGGCGCCCTTGTCGACTGTAGCTATTAGCTGTTCAGGGGTGAGAACCTCGATGCCCGAGTCAACATGGATATCGCTCCCCTTCACTTCCTTTGGGCCTTTAACTTTGATTGTGGCGATCTTCTTGCCATCTGCATGCATCTTGAATCTAAGCTTCTTTATGTTCAGGATGATATCTATGACATCCTCTTTCACCCCATTGATAGTCGAAAATTCGTGCAGCGCCCCGGGTATCTTTACTGCAGTTACCGCAGCGCCATCGAGGGATGACAGCAATATCCTCCTGAGTGAATTCCCTATTGTAGTACCAAAGCCAGGCTCAAACGGCTCGGCAATCAATTTTCCATATGTATCAGTTAGGGTCTCTTCTTCAAACCTGACCTTCTCTGGTAATTGAAACCCTTTCTTTCTTAGATCCATAAGGCCTCCCATGCCTCAAAAGTTAAAAGTTAAAAGTTAAAAGTTAAAAGTTAAAAATTTAAGGAAAACTCTCATATCTTAACTCTCAACTTAACACCCCCTATTTCGAATAAAGCTCAACGATGAGCTGTTCCTGGACTGGCACATGTATCTCATCTCTTGAAGGGATATGCAAAACCTTTCCCTTAAAGTTTGCGCTGTCAATCTCGACCCATCCAGGAAGTCCTCTATGCTCAACCTTCGAGAGATTATCTGCTATGCCCGGAATATCCCTGCTTGATTCTTTCACCTCAACAATGTCTCCAGCCTTAACGAGATAAGAAGGCACGCTTACAGGCCTGCCATTCACAAGGAAATGTTGGTGGTTTATAAGCTGTCTTGCGTCCCTCCTGTTGGCTGCAAAGCCCATCCTGTATACCACATTGTCAAGGCGAAGCTCAAGAAGCTGTAGCAGCACTTCGCCTGTAATGCCCTTCCTCCTCTCAGCCTCATGGAAGTATCTCCTGAACTGTCTCTCAACAAGCCCATAGCTCTTCCTGACCTTCTGCTTTTCTCTAAGCTGTATACCATAGTCGGAAAGCTTCCCGCGGCTCTGTCCATGCTGTCCAGGTGGATATTTCCTCCTCTCCACAGAACACTTTTCAGTGTAGCACCTGTCACCTTTCAGGAACAGTTTCTCGCCCTCTCTCCGGCAGATTCTACATATAGCTCCAGCGTATCTTGACACTTATTAAACCCTCCTTCTTTTTGGAGGTCTGCATCCATTGTGTGGGACAGGAGTGACATCCTTAATGAGATTTATGTCAAGTCCAGCAGCCTGTAATGCCCTGATGGCTGACTCCCTTCCAGCACCAGGCCCCTTAACAAAGACATCAAGCTGTTTCATGCCGACATCTATAGCCTTCTTTGCTGCTGCCTCAGCTGCCATCTGTGCAGCATAAGGCGTTCCCTTCCTTGACCCCTTAAAACCAAGACTACCTGCACTCGACCATGTAACAACATTTCCGCCCTGGTCTGTTATGGTAACTATGGTGTTATTAAAAGTCGCCTGAATATGGGCTGCTCCGAAACTTACATGCTTCTTTTCTTTCTTTGCGCCCTTTTTCCTCTGAGCCATTAATTATGCCTCCTTCTTCTTGCCCATAATGGTTTTTCTGGGTCCCTTGCGTGTGCGTGCGTTGGTCTTTGTCCTCTGTCCTCTAACAGGAAGTCCTGAACGATGCCTCAACCCTCTGTAGCACCCGATATCCATGAGCCTCTTTATGTTCATCGAGATGTCACGCCTGAGGTCACCCTCGACCTTATAATCTCTATCGATAACAGTTCTTATTTTTACGATATCTGCATCTGTCAGATCCTTAACCCTCACATCAGGGTTAACACCGGTCTCATTCAATATCTTCTGAGACAGTGACCTTCCGATACCTAATATCCTCGTAAGGCCTATCTCAACACGTTTATTCTTTGGTAAATCAACTCCAGCGATTCTCGCCATATGCATTCTCCTCTTTAACAACGAGTAACGAGAAGTTTAAAAGTCCTCAGTCCTTAGTTTTAACTCGTCACTCGTTACTTGTTACTCGTTACTGTCTTTTTATCCCTGCCTCTGCTTGTGTCTGGGGTTCTCGCAGATAATCCTTGTGACACCCTTTCTTTTCACAACCTTGCATTTCGCACATATCGGTTTTACTGATGACCTGACCTTCATATTATCCACCCCAAAATTTTTAATTTCGAATTTTAAATTTTGAATTTATTTAAACCTGTAGGTTATCCTGCCCTTTGTAAGGTCATAAGGTGAGAGCTCAACCAGCACCTTATCGCCTGGCAGTATCTTGATAAAGTGCATCCTCATCTTACCAGCAACATAAGCAAGAATAACCTGTCCATTCTCAAGCTCTACCCTGAACATCGCATTGGGTAAGGTTTTAACAATGGTTCCCTGAACCTCTATATTCTCTTCTTTTGGCATTAACTAAAAATTATAGTTTTTTTAATCAACTTTAGTCAAGATTCTTGCATCACCGCCAGTTATAACAACCGTATGCTCAAAATGTGCTGAGAGGTTTCCATCAAGGGTGACCGCAGTCCATCCGTCGTCAAGTATGAGCACCTCATGGCTGCCTGCATTAACCATGGGCTCTATCGCTATGGTCATCCCTTTCTTCAGCCTCGGTCCCTGGCCTGGCAGGCCAAAGTTTGGAACCTGCGGTTCCTCATGCAATGAGCTGCCTATCCCATGGCCGACAAATGCCCTCACAACAGAAAAACCATTAGCCTCGACATACCTCTGTATGGCAGATGATATGTCTGACACCCTGTTGCCATGCTTCGCCTGTTCTATTCCGATGTAAAGGGACTCCTCAGTCACCCTGAGGAGTTTCTCTGCAAGAGCACTTATCTTTCCAACTGGCAGAGTGACAGCGCCATCACCGTAAAAGCCATCAAGAAACACACCAAGGTCTATGCTTATGATATCTCCTTCCCTGAGTCTCAACTGAGATGGTATCCCGTGGACAACCTGATTATTTACAGAGGTGCAGATGCTGGCCGGGTATCCCCTGTAGCCTTTAAAGGCAGGGATTGCACCCCTCCCTGTTATCTCACTCTCCGCAAATCTCTCGACCTCTCTCGTCGAGATACCCGGTCTGACATATGACCTCAGCGCATATAGGGTCTCGGCCACAATACTACATGCCTGAGCCATCTTCTCTATCTCCTCTGGAGATTTTAAGATAATCACTTCTGTCTCAGGACAGCTCTTTTAAAGCCCTCAGAACCTTTTCAAAGACCTTTTTAATATCCCTCATCATCTCCTCCCCTTTATCCTTCCCTTTCTCAGGAACCCTTCATATGAACGGGTAAGGAGATGGGACTCTATCTGTGAGACTGTGTCAAGGGCAACACCAACTACAATCAAAAGAGATGTGCCGCCAAAATAAAACGGCACATTAAATCTTCCTATCAGAATCTCAGGTATAATGCATACAACAGCAAGATATATAGCACCAACAAATGTCAGCCTTGACAGAACCCTGTATATATATTCCGATGTCTTCTGTCCAGGCCTTATGCCAGGTATGTATCCCCCATATTTCTTGAGATTATCCGCTATATCAACAGGATTGAAAACCACTGCAGTATAAAAAAAACAGAAGAAAAATATCATTCCAACATAGAGTGCAGTGTAGATTGCTGTGCCGGGCGCAAGTTGTTTTGCAATACCTTGAACCCATGGGATGGTAATGAATCCAGCAATCGTTGCAGGGAACATTATTATTGATGATGCAAAGATTGGAGGGATAACCCCTGCCGTATTTACCTTTAAAGGCAGATGCGTGCTCTGTCCTCCGTATACTTTCCTGCCCACCACCCTCTTTGCATACTGCACTGGTATTTTTCTCTGTCCTCTCTCCATGTAGATTATACCGCCAACGATCGCAACCATCATGGCAACAAGGAACAACACAAAAAATATTGACAGCTCACCTGCCTGCATAAGCCTTACAGTGCTTAAAACAGCATTCGGGAATCTCGCAACTATCCCTGCGAATATTATCAGCGATATGCCGTTTCCGATACCCCTCTCTGTAATCTGCTCTCCAAGCCACATTATAAATGCTGTGCCTGATGTGAGCGTTATCACTGTCAGCAGTCTGAACGACCAGCCAGGGTTTTGTATGAATGCGCCTTCTGCCATGGTCTCGAGGCCGACTGCTATGCCAAAAGACTGTATCACAGCAATGACAACAGTGCCGTACCTCGTGTATCTGGTAATCCTCTTTCTGCCAGCCTCACCCTCTTTTGCAATTTTCCCAAGTGCCGGAATAACAACCGTGAGAAGCTGAAAGATTATGGACGCGCTTATATACGGCATTATGCCAAGCGCAAAGATTGTAACCCTCGACAATGCACCTCCAGAAAACATGTCAAAGAAGCCCATCAGCGCGCCGCCCTTATCCATAAGAAACTTGCTCAATTCTTCGCCGTTTATACCGGGGGTGGGGATGTGAGCGCCAATTCTGTAAACAATAAGCAGCGAAAGCGTGAATATTACCCTGCTCTTAAGCTCTGCTATTTTGAATATGTTCTGAAAGCTCGAAATGATTCCCATAATTAAATTAAAAACTAAAAATTAAAAATTCAAAATAAAGGAATTCCATAATTTTTAATTTTGCATTTTGCATTTTTAATTTTTAGATTATTTCGGCCCTGCCACCAGCAGCAGCTATCTTGCTTGTAGCGGTAGAGCTAAAGGCGTTTGCTTTGACAGTGACAGGCTTTGTGACCTCTCCATCGCCAAGGACCTTGAGACCATCCTTGAGGTCTTTTATCACACCCCTCTCAATCAGAACATCAGGCGTGATAACATCAAGACCTTCGATCCGCATAAGGTCTTTCAGGTTTACTATTGCATACTCTCTTGAAAAATAATTCCTGAATCCCCTCTTTGGAAGTCTCCTCTGGAGTGGCATCTGACCGCCTTCAAAACCAGCTCCCTTTCCTCCTCCAGAACGCGCCTTCTGACCCTTGTGGCCCTTACACGATGTCTTGCCATGCCCGGAGCCCACTCCTCGGCCTACACGCTTATCCTTTTTCCTGCTGCCCTCTGAGGGTTTCAAATCCTCTATCTTCATAGAACCTCCAACTATCCCTTCACTTCTTCAACCTCTATGAGGTGGGAAATCTTATGTATCATGCCCTTCACAGACGGCGTATCATCCTTATAAACAGTGTTACCAATCTTTATGAGTCCGAGAGCCCTCATCACCCTCTTCTGGTTCTCTGGAACACCGATAAAACTCCTCTTTAAAACTATCTTCAACATCTCAGCCGTTTACCTCCTGTGGTTCTTCTTCAGCCCTTCCCCTCAGCTTAAGAACTGCATCGAGATCCTTGAGGTTCGCAAGACCATCAAGGGTTGCCCTGACTGTATTAAAAGGATTGTGACTGCCGAGGGACTTTGCGACTATATCCTGTATTCCCGCAACCTCAAGTATTGCCCTGACAGCACCACCTGCGATAAGCCCTGTCCCTTTAACTGCAGGGTTCATTACCACAGAGCCTGACCCGAATCTGCCTACTACCTTGTGGGGAATTGTCCCATCCTTTATCGGAAACTTGACAAGGGACTTCTTTGCCTGTTCAACTGCCTTTCTTATTGCCTCAGGAACCTCTAATGCCTTACCCTTGCCAATGCCAACTACCCCTTCTCCATCTCCCACGACAACAAGTGCGCTGAAAGAGAATCTTCTGCCTCCCTTAACAACCTTGGCCACTCTGTTTATATATACAACCTTATCTTTTAGACTAAGTCCCTCTGGGTCAATCCTTCCCACCTTACCTCCTTTGAAACTAAAATTCTAATCCTGCCTCTCTGGCCGCCTCGGCTAATGCTTTAATCCTGCCGTGATAAAGATACCCACTTCTATCAAAAACCACCTTCTTTATACCTTTGTTAGTCGCCCTCTTTGCAACAAGCTCACCAACCTTTTTGGCCATTGAGACGTTCCCCCTGTGTCCCTTATGAGAGGTTAGGTCCTTATCAAGACTCGAGGCCGAAACAAGGGTATTTCCTTTATAGTCATCGATAATCTGTGCATAGATATGGTTAAGACTTTTGTAGACAGAAAGCCTGGGTCTCTCAGATAAGCCGAAAACTTTTTTCCTTATCCTCTTATGCCTTCTTATCCTCGCTTCTGTTACGCTTTCCACCTAAATTCCTCCTATTTCTTCCCTGCCTTGCCAGCCTTAAGTTTTAATCTTTCACCAGCGCACCTTATCCCTTTGCCTTTGTATGTGTCTGGTGGCCTGAGTGCCTTCAGGTTTGCTGCAATCTGTCCGAGCTGCTGCTTGTCAACGCCTGTCAGCGTAATCTGGGTCTGTTTTGGGTCTACTGTAGCTTTAACTCCATCAGGAAGCTCAAGCTCAACAGGGTGAGAATAACCAAGAGTCAGCATAAGCTTATTGCCCTGAACCTGTGCCCTGTAACCCACGCCAGATATCTCAAGAACCCTCTGGTAACCCTGCGAGACCCCTGTCACCATATTAGAAATAAGGCTTCTTGTCAGACCATGAAGAGCCCTGTCAACCTTTGAGTCATCTGTCCTCTCTACCACTATATTGCCAGCATTTACTGAAACCTTCATCCTGTCCGGATAGCTCCAGTTTAGTTCTCCTTTTGAGCCTTTGACTTTTATAACCCTGCCCTCTATCTTTACATCTACATCCGTAGGTATCTCTATTGGCTTCTTACCAATCCTCGACATCTCTAATCTTCTCCTTTATGTAGGGCAACCCTTTAGGGTTGCTTCTACCATATGCTGGGCTAAAGCTCTGCCCTATTTACTTTACCTCGTCTTACCAGATATAGCAGATAACTTCTCCGCCAACACCTTCACGCCGACAGGCCTTATCACTCAATATCCCCATGGATGTTGTCAGGATTGCTACCCCAACGCCTCCCATCACCCTCGGGATCTCGTTGCTGCCAACATAGACCCGCCGACCAGGTTTACTTATCCTTTTTAATCCTGAGATAATGCTGTCGTTCTCAGCGTATTTAAGGGTTACCCTCAGGATGCCCTGCCGCTTGTCCTTCAATATCTTATACGCCTTTATGAAGCCCTCTTCCTTCAGAATCTTTGCTATATCAAGCTTCATCCTTGAAGCAGGTATATCAACCTTTTCTGCCTTGATGAGGGCTGCATTCCTTATCCTCGTGAGCATGTCTGCTATTGGGTCAGTAAACATCCATTCACCTCTACCAGCTTGATTTTGTCACTCCAGGTATCTGTCCCCGGAGGGCAAGGATTCTAAAGCAAATCCTGCACATGCCGAATTTCCTGAGGAATCCCCTCGGTCTTCCACAGATACGGCATCTGTTATAGGCCCTGACCTTAAATTTAGGTGGCCTTTTTACCTTTTCGATCATACAAGTCTTCGCCATATAAAAAACTCCTTCATCAAACGCAGGCTAAAGCCTGCGGCTACATTAGCTTCTAAAAGGTATGCCCAGATAACGCAAAAGGGCCTTACCTTCAGCATCTGTCCTGGCAGAAGTACATATTATAACATCCATGCCATGAACCATCTCGACTCTGTCATAGTCTATCTCAGGGAATATGAATTGCTCCTTTATGCCGAGAGAATAGTTGCCTCTCCCATCAAAAGACTTTCCTGAAACACCCCTGAAGTCCCTTATTCTCGGGAGTGCAAAGCTTATTAGTCTGTCAAGAAACTCATACATCCTGTCGCCCCTCAGGGTAACCTTGCATCCTATTGGCATACCCTTTCTCAGTTTGAAACCGGCAATAGATTTCTTGGCCTTTGTGACTACTGCCTTCTGACCTGTAATCATCGCCAGCTCCTTTTGTGCAGCATCAAGTAGCTTGATATTTTGAATAGCCTCTCCGAGACCAACATTTAACACAACCTTTTCAACCTCAGGAACCTGCATTACATTTTCATATGAAAATTCCTTCATCAGCGCAGGCACAACCTCTTTCCTGTATTTCTCTTTGAGTCTTGGAGCCATTACTGGTCTATGACCTCCTTACATTTCTTACATGCCCTTACTTTTCTCCCTGCCTCGAGAATCACATTTGCAGCCCTCGTGGGCTTACTGCATTTAGGGCATACGAGCATGACATTAGAGATATGAATAGGTGCTTCTTTATCTATGATTCCGCCCTGAGTATATTTCCTGTTCGGCTTCATATGTCTTTTTATGATATTCACCCTCTCTATGAGCAGATGGTCCTTTGAGGGCGTAACAGAGAGAACCCTCCCCTTTTTGCCTTTCTCTTTGCCGGCTATTACTACTACAGTATCTTCCTTCTTTATCCCTAAGCCCATATAACCTCCTAAAGCACCTCTGGGGCTAACGATATTATCTTCACGAACTCCTTCCACCTCAGTTCCCTTGCAACAGGCCCGAATATCCTTGTACCAACTGGCTCGTTCTGTGCATTTATGAGGACGACCGCATTCTGGTCGAACCTTATGTACGAGCCGTCAGGTCTCCTATGCTCCTTTTTGGTCCGCACAACAACAGCCTTTGCCTTCACACCTTTTTTAATGTTGCCTTCAGGAAGGGCTTCTTTCACGCTAACAACTACAATATCGCCAAGCCTCGCATATCTCTTATGAGAGCCGCCAAGGACCTTTATACACTGGACCTTTTTGGCACCTGAATTGTCTGCTACCTCAAGTATGCTTCTCGGTTGAATCATCTTAGGTCACCCCTTAAGCCTTTTCTAATGTCTCCAGCACTACCCATCTCTTATCCTTGCTGAGCGGCTTCGTCTCGATTATAGAAACTGTGTCGCCTACCTTACACCTGTTCTTTTCATCATGTGCCTTAAACCTCGTAACCTTCTTGACTGTCTTCTTGTAGACAGGGTGTTGAAAAAGTCTCGTAATAGCCACGACCACAGTCTTGTCCATCTTATCGCTTACAACTTTGCCTGTATAAATCTTCTTTGACATCTCTACCTCTCAGTGTTAGTTATCAGTGTCAGTCATCTGTTCACTGGCACTATCCACTGACACTTTTCTCTGTCATTATTGTCAAAACCCTTGCAATATCCTTTCTCAAGGTACGTATGCGCATTGGATTCTCGATTTCCCCGGTGGCAAGCTGAAACCTGAGATTGAATAATTCCCTCCTGAGATCTTGCTCCTTCTGTTTCAGTTCCTCTATTGTTAATGCTCTCAATTCGGAGGGCTTCACAGCACTGCATCCTCTCTCTTCACAAATTTGGTAGCAACTGGAAGTTTATGTGCTGCAAGCCTCATGGCCTCTTTTGCGATATCCTCTGTAACGCCGGACATCTCATATAGTACCCTGCCTGGCTTCACAACAACTACCCATGACTCAGGAGCCCCCTTTCCTTTACCCATCCTTGTCTCCGCTGGCTTCTTTGTTATGGGTTTATCAGGAAATATCCTTATCCATACCTTGCATCCTCTTTTCACATGACGCGTAATTGCTACCCTTGCTGCCTCTATCTGCCTGCTGGATATCCACCCTGGCTCAAGGGCCTTAAGTCCGAATTCCCCGAATGAGACATCTGAACCCCTGTATGCCTTGCCGTGCATCCTGCCTTTCTGCATCTTCCTGTATTTGACTTTCTTGGGCATTAACATTTCACAAACCCCTTATTCCAAAATAAGTTTAAAATTACCTCGAGGCTTCAGGGAGAATCTCCCCGTTATATATCCAAACCTTAACTCCTATGGCTCCGTATGTTGTCCTTGCCTCTGCAAAACCATAATCTATATCTGCCCTGAAGGTATGAAGCGGGACCCTCCCCTCCCTGTACCATTCTGCTCTTGCTATTTCTGCACCAGCAAGTCTTCCTGAGCACGCTGTCTTGACACCGAGGGCGCCGAACCTCAAGGCAGAGGCCACAGCCTTTTTCATCGCCCTTCTGAATGCAATTCTTTTTTCGAGCTGAAGGGCAATATTTTCTGCAACAAGCTGTGCATCAACCTCCGGCTTCCTTATCTCTTTTATATCTATTGCAACCTGCTTTCCTGCTATTGCCTCAAGGTCTTTCCTCAATTTCTCGACCTCTACGCCTTTTTTGCCAATAATGATTCCTGGCCTTGCTGTATGAATTATTACCCTGACCTTCTGTCCTGCCCTTTCTATCTCTATCTGTGAGACACCAGCATGAAACAACTTATCCTTAATTACCTTCCTGATGGTAATATCCTCATGCAGTTGGTCCGTGTAACCCCTCTTCAGGTACCACCTCGAATCCCATGTCTTTATTATTCCCAGTCTGTTTCCTATTGGATGCGTCTTCTGACCCAAAACATCACCTCCACAACCACGAAAAATATGTGATTTTTCGCGGGAGTCCTGAATTTCTACCTGTTGTCACTAGGTCCATTATTCCTCCGAAAGCACAAGGGTTATATGACAGGTTTTCTTTTTAATCATATTCGCCCTGCCCATAGCTCTAGGCTCCATTCTCTTCATTACAGAGCCCTGATCAACAAAGGCCCTCACAATCTTCATCTCCTCCGGATCCACAGCCTTCTTCTGTTCTGCATTAGACATGGCAGACTTCAAAAGCTTCTCCACAAAATTGGCGCCCCTGTAAGGCATAAATCTCAGCGAGATGAGAGCATCGCCAGCCCTCTTTCCCCTGATGAGATCCACGACCCTCCGGGCTTTCCTTGGTGTAATCTTTGCGTATCTCAATATAGCCTTAGATTCCATACTGAACTCCGTTTTATAGTCCTCTAACCCTTTACAGAAGTAGTCTTCCCTGAGCCAGAATGGCGATGGAAAGTCCTTGTCGGCGCAAACTCACCAAGTTTATGGCCAACCATATTCTCTGTTATATAGACAGGCATAAACTTCTTACCGTTATGAACAGCTAATGTATATCCTATAAACTCTGGTACAATCGTAGAACGCCTTGACCATGTTTTTATGAGTTTCTTCTCGCCTGTCTCACGCATTGATGTTATTTTCTCCATTAGTTTTTGATCCACAAATGGACCTTTTTTTAGTGACCTTGGCAACTTACTTCCTCCTCTTAACGATAAATCTGTCAGTTCTCTTATTCTGTCTTGTCTTAATTCCCTCTGGTTTGCCCCATGGCGAGCATGCTGGACGGCCACCAGAACTTTTGCCTTCACCACCACCGAGCGGATGGTCTACAGGATTCATTGCAACACCCCTGACATGCGGTCTCTTGCCCAACCATCTGACCCGGCCTGCCTTCCCATAAGAGATATTCTCATGGTCAAGATTACCAACCTGTCCAATTGTGGCCATGCACACTGAAGGGATGAGCCGCACTTCACCGGATGAGAGCTTAACCTGCGCATATTTTTCGTCTCTTGCTATAAGCTGAGCAGATGCACCTGCGCTTCTTGCAAGCTTTGCTCCTTGTCCCTGCCTCATCTCTATGTTATGTATGAATGTTCCGAAGGGTATTTCGCTTAAAGGCAAGGTGTTGCCTGTCTTTACCTCCACGCCTTTGCCTGAGACGAGCTCATCTCCGACCTGAAGCCCTGAAGGTGCGATTATGTATCTCCTCTCGCCATCCCTATATTTAAGAAGTGCTATCCTCGCTGACCTGTTCGGGTCATACTCTATGGTCTCCACCTTTGCCGGAACGCCTGTCTTGTCCCTTTTGAAATCGATAATCCTGTATGCCCTCTTATTCCCGCCGCCTCTCTGCCATGAAGTAATACGTCCATTGTTGTTCCTCCCCCCTGTTTTCCTGAGAGGCTTCAGAAGAGGTTCGTATGGCTTATCTGTTGTTATCTCAGCGAAGCCAGAGACCGTCTGAAACCTTCTTGCCGGTGATGTTGGATTATATTTCTTTATACCCATTATGCACCCTCAATAAAATCGAGTTTTTCACCCTTCTTAAGAGTAATTATTGCCTTCTTCCTGTCTGGTCTCTTACCTATAGACCTTCCATAACGCTTCCACTTACCAGTAGTATTCATGGTTGCAACCTTCTCTACCTTTACCTTAAATATCTCCTCTATCGACTTTTTTATCTCAAGTTTATTTACATCCTTAGCGACCTCAACAAGTATCTTGTTCTGTGATTCCTTGAGGCTGCTACCCTTCTCTGTAAAAAGCGGCTTCTTAATTATTGTATAGATACTCCTCATGCCCTCTCCGCCTCCTCCAGTATTGCAACTGCCCCTTTTGTCATGAGAAGCCTGTTGAAAGCAACAACATCATAAGAATTGAGATCCATCGCCCTTGTAACCCTCACACCAGGGATATTCCTTGCAGAAAGTGTGACTGTATCGTCTTTCTCAGGAAGCACTATGAGCACGCTCTTTCCATCAAGTCCAAGATTTTTCAGTATCTCCACCATCTCTTTAGTCATCGGCTTTCCGATGGACAGATTATCTACTATAACAACTTCACCATCAGAGAGCTTTGCAGAAAGGGCTGTCCTTAAAGCCAGCCTTTTCACCTTCTTCGGAGGGCCATAAGAATAATCCCTCGGCTGTGGTCCAAATATTGTTCCACCGCCTCTCCATAGTGGCGAGCGGATACTTCCTGCCCTCGCCTTCCCTGTACCTTTCTGCTTCCAGGGTTTCTTACCGCCACCGCGAACTAATCCTTTTGTTTTTGTTGCATGGGTACCCTGTCTCTGGTTTGCAAGAAAGTTAACAACAGCACCATGGATAACATCCTTTTTGCCCTTGACCCCAAATATCCCGTCAGGCAAATTTATCTTTCCTATTGAGTTATTATTCCTGTCTTTTATCTCTAACTCAGGCATCAATCTTCCTTCCTAATCTCCACATATGAGCCTGTAGCACCAGGGACTGCACCTTTAATCATCAGGAGATTCTGATCTACCTTTACATCCACTATGGTAAGATTCTTAACTGTTATGCTCTCTGAGCCCATATGGCCAGGCAACCCTTTATTCTTCCACACCCGTGAAGGGAAAGAGCTCGCGCCTATTGAGCCTGGCGCCCTGTTGAACATGGAGCCATGAGAACCAGGTCCGCCAGCATAGTTATGCCTTTTCATGACTCCCTGAAAGCCCTTACCCTTGGAGATTCCCGTGACAGAGACAGCATCCCCCTTACCGAATCTCTCAACTGTCACAAGATCGCCAACCTTCAGATTTCCCATAGGGAATTCTTTCAAAATCCTGTACGGCTTTGTCCCTGCCTTCTTAAATACACCTGCCGTTGGCTTATTGACCCTCTTCTCTTTTTCCACCTCAGAAAACCCTATCTTCACCGCCTCATACCCATCCTTCTCACGGGTTTTGACCTGCACAATAGGACATGGTCCAACCTCAACCACTGTGACGGGAATCGCCTTTCCATCATCGGTAAATATCTGTGTCATTCCGAGTTTTTTGCCGAGGATTCCTATCATAGCTTTATCTCCACATCAACTCCGGCTGCAAGTTCCAACTTCATTAATGCATCTACCGTCTGGGGAGTCGGATCGTATATGTCTATAAGTCTCTTGTGCGTCCTGATCTCGAATTGTTCCCTTGATTTTTTGTCAACATGAGGAGACCTCAAGACAGTAATCTTGCTGATCCTTGTTGGAAGGGGCACAGGGCCGGCTATCCTCGCACCAGTCCTTTGCGCAGTCTCTACTATCTCTCTCACAGACTGGTCAAGTACCCTGTGGTCGTAAGCCCTTAACTTTATCCTTATCTTTTGGTTCACTTTTTACTCCAATACCTCAGTCACCACACCAGCACCTACAGTCCTTCCGCCTTCTCT
>DYHX01000033.1 GCA_020723925.1 Nitrospira japonica | reverse complement strand
AAACCATTGAGAATTATACCCTTTTTCATATTTGCAGAATTCATTTTACACTACCGCTGCTTCCGCCTGGGTTATTGCTCCTTCTAATACCTTGTGAACTGTATGGAGTACCCTTAATTCCTTCTGTGTCGCCATGATTATGTCCCTTCCTGCCATCATGTCCTCCTCTGTATTTGGACAGATTAGCATTACCTGGATAGGACATTTCTATTTTGGTATTTTAGGACATTATCATTTTGGTGTTACAGACCACGAATAATTTTTGAATAATTTTAATTTTCATGAGCATAAAAACTGATTTTATGATATAAAGATTTTTATGCAATTTGAGATTCTTGAAAAAGATAAAAATGCACGCGCAGGTCTGATTAAGACAGGAAAGGGCAATATAAATACACCAGCATTTATGCCTGTTGGGACTCAGGCTACAGTAAAAGCAATGTCTCCTGATGAACTGAAAGAAATCGGTGCGGAAATCATTCTATGCAACACATACCATCTTTACCTCAGGCCTGGTCATGAGATAATCCATTCAATCGGCGGGCTTCACAGATTCATGAACTGGGGCGGTCCAATACTGACTGACAGCGGTGGGTTTCAAGTCTTCAGTCTATCTGCTCTTAGAAAAATAGATGACAACGGTGTCCACTTTAAATCACACCTCGATGGCTCAATGCATTTCATCGGCCCTGATAAAGCAATGGAAATTCAATTAAGGCTTGGCTCTGATATAGCCATGGTATTTGATGAATGTACTCCTTATCCAGTATCTTATGAATACGCATTAAAGTCCCTTCAGCTCACAACAGCATGGGCAAAGAGGTGCAAAGAGCTTCAAAGACAGGGCCAGGCTCTTTTCGGTATAGTTCAGGGCGGCATATCTAAAGAGCTACGCAAAAGAAGCGCAGAAGAATTAATGGAGATGGGCTTCAATGGCTATGCAGCAGGCGGACTCAGCGTTGGAGAGCCAAAAGAAGAGATGCATGAGATAATAGACTTTATAGCGCCCATATTGCCAGGTGATAGGCCGAGATACCTTATGGGCATAGGAGATATCAGAGATGTACTTGTGGCAGTAGAGGCGGGCTTTGACATGTTCGATTGTGTAATGCCGACAAGGAACGCAAGGAATGGAACACTCTTTACGAGTATGGGCAGAATAAGCATAAAGAGGGAAGAGTACAAATCCGACAATAGCCCTTTGGATCCGGATTGCAATTGTTACACATGCAGAAATTTCTCGAGGGCATACCTGAGACATCTTTTCCTCGCTAAGGAGATACTCTCCATGAGGTTGAACACACTACACAACCTCTATTTTTATCTCGACTTCTTCAGGAAGATGAGAGAGGCAATAGGGTCAGGAACTTTACGTGAATTTAAGAGAAAATGGGAGACCGCAGTATCATGAACAGAGCTGTCGCTATAAGAAGGGTTCTTATCTATACACTGGTCCTGAATGTGCTTGTCGCAATCGCAAAGATACTTTACGGATATTTCACAGATTCTATTGCAATGGTCTCTGATGGCTTCCATTCATCCTTTGACGGCATCTCAAATGTTATAGGATTAATCGGCATCTGGATAGCATCCCATCCACCTGATGAAAAGCACCCCTACGGCCATAAAAAATACGAAACGCTCTTCACAATAATCATAGCCCTCCTGATATTTGCCACATGCTTTCAGATTCTAAGGAAGGTGTATCAAGCCTTCTTCGAGGACCATAGAACAATAGTTACACAGACGAGCTTCATCGTGATGTTGATAACAATAGCAGTGAACATATTTGTAATGATATACGAATCGAGGAAGGGCAGACAGCTTCAGAGCGAATTTTTGATAGCAGATGCGATGCATACAAAGAGCGATATCTTCGCATCGGTTGCGGTCATCGCAAGCCTCTTTCTTGCAAAAATGGGATACCACCTTGCTGACACTGTTGTGGGATTTGTTATCACACTGCTTATAGCACGCATAGGATATGAGATACTTAAGAGGGCCTCCGACATACTTGTTGACGCAGTCTGTATTAATACCTCAGTGATCGAGGGGGTGGTAAAAGGAATCGAAGGAGTAAAGGGATGTCATGACATCAGGACAAGAGGCACAGAACATTCTATCTTCCTTGACCTCCATATCCTCGTTGACCCAAAGATGCCAATAAAAAATGCCCACGAGATTGCTGGCCATGTTGAAGCAAAGATCAAGGAGGAGTTCCCTTCAGTTGTCGATATTGTTGTCCATATAGAGCCAGAAGGAAGCTAAATCTCAGGGGTTGGACTAAGGTTGTTCAGGCCATCATTAGAGGACTTTTGAGAAGTTCATTTCTCTGGGCAGACCTCAAGGTATTCTCAAGAAGCATGGCTATTGTTACAGGCCCAACCCCGCCAGGGACAGGTGTTATAAGTGATGCCTTCTCTGCCACGGAACCAAAATCAACATCGCCCACGATCCTTCCGTCATCAAGAACATTAATGCCTACGTCCACAACAACTGCACCCTCCTTGACCATATCACCTTTGATAAGCCCTTTCACACCTGTTGCAGTACAGATAATATCAGCTTGCCTTGTGAAACCTGCAAGATCCTTTGTCTCACTGTGGCATACAGTCACAGTTGCTTCCTTTGCAAGGAGCATGAGAGAGAGGGGTTTTCCGACAGCAAGGCTCTTTCCAATAACAACGGCATGTCTGCCCTTCAGTTCAACGCCATAGTATTCGAGCAACCTTATTACACCAAGGGGTGTGCAGGGCATGAAGCTGGATATCGAAGGCATGAACCTGCGCTCATGGAGTATCTCATAATAATTATCTTTAAAGAGCTGGAATGTGGATTCATCTGCTGCAAGCCTTCCAACGGATATGGCACCGAGGCCGTCGATATCCTTCTCAGGCACGATGGAATTAACAACCCTTCTTGCATTTATCCTCCGCGGCAAAGGGAATAAGATGAGAAGGCCATTCATCCTCTCATCTATGTTAACCGCATGTATAATATTCAATATTTCATTGACTGTTACAGCCTCAGGAAGCTTATACTCATATGCAGTTATCCCGACTTTCTTGCATGCCTTCAATGTTGCGAGGAAATACTGTTTTGATGCAGGGTTGTCTCCAACAAGAATGAGAGCGAGGCCAACATCAATGCCGAGCTTATTCAAGACCTCAACCTCTTTCTTTACTGCTGCCTTTATCTCCTCAGCGAGTTTTTTCCCATCTATTATATCAGCCATATATATCCCTTCTGAATGTCCTCTATAAGCGAATTAATACAAACGCATTAATTCATAATACCCCCCCTCCCCCTCAAGGGGGGAGGGTTAGGGTGGGGGTGATATAAATTTACTTCTTGCGTGTGTATTAATAACTCCATTTCCGAATCCAGATTGTGGTTGCATAACCTTCCTTGACTTCGTCCCTGCCTCGCCAGAGTCAACAATGCGCATTCTATGTCAAAGAAGATGAGTTTCATGAATCTAAGATAGCCTTTGAAGGGTTTTAAAGTCAATTATATGAAAGTGGATAGAGGGCGTTGACATCCCTTTATATTTATTGTATTTTCAACCACAATGAAACAGAGGCTGGTAGAACTGGTCTATGAGAAGGCATTTAAATATAGTGAGGAGCCAATCTTCAAACTTGTATCAGGCAGGATGTCTAATTATTATTTCGACTGCAAGGCAGTGACGCTGCACCCAGAGGGAATGTATCTTATCGGAAACCTCATATTTGACATGATAAAAGACTCGAATGTAAAAGGTATAGGGGGCCTCACGCTCGGTGCTGACCCCATCGCCAATGCGGTTGCTTATACGTCATATCTAAAAGGCAAGCCTATTGAGGCATTTGTGGTAAGAAAGACAGCAAAAGCCCATGGCACAATGCAGTGGATTGAGGGAAATGTTGAGAAAGGTGACAGAGTTGTTATTGTAGATGATGTTATCACAACAGGAAAATCAACCATTGAGGCCATCAATAAAGCAAAAGAGGCAGGGCTTGAGATAGTAACGGTTATTGCCCTTGTAGACAGACAGGAAAATGGCAGAGAAAATGTTGAGGCCCTTGGTTATAAATTAGAGGCCATTGTCACAAGGGAAGAGGTAATAAAGCTTTATAAAGACAGGAACGAGTAACCTTTCAATTATCACCGAAAAAATAGAGATAGTTTATTGTTACCATCTCGTTACTTGCCGCTTGTTACTATCGAATTATAGAGTCTTCTCACACCTTGCCTTGATTCCTCAATCTGCCTTATAAAATCATCTACTAAAGGAAATCCCATGAACTCAGCAACAGCCTGTTTCATATCCTTATCAGCCCTATTTAAAACAGTCGCTCCTCTCAATTTAAGGAAACTCTCAATAGTCCTGAGGAACAAATACGTGCCTTTCAGGAAACTCCCATCAAATTTTTCAATTACTTCAAAATGCATTAGCCTATTTATAGCTGCAACAGTCCCCTGGACAAGGAGCCCTGCATACTTGAAGCAGTTTGATAACTGGAGGTACTGGACTGTGAACTCAATCTCCTCGATTCCGCCAGGACCGAGTTTTATGTCATATCCCTCTGCCTCCCTTGAGAGTTCCCTCTGAATCCTCTCTCGCATCGCCTTTATATTAGTGGCTGATATTTCCTTCCCACGTTTTATCAGAATGTCCTTTGCCATATCCATAAAACAGAGTCCTGTTTTAATATCTCCTCCGACCGGCCTTGCCTTCATCAGTGCCTGAAGTTCCCAGGATGCAGCGCCCTTTGAATAATAATTCTTAAACGCATCTATTGATGAGACGAGGGGGCCCTTTGTGCCATCAGGCCTGAGCCTTGTGTCAACCCTGTATGCAACCCCCTCTCTTGTATATGAGATAAGAAGTCTCAACAGCCTTTCAGCAGCCTTTGTATGGCTTTGTGTCACATCCTTTGTGCATACAAAGATTATGTCGAGGTCTGAGTTGAATGTAATCTCTCTACCTCCAAGTTTTCCAAACCCCACAACTGCCAATCCTTCTGATGACAGGTCCGGAGATAGGTGGGACACGGAAAGGATCGCCTCTGCAGCCTTACTCACCCCCTTTATAAGCTCCACCACAGATATCTTCTTCTGCAGGAATAAAAGCCCAAGTCTTATCTCCTCCATCTTCCGCACCAACCTTATCGCCTCACTTATGGACTGGCCGCCTGCAATGCTGTCCCTTAATTCATCCTTCATTGCCTTAAGGCTCTTCCTTACAACCCCTCCGTGGGCTATCAACTCAAGGTAGTCTGGCTTTCCCATAATCATCTTTGATAGATATTCGCTCTGTGAAAAAACAGATGTTAGAACAGGAATGAGTTCCCTGTTCTCTTTGAAAACATCAAGATAGGACTCCCTTGAACTTAGAAGACTTGCGAAGGACTGTAAGTGATCCAAAGCCATATCCGGGTTACTGCACTTCAATGCCTTATCAACAAATATAGGGAGGATTTCACCGAGGAGCCTTCTTCCATGGAGGGTCTGAAATGAAAATATACTATCGCGTATATGATGTATATTGCGCATCCCCCTGCCAACATCCTTTAACCCTGCCCCGGCAAGATATTCTCTCAGTTCAGTATCTGATAGCTCCTCATCAAAGAGTATCCCGCCTTCGAGGGCTTCACCTCTTTTTTCTCTGAATAATGAATCATAAATATCTCTTACCCTATTCCTTCTCCCGTCGAGATCAGATATAAATGATTTCATACCATCAAATCCCATCTTTTTACCGAGGGCTTCCAATTCCCTTTCATCTGATGGAAGTGTGTGGGTCTGGAGGTCATTCAACTGCTGAAGCCTGTGCTCAAGGGTCCTCAAGAATTTGTAATTCTCATCGAGTATTAAATAATCCTCCTGTCCTATAAGGCTTTTCTGGAGAAGTCTGTGAAGCACCTTCAGTGTGCTCCTCTCCCTGAGAAGAGGCTCTTTCCCGCCATATATGAGTTGAAGGGCCTGCGCAAAGAACTCTATCTCTCTTATCCCTCCATAACCCCTCTTTATGTCATCCTTTTTAAAGGCCACATCTATTCGAGACTTCATCTGTCTTATCTCATCTATCGCACTGAAGTCGAGGTATTTTCTATGGACAAATGGCCTTATCATCTCCATAAACCCCCTTCCGAGGTTTACATCACCTGCTATTGGTCTTGCCCTCAAAAGCACTGCCCTCTCCCACGCCCTTCCCCATGACTCATAGTACATCTCAGAGCTTCCAAGCGACAGTGCAAGGTCTCCCCTCTGGCCTTCAGGCCTCAATCTCAGGTCAACCCTGTAGGCAAAACCATCCTCTGTATTCATCGACAAAAACCTGTTCAAATTTTCACCGAGCTTACAGTAATACTCGTGGTTGCTTATCTTATTCACGCTAATACCCTGATGTGTCATCACCCCTGATGTCTCTCCAATCTCTGTTCCATAGACGAATATCAAATCAATATCTGAGCTGAAGTTAAGCTCCTCGCCACCAAGCTTTCCAAGGGAAATGACAGAAAAGGCATCATCCTTTGGCTCCCCATACATACCATTCATAAACCTTCTCACTACCCTCAGGGCTTCCTCTACTATGACATCTGCAAGCATGCTCAACTCAAACATCGTCTCAACAAGTTCTACCTTTTTCAGGAAATCTCTGAGGGTAATCTTTAAGATTTCCATCTTCTTGAATTCACGCACAGCCTTCATATAAGGCGTGAGACGTGAGATGTGAGGCGTGAGAAGTTGATCTTCTGCCAAAAATGCATTCCTTAAAGCGGCATGAAGGTTCTCTTTATCAAAAGGTCTCTCAATATTTTCTATTGCATCAAATAGGGCACCTGCGTTTGATATGCAGAAATTTGCGAGGAACTGGCTGTTGCTGAAAAGGAGAGATATTGGTCTGAGATTCGTCTTAAGCCTTTCTACATAATCAGGGTTTTCATTGCAGAATGTCGAGAGATTCTTTAATGACCTTTCTGGGTCAGGAGTGGCTGAAGCAGCATCTTTTAATCTATTAGCAAGCATATTTATTTGAACTCAAGTTGAGCGATTTATTATACAAAACCATGACAGCCGAGACGGCTGTCCTACCCTATGGGTGATGTCGTCAAACAGTAGGACAGGCGTCTCGCCTGTCAAAGAGTGATTTATAATCAAAGAATCGCTCAATTTGGGTTGAAATTAAGTCATTAGAAGAAAAGGGGTCAAGGAGCTAATCAATGCAAAATGAAAGATGCAAATTGCAAGAGTCAAAATTAATGTGTGAATTTAAATTTTTAAATTTGCATTTTGCACTTTGAACTTTGCAATTATATCTTTTCCTCGAACCCTCGAATCCTATCTATCAACTAATTAAGTAAATAGCTCAATAACTCAGTGTCTCTCTGCTTCCCACAATCTCGGGTCGAGTGCGTCTCTCAGTCCTTCGCCGACAAGGTTGTAGCTGAGGACTGTAATCAATATTGCGAGGCCCGGATAAAGCGAAAGCCACCATGCAACCTCTATATTATCCTTCCCTGCTGTCAGGATATTGCCCCAGCTTGGGTTTGGGGGCTGGACACCAAGGCCAAGGAATGAAAGGCCTGACTCTATGAGGATTGCGCCTGCAACACCGAATGTTGCTGCAACAAAGACAGGTGAAAGGGCATTTGGAAGGATATGCCAGAATATAAGCCTTAAATCGCCTGCGCCGAGAGACCTGGCTGCAATGACAAAATCCCTCTCCTTGAGCGTTAAAAACTCCGCCCTAACAAGCCTTGCAACGTCCATCCAGCTTGTCACCCCTATTACTACCATTATCGTGAATATGCTTGGTTCGAGAATTGCGATTACTGCAAGTATGAGGAAAAATGTTGGGAATGCAAGCATAATATCAACAAACCTCATCAGAACGGCATCTACCTTCCCACCATAAAAGCCTGCTATAGCGCCAATAATAATACCGATTAATAGGGCGATTCCAACAGCTACAAAACCAACCTTGAGGGATACCCTGCTACCCCATATCATCCTTGATAGAACATCCCTTCCAAGCTCATCTGTGCCAAGTGGATGTGCCTTGCTCGGAGGAGAAAGCACATTATGGACATCAATGGCTGTAGGGTCATAAGGTGAAACAAATGGAGCAAGGAGAGATAGGATTATTAGACATGTAACTGTTATTGCACCTATAACAGATAATCTGTTTCTTGAAAATCTCTTTCCTATAACACTTAAAAGTCTCATTTCACTTTTTTACTTTCTAACCCTTATCCTTGGGTCAACCAATGCATATGATATGTCTGCAATGAGATTCCCTATTAATGTCAGAATTGCACCTATGACAAGTATCCCCATGATTGTTGGATAGTCTCTTGACATAGTCGCTGCATAAAAGAGCTGTCCCATCCCCGGTATTGCAAAGATTGTTTCGAATATAACTCCGCCGCCAATGAGCCCCGGGACAGAGAGGCCAAGGATTGTGACTATGGGCATGAGTGCATTTCTAAAGGCGTGTTTAAAGACGACCTCTGATTCCTTGAGTCCCTTTGCCCTTGCTGTCCTTATATAGTCCTGCCTTATCACCTCAAGCATACTTGAGCGGCTATACCTGCTCAGACCTGCAATGCCTCCGAATGCCGAGATTCCAACAGGGAGTATCAGGTGTTTGATCCAGTCAACAAGCCTTTCAAATGGCCCCATCTCTGAGACATCTATGCTCTGGATGCCTGATATAGGAAGCAGACCAAGATTAACACCGAATAAAATCATAAGTAAAAGCGCAAGCCAGAAAGCTGGGGTAGAGAAACCTACGAAGACAAAGACAGTGGAGATTTTATCAAACAAAGAATACTGCTTTGTTGCTGAAAGCACTCCTATAGGGATTGCAACAATAAAAATAAGTATGAGCGAAAGAATATTTATGGTTAATGTTACAGGAATCCTTTCGAAAATCTTATCGATTACTTTCCTTCCATCAACAAATGACTTTCCAAAATCAAGTTTCGCAAACCTCTTAAGCCAGTCAAAATACTGGACATGAAGGGGCTTATCAAGGCCATAGAGTTTTTTGAGATTATCCCTTGCTTGTGCAGATGCCTTGAGGGACATCTCCGTCTGGACCTCAACAGGCCCACCTGGCGCAAGGTGTATCACGGTGAATGTTATGATGGTGATTCCAAAGATGAGAGGAATCATCAGGAGAAGTCTTCTGGCGATGTAAAGATGCATAGCATTAAATTAATGTAAGTATGCCTTATTGTCAACTCTCGCTGTATCTTTAAAAAATAGTTCAACATCGTTTGACATTGTCCAAAGTAGTAGTCATTTCTTATACAATTTTGAACAATATTGAACTTCGTGAACATTTGGACTATGTGTTGTCTGTCCTCCCGAGGAAGGCGGTTGATGCATTCCATCTGTTCCTTGATATACTATAAGGTATTGAAAGGGAGCGAATACTATACAACCTATCTGCTGTCATGACCATATCCTCAGACATGGTTATGAGGATTATCTTTACAGCAGTTATCCGAATGCAGAGTATAGGGTAGAAGACATTGAACAGATGATGCGGTTTGCTTTAAAATACAATTTCCTTGAGACATTCATACATTCATAAGCGAGTTAAGCCTCCAGTCTGCCTCAGGCGAAGAGACAGAGAGTTATAATGCAGGTCAGGAAATTGTTGTTGAAGAAGTATAGAGTTTATGTAATCAGGAGAAGGTGAAATGACATACGCTGAATCAATAAAGGCTGGGTTCAGGATAGTCCATAGGAACTGGCAGCTTGTGCTCGTGCAGCTCGGGATGGTGATTATAAGCTGCATAGGATTTTTCGTCCTTGTCGGGATACCGCTTGCAGTGGCATTCGTGATGTTCGGCCTTGACCTTACAGAGCTGACAAGGTTGAAGGACCTGCTTGGGGCGGTAAGGGGGCCGTCAGAGATTATATCGAGATATTTCGGCCTCCTCCTCGTTGTTGTGGTAAGTTTTATTACTTACCTCATAGCAGTGACCGCCTTTGGACTCTACGTCTTCGGCGGCTCTGCTGGCGTAATAGGCAGGGCTGTAAGAGATGAGTTATTGAAGTTTAATATGAGCACACTATTTTCAGAAGGCAGAAGACTCTTCTTTCCACTCCTCGGTTTCACCGCAATAATAGGTCTTATATTCATTGTGGTGGCCTTTGTCGTCGGCATATTCGGAGGCTGTATAGCCGCCATCGTATCCGCTGCGAGGGAGCATGAGGCGACCCTGGCCCTTTTCCTCGGGATATTCTTCTCACTGATACTGCTCTGTATCGGGCTCATACTCATTATGGGAACCCTTGCGTTTACTGTATACGGGATGGCATCTATCGTCTTTAAAGGCATAGGGCCTGTAAAATCAATAAAAGAGACAGCGCGCTACCTATACCGCCGTCCTGCTGCGTTCTGGCTCTACTGCCTTCTTTTCATGGGGTATATCCTTGCGAGCTTTCTCCTCATCCTCCTCGGCACCCCTTTTACCCTTATCCCGATAATAGGATCTATCCTCGCCCTTCCGTATCAGCTTTTCTCCTATGCGGTCCAGAGTTACTTATGGCTTGTTATAGTTGGCACAACATTCATTTACTATTTCTCTACAGAAGTAAAGCCTTATGAGCCATTCGAGGTGAAAGTTGCGACTATCGTTGAAAGTTCCACTCAGGTGTTAGATACCTCTGAGCCTCAAGCTCCTGAGCAAGAAGCACCTCCTTCCGAGAAAGAGGAGAAGGAATAAGTCTTACATTGAATGTCTCCTCAAAAGAGCTTTTTATAGCCTCTTTAAGGGTATCAGGATTTAAATCTGGGAAGACATCTTTTAATCCGACCATCGCCTCCCTGATTCCCTGAGGAGATTCAAGCTTGAAGATTTTCTGCATCTCTGATTCTTCAATTGTATATGGAATTGAGCCCTGCTGAAGCAGCCCATCAGGCCAGCGCTTTTGTGCAGAGCCTATAACCTTTCTTCTGTCAATCGATATCTCACTATATGATATTGACTGGAAACAGAGCGGGCTTTTTGAGTGACGAGTTTCTCTGATTAGTTTTGACTCTGGTGAAAAACCAACCCTTGACAATGATAGGCTTAAGGCTTTACTGATTTTCCTGTAGCTGTCGAGCAGTCCTTTTGAAAAGGGCTCCTGAGCGGTCTTCACAGAAAAGCTGTAGGTGAGTTCATGATTATGAAGTATTGCGCGGCCGCCAGTTGGCCTTCTGATAATCGGGATATTATTCCCCTTGCAGTAGTCAAGGTCAACCTCGCTTATCTTCTGAAAACATCCAAAACTCACGGATGGCATATCCCATCCATAAAGCCGTAATGTCGGAGGCGCATTATCTTTACGAACTTCTCTCGCAATCGCCTCATCCAGTGCCATGTTATATGCTGCCCTGCATGGGCCGGTATCAATAAACCGCCATGTTTCGGTCATAAAAAAACTTTTAAAAGTGAATGTGTAATGGAAAAACTGCCCTACTTCTTCTCCAGGACTATCTTATGCCTTAAAAGTGATATCTCTTTGATTGTTCCCTCAAATACCTTCTGCTCACCGAAGAGGTTTCTGAGATAGATTTTACCTTCCTCGGGTTTCATAACATCCACGTTCTCAAGATATAACTCCTCATTTCCGTCCTTATAAATATATGCATTTGCTTCACACATGACTACCTCTCCTTTATTCTTTCGATGATTTTTTCTATTAGATGCGGAAGGGGCTCCCTTGAGACCCCCATCACATCTGCACCCTCCTGGTTTAATGGAAGCAGTATCTTTTTTGCATTCGATGATGCTATAGCCTCTGCCATCTTTGGCGTGAGCTCGCCGAGCATCGCATTTGCAAGCACTATGCTCAGGGGGCCTATGATTATATCAACACGGCCTGAGTTCCATATAATCGCATTTTCACCAGTTGCTCCTTTGTCTGCCCTCGCCTTCATCATGGCAGCAGTAGCTGTTGCATTGGTGCCGAGGGCAAGGATTTCGATTGTATCTTTAAACTCCTCCCTCATCCTCTTCACAACAAGGCTTCCTATGCCACCTCCCTGACCATCAATAACAGCAATCCTGAGCATAAATGAAGTATAAAGAATAGATAGAAAGGTGTCAATTTATTGTGCTATAATAAATCCGTAAAAGGAAATATTCATCCCAAATAATGCAATCCCTGAAATAAACATAGGGCAGGTGTTTTCAAAATTTTTATAATCGACAGATTATTAATATGGCAATCGTGAGTGGCTTACAGATTAAAGGTTTATTCGTTTACGCCTCAAAAGGTTTTTCTGTGAGGTGTCGTATAAAAATTTTTCACCCGCTTGCCCTATGTAACTCATTGTTATTACACTATAGTGGCACTCTATCTCTATTTCTGGGACAATTGAAGAAATTTTGAATCCAAGGCTGCATCTTTTGGGTTCATTAAACTCGTAATGCATTACCCATCACGGTCTTTGTTAGGGAGGAGAATCATTAAAAAATTGCCAGACAGGAGAGGTTATTTTGGTCAGTATGGCGGACGTTTTGTGCCTGAGACCCTGATGCCTGCTTTAAAGGAGCTTGAGGAGGCATATCTCGAATCCAAAAAGGATAAAGAGTTTCAGAAAGAGCTTGCCCATCTACAGCAGACATATATAGGAAGGCCAACACCCTTATATTTTGCAAGGCGGTTCACAGAGTATCTCGGTGGTGCAAAGATATATCTCAAGCGTGAAGACTTAGCGCATACGGGTGCCCACAAGATAAACAATGCCATCGGCCAGGTCCTCCTTGCAAAGATGATGGGCAAAAAAAGAATAATTGCCGAGACAGGCGCAGGGCAGCATGGAGTGGCTACTGCAACAGGCGCAGCCCTTGTCGGCCTTGAGTGCGAGATATACATGGGCTCTGAGGATATGCGGAGACAGGCATTAAATGTCTTCAGAATGAGGCTACTTGGCGCAAAAGTTATAGAAGTCCCCATCGGCTCAAGGACATTGAAGGATGCCATAAATGAGGCATTAAGAGACTGGACAACAAACGTAAGGACTACACATTATGTTCTTGGCACAGTCTTTGGCCCCCATCCATTCCCTGTTATGGTAAGGGATTTCCAATCGGTTATAGGTAAAGAGGCAAGAAAGCAGATACTCGATGCAGAAGGGAAACTCCCAGATTATCTCATCGCCTGCGTTGGAGGCGGAAGCAATGCAATGGGACTCTTTCATGCCTTTTTAACACACCACACATCACCCACCACCCATCACATAAAGATGATCGGTGTTGAGGCAGGAGGAAAAGGTATCGAGACAGGTGAGCATGCAGCACGTTTTGCAGGAGGCTCGGTCGGGGTATTCCAGGGTTGTAAGAGCTATCTTCTTCAGGATGACGATGGGAATGTCCTGGGCACACATTCTGTCTCAGCTGGACTCGATTATGCATCCATTGGGCCTGAGCATCCCTATCTAAAAGATGCAGGGCGTGTTCAATATACATATGCAACTGATGATGAGGCTTTAGCTGCATTTGAACTTTTATCAAGGATAGAGGGCATAATCCCGGCCCTTGAATCTGCCCATGCCCTTGCAGAGATTATAAAACTTGCGCCAAAACTTCCAAAAGATAATATCGTTATAGTCAACCTCTCAGGCCGCGGGGACAAGGATGTGCAGGAGGTCGCAAGGATTAAGGGAATAGAGCTGTGACGGAGGTATTTATGGACATAAAGGCATTTGTTTTAGATAAAGCTAAAGCGGCAAAAGAAGGTGCACGTGCGCTTGCAAAGGCATCATCAAAACAGAAAAACCTTGCTCTCATAAAGATGGCTGAGGCATTGAAAGAAAGGGCATCAGAACTTATATCCGAGAACATGAAGGATATAGAATATGCCCAGAGCAAAGGGCTTTCAATGGCATTAATTGACAGATTAACCCTTAATGAAAACCGCATCAATGAGATGGCAGAGGGGCTTTTAGAGGTCGCACAACTTGCTGACCCTGTCGGCGAGGTGATAAAGATGTGGCAGAGACCAAATGGCATGACTGTTGGGAGGATGCGTGTGCCGATAGGTGTCATAGGCATCATTTATGAGTCAAGGCCGAATGTTACAGCAGATGCAACGGGCCTCTGTCTGAAGGCAGGGAATGCAGTTGTATTAAGAGGTGGCTCAGAGGCTATAAATTCTAACAAGGCTATTGTGAATATCTTGAGAGATGCGGCAAAAGAGCAGGGCATCCATGAAGGAGCCATAACCTTTATTGATATGCCTGAAAGAGAGGCTGTCATGGAGATGCTAAAGCTCGAAGGGATAATAGACCTTATCATCCCACGGGGCGGTGAGGGACTAATCAGGACTGTGACAGAAAACTCGAGGATACCTGTGCTCAAGCATTATAAGGGTGTCTGCCATGTTTTTGTTGACAGGGATGCAGATTTAATAATGGCAGAGGAGATATGCTTCAATGCGAAAGTGCAGAGGCCAGGGACATGCAATGCGATGGAAACAATGCTTGTGGATGAAGGGATTGCAGAGGGTTTTCTACCAAAGATGCTCACCCGTTTTGAGGATGCAGGAGTTGAGCTTAGAGGATGCCCGGGGACCCTCGAGGTTTATCCGAACATAAGGGAAGTAAAGGAAGAAGACTTTTACAATGAATACCTCGATTTAATCCTTAATGTGAAGGTTGTGAAGGATATGGATGATGCCATTGAGCATATTGCAAAATATGGCTCTCAGCACTCAGATGCCATTGTGACGATGAACTATGATAAGGCCATGAGGTTTTTAAGAGAGGTCGACTCATCGGCTGTCTTTGTGAATGCATCAACAAGGCTTAACGACGGCTACCAGTTCGGCCTTGGCGCAGAGATAGGCATATCAACAGATAAAATCCATGCAAGGGGGCCAATGGGGCTTGAGGAACTGACCTGCACAAAGTTCATAGTCCTCGGAACCGGGCAGTTAAGGGAATAGCTTTTCTGCGATAAAAAATTCACCGCAGCGAAGCAAAGAACGCAAAGGGATGAAATAAAAGCGGTTAATCAGGTATCTGAGATGAGAATCGGTATCTTTGGCGGCACCTTCAACCCCATACACTATGGCCATCTACGGGCAGCAGAGGAGGCAAGGGAAAGGCTCAATCTCGATAAGATCCTCTTCATACCATCAGGGAATCCTCCACTCAAGACCGAAGGGCTTACAGATGCAAAACATAGATATGAGATGGTGAGGCTTGCAGTCGCCCAAAACCACTTCTTCGACATCTCTGATATAGAGTGCAGGCGGCCTGAGAAATCATATTCTATGGATACACTCGAAGAGCTGAAATGTATATATCCTGACACCGCCTTCTTTTTTATCCTTGGAATAGATTCCTTCCTCGACATCCCAAACTGGTGGCAGCCAGAGAGGCTGATAGAGCTTACAAACTTTGTGGTCATATCGAGGCCGTCCTTCAACTTCTTTGACCTTTTATCATCGCCATATCTATCTATTGATAAAAGTATTCTTAAAAAACTCGATGACGGGGCATTGGATTTATATACCACAAAACTAAGCAGCGGGAAGGCTGTCACTTTTCTCAGGCATACTCCCATAGGCATATCTGCAACAGAGATAAGGAGTTTCGTCAGGGAAGGAAAAAGCATAAAATACCTGTTGCCTGCGGTGGTTGAATCCTATATAATCTCAAATAAGCTGTATAAAAGTTGAAAGTTATGTGAGTTCAGGAGTTATGGAGTTGAGGAATGTGGGAGTTTAACTTTAACTCTACACTTTTAACTCTAAACTTGTTTTAATTTGAAGGGAGGGAACACCTTTAAAAAGTAAAGAAAAGGCTCTTGAAGCAGCAAGGGCAGCCCTTGATAAGAAGGCAAAAGATACCGTTATCCTTGAACTAAAAGGCCTGACTATAATTGCAGATTACTTTGTCGTCTGCTCCGGAGAAAGCACTACACAGGTAAAGGCTATTGCTGACTACATTGAAGAAAAATTCTCCAGGGAAGGAATCAAGCCCCTTGGAGTTGAGGGTCTTAGCTACAGCCGCTGGGTTTTGATGGACTATAGCGATGTGATTGTCCATATATTCGATGAAGAGACACGGGCATACTATGAACTCGAGAAATTCTGGCTTGATGCACCGAGAATACCTGTAGATGAAAATCCGGTATTTAAAGATACCTAACGCTCATGCGGCCTTTTGCCGATGTTGATATTGTTGAGATTAAAGAGGAGAAGATGATACGATCAATTTTCCTTGAGCAACTTTACAGGGTAATGACAATAATCAAAGGCAGCGGTTATCACCACTGATGGGAAAACTTGCAATATTAATATTCGTCCTCTTCCTTGCAGTGCTTGGCTATTTTGCAATACTTAACAAAGAGCCGATAACCATCACTGTCACGCCGAAAAATATCTATGAAATACCAAAGATTGCTCTAATTCTACTTTCGAGCGCTGTGGGCGCCCTTGCAATGCTTTTAGTATTTATGATAAGGGACACAAGGCGTTTCATAGAAAACTGGCAGTACCAGCGGAAACAGAAAAAAGAGGCAAAGGCCCAGGATCTCTATTCAAAGGCATTAAATGCTCTTTTCGCCCAGGAAGAGGAAGAGGCAAAGGATGCCCTTGAGAGTATCCTTGTGGAAGAACCAGAACACCTTGATGCACTGCTCAGACTCGGTGACATTGCAGCTTCTGAGGAGAACTATCAGAAGGCACTCACTTACTACCAAAAGGCACTTTCATTAAATCCACAAAATCTTGAGGCCCTCTTCTCCATAGAGAAGATAATGGAGACAACAGGCAGGTGGGCTGATGCGCTGAATTATGTAGAGGAAGTCCTGGATATAGATCCTGATAATCTGACCGCGCTCTACAGAAAGAGGGCAATCCTTGAAAGAGATGATAAGTGGGATGAACTCGTTTATCTGCAGAAGACAATACTAAAGCATGAACATACAGCGAGAGACCGACAGAGAGAGCAGATGAACCTCCTCGGATATAAATATGAATATGGTAGACACAGCCTCGAAAACGGAGAACTCGAAAAAGCAAAGAAGGCATTCAGAACTCTCCTCAGAATCGATAGAAACTTCATACCTGCATATCTTGGGCTCGCTGAAGTGATACTCGGAGAAGGGGAATCAGAAGATGCTGTAAACTTCCTTGAGAAGAGCTATGAGCAGGCATCATCCATGATAATTCTTGCAAGGCTTGAAGACCTCCTCATAAGCCTCGGTGAGCCTTCAAGACTTATAAGGTTGTATAAAAATCACCTCTCAAAAAATCCACAAAACTATATCCTGAGATTCTTCCTCGGCAAGCTGTACTACAGGTTGGAGATGATTGATGATGCATTTGAAACCTTTACATATGTTAATGCTGGCGCTGCAGCATATCCCGAACTGCATCAGCTCCTGGGAAACCTCTATCTCAGACGTAACCAGTGCGAAAGGGCTGTTGAGGAATTCAAAAAGGCTATTGATATGAAGAAGGCCTTCAGGCTTCCGTACTGCTGTTCAACCTGCGGATACTCATCGCAGGAATGGTCTGGAAGATGTCCGAGCTGTAATAACTGGAGCACATACCAGTTCAATCTATATGGCACCTGCAAGGTTTAAAAAGGGACGGGTTGTCTTAGACACAAGCCTCTTTGTAAATCCAGACGTGCGTAAGAGTTTTGGCGACACTCCAACAGAGGCCCTTGAAAGCTTCCTGTTCCTTGCAGCGCAGGTCCCTATACTTGAATTCTATATGCCCCCTTCCATATTCGAGGAGCTGCTGAATTTCATAGAGCCGGAGAAGGTATCAGGCGACCTTCTTGTTGCACTTCATCAGAAGCCCCCAAAAAAATATGAGCTGACATGCCCTGCCTTTCTGCTATATGAGCTGATTGAAGACATAAGGGAACGTGTTAATAAGGGCCTGCGCGTTGCAGAGAAGGCTGTGCGGACTGCCACAAAAAAGAGCGAGGAGGAGACACTTCAGGAACTGCGCAGGAAATACAGAGAAGCATTAAGAGAGGGGATTATCGACAGCAAAGAGGATGTAGATTTGATACTGCTTGCAAAGGAGCTCGATGCACTCCTTGTAACAGCAGACCATGGAGTAATCAAATGGGCTGAGAAACTCGGAATTAAATGGCTGCTGCCGGGTAAGTTCAAGGATTATCTTCTCAGCTCAATCAAAAAATCCAAAGCCCTTAAGCTTCCTTCTTAGGTCCTTTGTGCCTTTATGAAAGACCCTGTAAAACCTTGCCCTGTAATACCCATTAATCTTTTCTATAGAGACAGACTGAACCCTTACACCAGCCATCCGTAGATGGCTTAACAGGCCATCAACAGCATCTCTGTTCTTGACCCTGATCTGGAAAAACTCCTTTATGCTGCCCCCCTCATCGATATCTCTAATAAGCTTCTGATTCGGCCTGTATAATAACCTTGCTGCCTCGAGTAGATGCTCATCGCTCAACGGAATGCCAAACTCGTGAGAGAAGAAGAGCGCCCTGAATATCCTCTGGATATAAAATCCTGCGGGAAGCTCAACCATGAGTGTCGATGTTGCTGCTATATCCCTCAGACAGGATGAAGGGGTAACGTATTTAAGAGTCTTGCCTTCTTTCGAAGGCTTTAAAACTATCCCCTCCCTGCCATCCCTGTCAAGTTCGAGGATCAAATCTTTTACCTTTCCAATATCATTGTTTGTGAATGGTCCCCAGTGTCTTACCTGGAGGATGTTTTCTCTGTTGAATATATTGTATTTTTCTTCGACATCAATGGACATGCCCTTCTTGTCAAGGATATCAAAGGCAAAGAATTTAACATCCTCCTTCACATAGGGGATAGTTTCTGTATTGTATGGGTTCTCCGGCCCAACCACCTCTCCGCAAAGGACATATTCTGGATGGCCATTGAAAAAGTCTAAATCAAAAAAGTCGGGGAGCCTGTCTGTTGTAAACGGACATACAAATCCTCCCCTTGTGAATGCGAGAGGTTTTCCATCAATCACTGCAACCCTGACATTGTATCCGTCTACTTTTTCCTCTACATAAAACCCGTCTTTGAAATACCTGTTTATCCCTCGCTCTAAATGGACTATCCTTAGTATTTTCGGATAGCCATATACAATTCCGCCTTCCCAGAATACTGTGCCGCGGAGAATTTTTTTGTAGTCCTGGGTGAGCCTTATGAAGGCGAGACCGTTCCTTTTATAGAGGGATAATGCCTTCTCTCTTATCTTTTCGATGGTCTCTTTTGGGAAATATTTCTCAAGGAAAGATGGATATTCCATTAGACAATTATACAGGGGTTAATAAATTCAAACAATGCAAAAGATGGTGCCGAAGGCGGGAGTCGAACCCGCACGGCCTTTCGACCACCAGACCCTGAACCTGGCGCGTCTGCCAGTTCCGCCACTTCGGCTGAAGATATAATATCCTTGCAGAAGAAACCTTGTCAACTTTCCCGAAAAATAGAGATAGAACTACAAAATATAGTAAACCCCACACCAAAAGTTTTGGTGTGGGGTAAAACCAATAAGTTATATAGGAAAGGCTGGTGAATAATTTTTATACGACACCTCACAGTAAAACCTCTTGAGGCGTAAACGAATAAACCCTTAATCTGTAAGGCACTTACGATTGCCATATTAATAATCTGTCGATTATAAAAATACGAAAAGAGCAAGCGAACATGTTCGCTTGTCATGAGACAGCCTTTCCTATATCTATTTTAAGGACTTTCCATTACGTTCTCAAACTTGAGACTGCTGGGTAGTGTCAAGACTTCTGTGTAAATTCATTTAAGGGTTTGGTTCTCCATTT
>DYHX01000032.1 GCA_020723925.1 Nitrospira japonica | reverse complement strand
TAACCGGACATTTCTATTTTGGTGAAAATAGGACATTTCTATTTTGGCTTGACAGCCATAAAATAAGGAAAAGCTAATAAATTTATAATTAATAAGTTGAGACTGCATGGTTTATTTGCGAGATTCTTAACTTCGCTCAGAATGACATAAAGTGCTTTTATGTAGTTTTTAGCAGTCTCGAGTTATTCTTTTGAGCAAGACCGTAAAAGCAAGCGCTACACAGGTGTGAGCTCTTTGAGATGATTGAGCATAGAGGTGAAGATATACATTCCATCAGTATTCCCGAGTATCTCCTCAGCGCACCTCTCAGGGTGCGGCATCATGCCGAGGACATTGCCTTCTCTGTTACAGATGCCTGCGATATTTTCGACAGCACCATTTGGATTGGCATCCTCAGTAATCTCACCCTCAGGCGTGCAGTATCTGAAGACAATCTGTTGATTTCTCTTTAATTCTTCGATTGTCCCAGGGTCTGCAAAGTAGTTGCCCTCTGCATGGGCAATAGGTATTTTGAGAACCTGACCCTCTTTACATGCATTTGTGAATGGGGTCTTATTGTTTTCGACCCGGATATAGACGTTCTTGCAGATGAATTTGAGATTTTTATTTCTCCTCATAGCACCAGGCAGAAGTCCTGCCTCAAGGAGTATCTGGAATCCGTTACATATTCCGATGACAAGGCCGCCTTCATTTGCATATCTCTCAACAGCCTTTATTACAGGAGAGAACCTTGCGATAGCACCGGCCCTTAGATAATCTCCGTATGAAAATCCACCAGGAAGTATTATCGCCTTGAACCTAAAATCTATAATCTCTGTCTTGTGCCATATGAACTCTGTCGGCTGGCCAAAGACATGCTTCACCGCATGGTAGCAGTCGTGGTCACAGTTGCTTCCAGGGAATACGATTACGCCGAACACATTATCTCTCTTTGCCATCCATCTCTATCTCGAACCTGTATTCCTCAATAACAGTATTTGCAAGTAGCTGCTCACACATGTCCCTTAACATCCTCTGGGCATCTTCAAGGGGCATGTGGTCAAGGGTTATCTCTATAAACTTTCCGATGCGTACATCCTCTAACTCTTTGAATCCAAGATTCTTGAGTCCTCCCAGGACTGCCTTCCCCTGGGGGTCAAGGACACCCTGCTTTAATGTCACATAAATCCTTGCCTTCATCTATCCTCCTTATTCTCCAAAAACCCTCTTAAATATATAATCCACATTCTTCAGATAGTATTCAAGGTCAAAAATTTCCTCTATTTCCTTTGCTGTAAGATATTGTTTTATATCCTTATCTTTTAAAAGTAATTTCTTGAACTCTACCCCCTCACTCCAACTCCTCATCGCATTCCTCTGAACAATGCTGTATGCATCCTCACGGCTCAGGCTCTTGTCTGTCAATGCAAGTAGAACCCTCTGTGAGTTATAAAGACCAAAACTTTTTGCCATATTATTCTTCATCCTGTCAGGATATACATGAAGCCCGTCAAGGATTTCTTTTAAACGGGTGAGCATGTAATCACATAGGATTGAACTATCAGGGATTATCACGCGCTCAACAGATGAGTGAGAGATATCACGTTCGTGCCATAATGCAATATTTTCAAAGGCTGCCATTGCATTTGCCCTCACAAGCCTCGCAAGACCAGAGAGATTTTCGCAACCAACAGGGTTCCTTTTATGCGGCATGGCTGATGAACCCTTCTGTCCTTTAGCAAATGGTTCTTCTACCTCAAGCACCTCTGTCCTCTGAAGATGTCTTACCTCAACAGCTATTTTTTCTATGGATGCTGCTATAAGGGCAAGTGTTGTGAGATATTCCGCATGCCTGTCTCTCTGAACAACCTGTGTTGCGACTGGCTCTGGCCTGAGGCCGAGTTTTTTACATACCTTCTCCTCAATATCAGGTGGAATATTTGAGAATGTCCCAACAGCGCCAGAGAGCTTTCCTACGCTTATTGCCTCCCTTGCCCGCTTCATCCTGTTCATGTTTCTTTTCGTATCTTCATACCAGAGAGCAAACTTGAGGCCGAAGGTTATAGGCTCTGCATGGACACCATGGCTGCGACCTATCACAGGTGTGTCCTTGTGTTTATAAGCCTGTCTTTTCATCACATCCATTAGCTCTTTTATGTCCTTGATGATTATATCTGAGGCCTCTTTCATGAGGAGTGAAAGAGCAGTATCAACAATATCTGAAGATGTGAGACCTCGGTGAATGAACCGCGACTCAGGCCCTACGTTTTCAGCAACAGATGTCAGGAATGCTATTACATCATGCTTAACAGTTGCTTCTATCTCATCGATGCGATTAACATCAAAGCGTGCCTTTTTCTTTATTACAGTAACTGCCTTTTTAGGAATCTCTCCAAGTTCAGCCCATGCCTCGCATGCAGCAATCTCAACATCGAGCCACTTCTGAAACCTGTTCTCTGGCTCCCAGAGCCTCCCCATCTCAGGTCTTGTATAGCGCGGTATCATAATAATTCTCCTATATTTGAGTTTATATTTTAGCTTGCACGACCCTCGATTGAAAACACTTCAGATTCGGGCAGAGCAAGCACCACCCCTACAATAAATTTGCATTTTGCAATTTACATTTTTCATTTTAATCTTACCCTGCATACCGTCTACTGTATTCTGTCCATTGATTCATGCCTCAGGAGTTTGGCATGGGCCTCTGCAATTATTGTGGAATCAATTTTTTTAATTCGAGCTGCTGTTTCTATAAGCCTGCTTCCTATCTTTGTTATCTCTGCCTCTACAACTGCCATTTCTCCCACCATAAGTGGATTTCTAAACCTCACTGTTATCTCTGCTGTCAGGGCATTGATACCCTCTGCAAGGACCGCCTTTATCATAGACTCATCAAGGATTGTTGAGATTATACCACCATGCACTATGTCCTTGTAGCCCTGGTGGATCTTTTGTAGGATAAATTCTGCGGATGCTTTCCCGTCGGTTATGGAGAACTGAAGGCTGAGTCCCTGAAGGTTTTTTTGTCCACAAGCAAAACAGTAGCCGTCGTCCTCAAGTCTCTTGTCTTTCATTTCTCATTCAGGAGGCTACTTGTTCATCATGTCGAGGAAATCTTTATTGCTCTTTGTGCCCATGAGTTTTCCGAGCAGGAATTCCATGCTCTCCACAATGCTCAGCGGGTTCAGCACCTTTCTGAGTATCCACATCCTGCTAAGGACGTCCTTATCAACGAGGAGTTCTTCCTTCCTCGTGCCTGATGCATTCATATCTATGCTCGGGAATATCCTCTTGTCAACGAGCTTCCTATCGAGGTGCAGCTCCATGTTGCCTGTGCCTTTGAATTCTTCGAATATAACGTCGTCCATCCTGCTTCCAGTATCAACAAGGGCAGTTGCCATAATTGTGAGGCTTCCACCGTCTTCTATGTTGCGAGCTGTGCCGAAAAACCTCTTTGGTTTCTGAAGCGCATTTGCATCAAGTCCGCCAGAGAGGACCCTGCCGCTCGTAGGTATGATTGCATTGTATGCCCTTGCAAGCCTTGTGATACTGTCAAGGAGTATAACTACATCCCGCTTGCTCTCTACAAGCCTTTTTGCCCTCTCGATGACCATCTCGGATACCTGGCAGTGTCTTTGTGGAGGCTCATCAAATGTTGAGCTTATTATCTCTGCTGTTGAGACCTGCCTTTTCCAATCAGTCACCTCTTCTGGCCTTTCATCAATAAGCAGGATTATAAGGTGTATCTCTCTGTGGTTTTTCTTTACTGCCTTTGCAATCGACTGAAGGAGCATCGTCTTTCCAGTCCTTGGCGCTGCAACTATCATGCCCCTCTGTCCCTTACCTATGGGCGATATAAGCTCCATAACTCTTGTTGAATAATCGTTCGGCTCGTATTCGAGTTTTATTCTTTCTGTTGGATAATAGGGAGTGAGGTTATCAAATAGTGGTCTGCTTACGTTGTCTTCTGGAGATTCGTGGTTTATCGCCTCAACCTTGAGAAGGGCAAAGTATCGCTCGCTCTCTTTTGGCGGTCTTATCTGGCCTGATACGAGGTCGCCTGTCCTCAGGTTGAATCTGCGTATTTGCGAGGGCGATACATATATATCGTCAGGTCCTGGAAGGTAGCTGTAGTCAGGCGACCTCAGGAAGCCAAACCCATCAGGCAGGATTTCAAGGACACCCGCTCCAAATACATTTCCTGTCTTTTCTGTCTGGGCCTGGAGTATTGCAAAGATTAGATCCTGTTTGCGCAGTCCTGCTGCACCTTCAACGTTCAGCTCTTTTGCGACCTGTGCGAGCTCATCGATAGTTTTTTCCTTTAATTCGGAAATCGAGATGTTTCCCATAATTAACTCCTCTTTGGGTTTATCGTTCGGTGGTTTTTTATAAAACCCGGTAGGTCCTTGCCTATCCTGGGGGGTTTTAGAGTGAAGTAAGATTTACTCTTTGCTCTTAGGTATAAAATACTAAAAGCCAATTGTTTTTGTCAATACCGCCTCTTAAGCTTTACAATTTTTGTCCCAAATGTTAGATTTTTCCATGCGATATGGAGAAAAGGCTATAAAGAGGGCAAAGTTAGAGATATGGGATAATCCGCATCCAGAGCGGGACTACGAGATTAATATAAGTTTTTCTGAATTCACATGCCTCTGCCCGCGCTCTGGTTATCCTGATTTTGCAACAATAAAAATAAACTATGTGCCTGACAGGAAGATTGTTGAACTGAAATCACTGAAGCTCTATCTGAATTCATTTCGGGATATCCACATGTCCCACGAAGAGGCAACTAATAAGATTTATTCAGAACTCGAAAAGAAACTCAAGCCGAGGTTTCTCGAGGTAACTGGAGACTTTAACCCGAGGGGGAATGTAAAGACAGTTATAAGGGTTTGCTCTGAGATACGACCACTCTGCCAGCAAGTTCATCCATAAGCGTTTTCACAGTGACTATTCTTTCGACTCTGGAGGCGTTAGTACCTACAGTATAAAGCGGCTCTTCCTTGTCAGGATTATACCCGGCAGAACTCAGCAATCCGTTACATATACAGAAATAATTTTCATTATATTCCTTTGCAGGGCAGCGGGTAAATTTGCCCTCTGCATCTTTAAGGAGCACATATCCCTTATCACATTTAGGCTTCCTTAATCTTTTTAGTGCAGAGACATACATGGGCGATTGCTTTATTATCCTGAAAGGCAGGCCGCATGGAGAACCCGGTTTTTCCGCAACAAGTATATCTTCATCTTTTGCATTTACAACGGCCTGTTTATATTCCTGTGTTGCACTGCTTTCTTCTGTTGCAAGAAACCTTGTTCCCATCTGAATGCCGTCTGCTCCCATTCTTAAAAACCTTACTATATCGTTATGCTCATAAATGCCGCCTGCAACAATGACAGGGAAGTTGCCATATTTTATTGCCATATCTTTAACAGGTGGTAGAAGGTTTTCGAGTTTATTAGATTCGAAGTATATCTGGTCAATCTTGAATCCAAGATGCCCGCCTGCAAGTGGACCTTCCAGCACAACAGCATCAGGCCTGTAGCCCAATCTTTCCCATTTTTTGCATATTATCTCAAGCGCCCTTGCAGATGATACTATAGGGACAAGGGCTGTATCCTTAGGAGGCTGAATGGCAGGCAGGTTTAGGGGCAGCCCTGCTCCTGAGATAATGACATCTGCTCCGGCATCGAGGGCTCCTTTTACAGAGTCCTCATAATCCCTGACAAGGGCAACCATTATGTTTATTCCCGCAAAGCCTCCGGCAGCCTTCGCAAGTGAGACCTCCTCATATGCAGCCTCATAGGTATTAAACTTCTTGCCTGTCCTCTTCGAGACGAGTCTGTCGAGACAGGCACTGGACACAATACCAAGACCTCCTTCCCTTGCAACAGCACTTGCAAGGGGGTGCAATGAAACGCCGACACCCATCCCGCCCTGTATAATAGGCACCTCTATTTTTTCCCCTTTAATTATAAGCTCTGGTAACATTGATTTAGAATATAACATTATGAATGCCCCTTGATAAAGAACTTGATAAAGAAATTGTAGACACAAACGCTTAGCAGGAAATAAAGTGGCTAAAATAGGTCTGGTTTTCTTTGGTTTCGCATCACGCACTCTTTGCCCTTTCGATAAAGAGCTTCATCTTCTTGTGGTTCTTTTTGCCCTTTCCCTCTTCCACACCGCTGCTTACATCCACACCATAAGGATGAACCCATCTTATGGCCTTCTCGATGTTCTCGGGTGTCAGACCTCCAGCAAGGATAATCTTACCGAACTGTTTTGCATCAAGGGCAATATCCCAGTTGAATATCTGGCCTGTGCCGCCGAGCACCTCAGGCGTGAATGTATCGAGCAAGAAAGCTGAGACAGTATCTTTATATCCTGAAAGGGGGTCGAGGCTCTCAAGAGATTTAACCCTTATAGCCTTTATCACACGCCTTGATAGTCTACACATCTCAGGAGGCTCATCGCCATGGAGCTGAACCACGTCTATGCCTGTAAGATTTACAATCTTTTCTAACTCTTCCTTCTTCTCATTAACAAAGACACCAACAGTGGTGATGAATGGTGGAAGCTCTGAGATTACGTCCTTTGCATCATCAGGAGTTATATACCTTGGACTTCCCTTATAAAAAACAAAACCCAGGGCATCTGCCCTGAGATCAGCTGCCGCAAGGGCATCATCCATATTTGTTATGCCACAGACTTTAACTTTGACCATAAATCACCTTCTCAAATTACAAGCTATCCCTTCCCCCTAACTCATCTATCTTCTTCCCGATGTCCCCAGCTTCCATAAAAGAGGTTCCAATGAGCATTGCGTCAACTCCTGCTTCTTCAAGTCGCAAGACATCTTCCCTCGTCTTTATGCCGCTTTCGCTGACAACAATCTTCCCATGTGGGATTTCTTTTTTCAATTCAAAGGTGGTGTTAATGTCGATCTGTAATGTTTTGAGGTTCCTGTTATTGATGCCAATGATAGCTGCATCGATTAATAACGCCATTTCAAGTTCCCTCCAGTCGTGCACCTCAAAAAGCACGGATAGGCTGAGTTCGTTTGCCATGTGGAGATATTCTTCAGCCTGTCTTTTCTCAAGAATCGCTGCAATTAATAGTATGGCGTCAGCACCGTTTGCCCTTGATTCATAAATTTGATACTCATCAAAGATGAAGTCTTTTCTCAAGATTGGTTTTGTCGTCAGCTTCTTCACCTCTGAGAGGTATTCCAGCCTCCCCTGAAAATAATCTTCTTCTGTAAGGACAGAGATTGCGCTGACTGGTTTTTTTTCATATATCGAGGCTATTTCGAATGGATTGAAATCTTTTCTTATCACACCCCTTGAGGGAGACGCCCTTTTTATCTCTGCGATGAGTCTTATGGGCTCTGAGGGATTTCTCTTTACAGCACTGATAAAATCCCTTGTCTCCTCAAGGTCTGTGAGCCTTGCTTTTAAATCGCTCAATGGCGAGATGGCTTTTGCGTGATATAGTGATTCTTTTTTCCTCTCCACTATCTTATCAAGTATGCTCATACAGAGATTTTAAAAGAATGACAGCGTCTTTTGCAATTTTCAATACACGTGCTGAAAAATAGCTCTACCTCTATTTTGGGGCTGACTACAGGTGACTGTCTTTTGTTATAATTACCCCACTATGGATGAAAAAGGCAGGATAACAAGGGCTGCAGGTCTCATGTCCATTGCGACTTTTATAAGTCGTATCAGCGGCTATATAAAGGACATGATACTTGCAAACTTTTTCGGCGCAACAGGCATTGCAGACACATTCTTCGTAGCATTCAGGATTCCAAATCTCTTGAGAGAGCTATTCGCCGAAGGTTCGATGTCATCAGCCTTCATCCCTGTGCTCACAGAGCATCAGACAAGGCAGGGACATGAAGGGGCAAAGAGACTTGTCAGGATTGTTTTTACATTTATACTTGTGTTTGTTGGATCTGTATGTCTCATAGGAATAATCTCTGCCCCCTATATTGTTACTGCAATAGCCCCTGGATTTCTAAACATGCCAGAGAAATTCTCTATGACAGTGTTGCTTACGAGGATAATGTTTCCATTCCTTCTCTTTATAAGCCTTGCTGCCCTTGTGATGGGTGCCTTGAATACAAGGAGGGTATTCTTCGTCCCTGCCTTTGCGCCTGTAATGCTTAACATAACAATAATCGCAATGGTCCTCGTGTTAGCGCAGAGACTTGAGGAGCCCATCACTGCGGTTGCAGTTGGAGTTGCCATTGGAGGCCTTGTCCAGTTTGCATTCCAGCTTCCTTCATTTTTTAGAAATGACTACAGCCTTAAGCCAGAATATGATTTCAGGCATCCAGGGTTGAAGAAGATATCACTGCTTATAATCCCTGTTACAATGGGAATGGCTGTAACCCAGGTCAATGTGTTTGTAAGTACCATTCTGGCATCGTACCTGCCGGAGGGGAGTGTCACCTACCTCTATTATTCGATGCGCCTTATACATTTCCCTATAGGGATATTTGGAGTTGCAATGGCAATGGCAGTGCTTCCAACCCTATCGGAACAGGCAGCAAAGGGTGAGACTGATAAGCTCAGGGATACATTCTCATTCTCTCTGCGCCTTCTGTTTTTTATAACCATACCTGCAATGGCCGGCCTGATTGCGCTCAGAGAGCCGATTGTGAACATCCTTTTTCAGCGTGGCAAGTTTGATTACAATGCTACGATCGGCACTGCCCAGGCCCTCCTGTTCTATTCGATAGGCATCTGGTCATTTGTTGGTGTGAGGGTTGTCACATCTACATTCTATTCTATGCAGGACACAAAGACGCCTGTGAAGATTGCGGTGATTTCGTTAACTGCCAATCTGCTCATGAGCCTTGCCTTCATGGGACCATTGAAGCACGGCGGACTTGCCCTTGCCAATGCAGTGGCATCAGGCATAAACTTTATGCTGCTTTTTTATTTTCTCAGGAAAAAACTCAGGCGCCTCGATGCAAGAAGGATTGTAAAGTCGTTTATAAAGATTGCTACAGCATCGACATTCATGGGACTCCTGGGCTGGTTCTTGCTCCATGGCGAGATGTGGAGACAGGCAGGAAGAAGCCTTGAAAAGGCAGGATATTTATCAGGCACAATAGCATTATGTATAGTTTTTTATCTCTTTATGAGTCATCTCTTGAAGAGCGACGAGATGGGATACATGATTGGTTTAATTAAGAATAGATTTCAGGGGAGGAAATGAATGCTGATTAAAAATATTGTTGTGGGACCATTAGAGGTTAATTGCTTTATTATTGTGGATGAGGAGACAAAGCAGGCAGTGGTTATAGACCCGGGGGACGAACCTGACAGAATATTGGACATCATCAAGGAAAATAATCTCAAGGTTGACTGCATCATATGCACCCATGCCCATTTTGATCATGTTGGCGCGGTCGCTGACATAAAGAAAGAGACAGGCGCAAGGGTCGCTATACACCGCGATGAACTTGAGATATATCAGGGTGCAAAAGACCAGGCTGCATTCTGGGGGTATGAGCTTGACCCCTTGCCTGCCTTGCCTGCGCCGGATATGTTTGTTGCAGAAGGAGACGAGATAAAGGCTGGGGGCTTGAGCTTTAAGGTTATCCACACCCCTGGCCACAGCCCTGGAGGTATATGCCTTTATGGCGAGCGTATACTGGTTACAGGCGACACTCTCTTTGCAGGCTCGGTGGGAAGGACTGATTTCTATGGTGGAGACATAGATGAGCTCAAGAAGTCCTTTGTAAGGCTGATGTCTCTGCCACCTGAGACAAAAGTGCTCTCTGGTCATGGGCCATCATCAACCATAGGGCGGGAAAAGGCAGAGAACCTATTTTCTGAAGAGGCGTAAAATTGTATAGATTGTATAGAGAGATTCTAAATAATACCCAAGTTGAGCGATTTATTATACAAACCCATGACAGCCGAGACGGCTGTCCTACCCTATGGGTGATGTCGTCAAACAGTAGGACAGGCGTCTCGCCTGTCAAAGAGTGATTTATAATCAAAGAATCGCTCAATTTGGGTTATAATATAAAATGAGGAAAGAAATGAGGCGTATATCTTTAATCCTTATCCTGTTTTTTCTTTTCTCATGTTCGGAGGAAAAATCTCAGCATCCCATAAATCAGCAAAGGCATGCCCCTCCAAACCGCTCTGAGGCTCTCATCCTCACTGTTCTACCGATCGAAAAGATAAACGTTATGTACGAGAAATTCCTGCCTCTAAAAGATTATCTTGAGAAGACCCTTAATATACCTGTAACTCTCAAGGTCTCGAAGGACTACGAAAGTGCAATAGAAGAGATAGGCACTGGAGATGCACACATCGCATATCTCGACCCATCCGCATACTGCGAGGCAAGGTATAAATACAAAGTTGTACCGCTTGCAAAGGCGGTGATGAATAATGTTTCGACATACAGGAGTGTCATAATCGCAAGGACAAACTCTGGCATTGACAGGATTATTGACTCGATGGGGAAAAGACTTGCCCTCGGCAATTTAAGGTCGTCATCGAGTTATCTCGTCCCTGTGGTGACATTTAAGGAGGTCGGGATTAATCTCAAGGACTTTTCAGCGGTTGATTACCTGCAGCAGGAGGACAGAGTTGCCCTTTCTGTCCTTATCGGCAGTCACGACCTTGGCGGAATAAGTGAATCTGTGGCTGAGAGATATATCGCTGATGGGCTGAAAATAATAAAGACATCAGAGGCGATACCTCAATTTTCCTTCTGTGCATCAGATAGCCTTCCATCTGGACTGAGGGAACAGATTACACGCAGTCTGCTATCTCTTAGCGCCAAACAACATGGAAAGATTTTGTCTTCCATCAATAGAGATTTCACAGGTTTCGTAAAGGCTGAAGACAGAGACTTTGATGTGGTCAGGATCATGATAAAAAACCTGAAGGGGGACGATTATCTTGAATATGGTAAAAAGACTGTAAAGGTTGCAATCCTCCCCCGTTATTCAGCCATAACCCTGTTTGACAGATTTGACCCTCTTATGCGCTATTTATCTAAGAAGACGGGCTATGAGTTCAAGCTCGTGATTCCAAAGGATTTTGAGGATTTTGTGAAGGTAATGAGAAATGCTGAGGTGGATTTTTCTTACCAGAATCCTTATGTCTATATTCAGCTTGCTGAGGAAGGCAGCATAAAAGATATTCTTGCTATGACAATCCAATCTCCCACAGGTGATAAATTCAGAGGTGTAATAATAACAAGGGCAGACGGTCTTATAAAAGACATTAAGGATTTAAAGCAGAAGAAGGCAATGATAGTATCCTACCGTTCTGCTGGCGGCTATCTTGTGCAAAAACTGTTTCTATCAAAGCACGGGATAAACGCAGATAAGGATATGAAACTTATCGAAGGGAACAGACACGAGACTGTAATCCTGAATGTCTATCTGGGTAAGGTTGATGCCGGATTTGTGAGAGAGCCCTCTCTCTCTGAGTTGAAGGAAGAGATAAATATGGAGAAGATAAGTATACTTGTGCGGACTCCATATCTACCAAACTGGCCTTTCACAGCAACAAAGCGGACGAATCCAGGGCTTTCTGAGCAGGTCAAAAAGGCGCTACTTGAACTTAATGACCAGAAAGTTCTTGATGCAGCAGAGATAGAGCGGTTCAGAGACTCAACCGACAAGGATTTCGAGCAGTTCAGGAAAAGCATAGAGAGCGATGTTTTTAAGAAGAATTAAGATAGGCCAGAAATTTTCAATTGCGGTTACACTCCTCATTGCATTAATTATGCTTATTGTAGGAACCCGAATCCTTTCCTATCAGAGACAAACGCTCAAGGAGAATGCTGAAAGAAATAACCTCGCTCTTGTAAGAAACCTTGCAAAAGATGCAGTTGAGCCATTGTTGTCTATGGACCCTCTGAGGCTCGATGAGCTTGTCAGGATAATTCTTGATACGCGTGGCAGTGTGTATGCTATTATTCTGGATGTGAATGGGAAGGTTGTTGCCCACACACAGAGGAAATACCTCGGCAGTGTATTGTCTGCTGAAAGTGATGTTTTACCAATAGAAAGGATGAAAAAAGGGGAAGAGACTATACAGGGACTAAAGACGTCGGATAAAAATGTGTGGGATATTTCAGTGCCTGTAATGATAGGCGAGGAACCAATAGGGCTCGTTAAAGTAGGATTTTCAAAGGAGAGTGTTGATTGGGTTGTTGAAGACAATATAAGAGACCTCAGGAGATACATCTATGCAATTACAGGCATTATTGTTTTTTTAGGCATCCTTGGCGCCCTCGGACTTTCTAAGCTGCTTACAGACCCGCTAAAGAAGCTTAAAGAAAAGATGCAGCGTGTCCAGACAGGAGACCTTGATGTACAGGTAGAAAATAAGAGCATTGTAAAATGCTATGAGAGACTTAATTGCAGCAGAGCAGATTGTCCTGCGTACGGCAAGGAAAGGTGCTGGGCCATTGCAGGCACTTTATGTCATGGAGAGGTGCAAGGATCCCCTGCCCAGAAAATATACAGATGCAGGAATTGTATTGTTTACAAAGAGACATGCGGGGATGAGATAGGCGAACTCATAGAGGTATTCAATCAGATGGTCGGAGACCTGAAGCACAATCTTAAAAAACTCGAGGAGGCAAATCAGGAGAACTGCCGTCTTGAGAGGCTCTCTGCACTTGGGCAGATGGCTGCAACAGTTGCCCATGAGATAAAAAATCCGCTCAATGCGATACAGGGCGCAGCATCTTACCTCAGGAAAAACTTCCATGGAGAGCTTTTAACAGAATTCCTTGGAATTATAGAAGAGGAAGTCACGAGGCTGAATGAGATAACAACAGGCTTTCTCGGGTTCTCAAAGCCAGCGCCCCTGAACAGCAGCATCGCAGAAATTAATGGAGTGATAAAGAATACTATCGAACTGATAAGGCAGGAGGCAATAGAAAGGGATGTGGAGGTTGTGGTCGACCTCGACAACAGGATGCCCCCATTCAGTTTTGATTATGCCCAGATAAAACAGGCGCTCCTTAATCTTTTTGTAAATTCCCTTGATGCAACTCAGCCCGGGGGTACGCTCATTGTTTCCACAGAGGCTGTTGACTCGACTGCGAATATAGTCATAAAAGACACAGGGGCTGGCATTAAGAAGGAAGATATCGGGAAGATATTTAAGCCATTCTTCACAACGAAAACGAGGGGATCAGGACTCGGGCTTGCTATTGTAGAGAGGATTGTAAAAGAGCATAATGGCTATATATCTGTAGAAAGTGAGGAGGGCAGGGGCAGCACATTCAGAATAGCCCTGCCCACAAGCAGGAATGAAGGGTAAACTCCTTGTTGTTGATGATGAGAGGAATATCCTCAGGGTTATATCTGCAACCCTGAAAAAAGAGGGCTATGAAGTGGAGGTTGCAAGGACAGGGGAGGAGGCTCTTGATAAGTTCTCAACCAACCACGCGGACCTCGTTGTTACAGATTTTAAACTCCCTGGAATGAGCGGAGTAGATCTGCTTTCCTCTATAAAGAGCATTAGCCCAGATGTGCCTGTGATAATGCTCACTGCCTATGGGACCATAGAGCGGGTAGTCGAGGCAATGAAGAGAGGGGCATTCAACTACCTGACAAAGCCGGTGAACCCTGATGAGCTTGTCGCTGTTGTGAAGGAGGCCATGGAAAAATACCGGCTTATCAGAGAAAATCTTGCCCTCAAGAATCAGTTGAAGGAGAGATACAGCTTTAACAATATCATAGGAAAGAGTCAGGCCATGCAGGAGGTATTCAATCTCATCGAGGTTGTATCAAAAAGCAACTCGAATGTCCTTGTTACAGGGGAGTGCGGCACAGGAAAGGAGCTTGCAGCAAGGGCTATACACTATGCATCTTCAAGATCAAACAGGCCATTTATTCCCATAGACTGCGCTGCTATTCCAGAGGAACTACTTGAGAGTGAGCTATTCGGTCACGAGAAGGGCTCATTCACAGGGGCATTTGACAGAAAAGTCGGGCAGGTCGAGCTTGCAAGTGGTGGGACACTCTTCCTCGATGAGGTTGGAGATCTCTATAAATCACTCCAGAAGAAATTGCTGAGGTTTCTGCAGGAAAGGGAGATATTGAGGGTCGGAGGAAAGGACAGGATAAAGGTTGATGTAAGAATCATTGCTGCTACAAACAAAAACCTAAGGGATGATGTTGATAATGGCAGGTTCAGGGAGGACCTTTTTTATAGGCTGAATGTTGTCGGTATCCATATTCCACCATTGAGGGAGAGGAAAGAGGACATCCCGCTTCTCGCTAATCACTTTCTCGAAAAATTCAACAGGCGCAATAACAAATCAATTAAAGGATTCTCGTCTGACGTTATCGCTATCTTCCTTGAACACAGATGGCCTGGCAATGTGAGGGAACTCGAAAATGCTATTGAGAGGGCTGTTGTCCTCTGCCCTATTGACACGATAACACTTAATTATCTCCCAGGCCACTTGAAACAACTCAAGGAAAAAGAAGATGCTTGTGATGAATTCAATTTAACTGAGGTAGAAAAAAGGTTACTCCTCAAGGTATTAAAAAAGACCTCATGGAATCAGACAAAGGCCGCAGAAATCCTCGGCATTACAAGAAGACAGCTCAGGACAAAGATGAAGAACCTTAGACTCCTTCCAAATATACGACAGCGGTCAAGTAGTAAGTAAATAGCTTTTTCTTGCCAACTGCTGATTCTCGACTCCTGACTCTGGATTTTTCAGGCATTATTGTACCATTCGGTACAGTTTTAGGCTGCTTCTGTACCATTCTGAACAATCCCCTTTAAGAGAAGTGATAAAAATCAATGAGTTATTTCAGGCATGTGCTTTGCAATAAAAATTATAGTCGGGGCCGAGATTTTAGGTTGAAGATAGTGTTTTGGCATTCCTCCATGTGCATCATATAAAAAGAAGGAGGTGATGGAAAATATCTCTGGTTGAAGGCGTGGCGTAAATGTTGTAAATAAAAAGAGGGGGTAAGTATTATGAAAAATATCTTAGTTGCACACGATGGCTCTGAGCCTGCCGATAATGCATTGCTTGAGGCAGCGTCTGTTGCTGAGAAGTTTGGTGCAAAAGTGTCCATCGTTTCTGTAGTCCCGAACCTGTGTTTCTCGGAGATAGGAACAGATTGTGACACAGTGACCAAGCTTTACAGGGCTGAGATTGAAGGTGCGATGGAGGGCGTTAAGAGTTTGCTCAAAGATAAGGGTATAGACTCCGAGGTTGTCATCCTCTATGGGAGTCCTGCAGATGTGATTGTTGATGCGGCAAAAGCAAGGAATGCTGACCTTATAGTGGCTGGCTCTACAGGGAAACATGCAACTGAACGGACAATCTTCGGGAGCGTGTCTTCAAAGATTGTAGCCAATGCACCGTGCTCGGTGCTGATTGTAAGATAAGAAAGGGAGGAAATTTATGAAGCGTTTCTGGGTATCAGTGATAATTGCATTAAGCGCAACAGTGTTTATGCTTTACCAGAATGGTGCCTTTGCTGAAAAGCCAAAGGAGACAAAGGCTCAGGCAGCAAAAGAGGAAAAGAAGCCAGCAGCTAAGGCAGAGCAAAAACCGGAAGCAAAACAGGAAGAGAAAAAGGTTGAGGCTCTTGCTGCACCAACCATCCAGACAGATAAGACATCATTAAACAATGGTGGAACAGTTACAGTTACCGGTACTGCACCGGCAGGCAAGCCCGTATATATCGAGGTGTGGGGCGAAAAGAAGGTTCGCGCATCCCGCTTTGATGCGGATGTGGATAAAGAGACCGGTAAAAGACCGTATATCCTCTATATGACTTATGAAATGCCTGCCTATTACAAGATATTTGTTCCAAAGGACAAAAAAGAGGACTTCGAAAAGATTAAGAAAGAGGGTAAAAAATGGGCTTACTCCAAGGCCCTTAAGGATTTGGGCGCGGACATTGCATACTCTATACCTGCAAAGGTAAAGATAGACAGATACCAGGCTACTCTTATGGGGAGCATCATAGGTTCACGAGGAGAGTTGCTACCTGCAATGGATGAGAAGGAAAACAAGAAGCGCTCCATGCAGCTTGTGAAGGCCCGCTTCAGAAGCCCGGGCAATGTGCTTGCACCTACAGTGGAAGTTACTCCGGATGGGACATATAAGGCAGAGGTAAAGATTCCTAAAGGCTCTGCCCCTGGAAAATATACCATCGTGGCAGTAGTGGACAAGAATGCAAAAAGCCAGCCGGTTTCGATCGAAAACAGCATCAGCTTTCCGAATGTTTACCTCACTAATGCGGGCACAAGTCTGAATCTCTTTGGCCCATTTTTACTTACTCTGGGTATAGTTATATTCGGAGTCCTCATGGGTGCCGGCGGCGGATTTATAATGAATCCATTGCTTGTTTCCATATGGCCATTGCCCCACACTGTTGTTGCTGGAACTGTCATGCCGACAGTCCTCTTTTCACAGGGGAGCGGTATCTACAATTACTCCAAGATTAAATTCATAAGCTGGAAATTGGGTGTTGCCATTGGTCTTGCGATGGTTGCCGGTGGATTTATAGGTCCCAAATTAACAGAGTTAATCACATTATCTCAGTTCAAATTTGTCTTCGGCTGGATACTTCTCATCCTTGCAGCCCTTATGTTCTGGCAGACAACACCCGGCTATATTGCAAAGAACAAGAAGGAACAGGCAATTATCAAGGAGTTCAAGAAAAAGGCCGAAGAGGCTGCAAAGGCAAAACAAAGCTAATAAGATGAGAAAGGAGGAATTATTATGATAGTAGAATTCTGGGGACATGAATTTAAGGTAAATATAGTTTTAGGATGCATTGGAGGATTTCTGATAGCGATTGTTTCATCAATGTTCGGATTTGGCGGCGGACCTTTTATGGTTCCATTAATGACAGTTGGCTTAGGACTTCCCATGTACGTGGTTGTTGGCAGCTCGCTTCTGGCCATCTTTTTTAACACACTTATGGGAACCATGCGTCATTATCAGTTCGGGAACTTTGACCTGCTGTTCTTTCTCATAATGTTCCCTGCAGCCATACTGGGCGGCTTTATCGCTCCACAGATTGCGAAGCGTGTAAGTCCGTTGACTGTTAAAAGGGTAGCGGTTGTTGGATTGGTTCTCCTTGCTTTAAACCTGCTTGGGGTTTACTAATTTCAGAGAAGATTAACAGGATGGTTAAACGCGCAGGGAAGCAGAAAGGGATATGCCCTTTCTGCTTCCTCATGAAAAGTCAAATCCATATATGTTGATACAAAACAAAGAATACAATACAAAAATAAGAATTTAGTTTCAGGAGGAGATAAGATGGGTGAAATTTCATCTGTATATAGCATGTGCGGTATGTGCGCCGTCCGATGCCCTATCAGGGTGGAGGTGGAAGACGGCGTGGTTAAGTGGATTGAGGGCAATCCACATGTGCCAGGTATAGAGGGAAGCCTGTGTGCCAAAGGCTCTGCCGGACTCGCCTTTGAATATGACACAGAACGCCCTCAATACCCCATGATAAGGACGGGTCCGAGAGGCTCAGGGCAATGGAAAAGGGCAACATGGGATGAAGCCCTTGATTACATAACAGGAAAGCTTAAAGAAATAACAAATAAATATGGAGGCAAGGCTATAGCCCTTGCTGACAGAAGCGGTCCTTTTACTGATCTCACAAAGAGTTTTGTGAAGGCATTGGGTTCACCAAATTATCTTGACCACGACGATACATGCGCTAAGAATGTGAACATAGCATGCCAGACACTTTTTGGATATGGTCGCGGCGAGATAGGCTATGATTTTGCAAATACAAAACATATTGTGCTTTATGGGAGAAATGTCTTTGAGTCGCTACAAGTTAAAGAGGTGAATAACATACTGGACGCCTTGGATGCAGGCGCAAAACTGACCTATATAGATTGCAGGGCAACTGTTACTGCATCAAAGGCTGACAGGTTTCTCATGATAAGGCCCGGGACAGATTATGCCTTTAACCTTGCCCTCATTCATGTGATATTGAAAGAAAGGCTATATGATCTGGACTTTGTGAATAAATGGGTGACAGGGCTGACAGAACTTGAGAGTTTTATAGTGCCTTACACACCTGAATGGGCAGAGAAAGAGACAGGCATCCCGGCACAGGAGATTATTAACCTTGCCCGTGATGTAAGCGATTCAAAACCTAAAGTAATATTCCATGGTGGGTGGATGCTCGCTAGATACCTTGATTCTTTTTACAGCAGCAGATCCATTTACATCTTAAATACCTTGATGGGAAGCATAGAAACAAAAGGCGGGATAATTATCGCCAAGGGTCCGAAGGATGCAGGTAAAAAGCCCTTAAAGTCTCTCGGTGACAATGTCCCCGATGTGAAGGATAAGATATTCGATGCTGAAATGCCGAATAAATCCCTTGGGACAGGACATATAGTAAATCTGTATAAAGTAATAAAATCAGGACAGCCTTATCCGGTAAAGGCATTCTTTGCCTATCGTTATGACCCTATGGCCTCGCTTCCCGACCCGGAGGCACAGAAAGGAGTGCTAAATAATTTAGACCTGCTTGTTTCCATTGATGTTAATTACAGTGAAACAGGATGGTATTCTGATGTGATTCTTCCGGAAGCCACATATCTCGAGAGGTCAAATATCATAGCGACCCAAAAGGGACCCAAGCCTGGTTTTATAATGAGGAGACAGGCCATTCCGCCGAGGTATGATAGCAAGCCGGCGTGGGAGATTTTTACACTTATTGTTGAACGGATGGGGGCTGGTCAGTATTTCCCTTACAAGAGCATTGAAGAAATCTGGAATTACCAGCTTGAAAGCACTGGAGTCAAGATAGAGGACTTTAACGCCAGGGGAATGGTAGGTCTTGCAAAAAATCCAATTCTCTGGGACAGGAAAGACCTGAAGTTTAAAACCCCTTCGGGAAAAATAGAGTTTGTCTCACAGATGCTTACAAAGAATAAGTTTGAGTCATTTGCACCGTATGTAAGCCCTAAAAAACCTGAGAAGGGCACCTTCAGACTGACCTTTGGCAGGAGCGGGGTTCATGCCCATGCCCAATCGCAGAACAATATCTACCTTAGTGAACTTATATCTGAGAATGTCCTCTGGATAAATGAAGAAGAGGCAAAGGGTCTTGGAATAAAGGATGGCGATATGGTGGAGGTGACTTCGGATGGGTATAGTGGAAAGATTAAAGCCAAAGTAACATCATACATACACCCTGAAGCCGTGTTCATGCTCCATGGATTTGGCAATGAGATACCGCTTAAAACAAGGTCATACAGAAAAGGTTTGAGGGATACAAAGTTAGAAATAGGATTGCTTGAAACAGTAGACCCTGTTGGCGGCGGTGTTGCGTATCTTGAATGTATGGTAGGCGTTAAGAAGGCCTGATAAACAAAAATCAATAGTTGGAGGAGCTGCGATGAGCATATATTATATCTATCAGGATCAAAAAAGGTGCATAGGTTGTTATGCCTGCGAGGTGCATTGCAAAACAAAGAATGATGTTCCAGTAGGTCCCAGATTTTGCAGGATTATGCCTGTAGGACCGAAAATGATAAGCGGTATTCCAAAGATGCAGTTTGTCTTTATGCCCTGTTTTCACTGCGAAAAACCGTGGTGTGTATCAGCCTGTCCAACAGGTGCAATGCAGAAAAGGACAAGGGACGGTATTGTATTTGTAGAACCCTCCTTATGCGTTGGCTGTAAATCCTGTATTACAGCCTGCCCATGGGGCGTGCCTCAATGGAACCATGAGACGGGCAAGGTTCTTAAATGTGATTATTGCAAAGACAGGGTTGATGAGGGGCTTAAGCCGGCCTGTGTGACAAAATGCACTGCCCATGCCCTTCGCTGGTTATCACCTGAAGAGGCATCGACCTTGAGGCGTGAAAAATATGCAAAGGCTATAACGGAGTTCTAATAACCGTTATGCCTGGTTCCTACGTACCGACAGACTATTTACCTGTAGTCATCTTCATG
>DYHX01000031.1 GCA_020723925.1 Nitrospira japonica | reverse complement strand
GACAATTCTGCTACGTCTGCCGCTGTCAGCAATCGACTGCTCAGCATTCAGGAGGATGTTTAGTATTACCTGCTGCATCTGTTGGCTATCCACGTGTACAAGTGGGATGTTGCCATAATCCCTTATTATCTCCACAGTATTGGACCTGAACCAGTAAGTCCTGAGCTCAAGCGTCCTGTCTATAATCTCGTTAATATATTCAAGGCTCCTTTGAGGCGTCTGCTGCCGTGAGAAGCATAGAAGGCTTTCTACGATCCTTTTACACCTTTCTGCTGCCATGGAAATCTTATTCAGTTCTTTCCTTATACTCTCATCCTTTGTCCTCATGGTAAGCAATTCCGCAAACCCCAATATCCCTGTGAGTGGGTTGTTGATTTCATGGGCAGCGCCAGAGACGAGCAGACCGAGAGATGCGAGTTTATCTGAATGATATATCTGGTCTCTCAGTCTCTTCATCTCTGTGATGTCTTTCATAATATAGACAAACACCTCATCATCCTCGAACATTGCAGGGAACGCACTGACCATGTATGTCTCATCACCTATCCTCACCTCATCTGATACTGGCATATTGGAAGATATGGCCTTTTCTAACGTGGAGTTTGGATGGGGTATATCTATGCCTAAAAGCAGATCAGCCTTCATGCCTATTATCTCACGGGGATGTTTATTGAACCTCATGGCAAAGGATATGTTTGTCCTCCTGATCTCACGGTTTTTATCTGTAACAAAAATATAATCTGTTACTGCATCAATTGTAGCCTGCCACTGCTTCTGGCTCCTGAGGATTTCTTCCAATAAGGCTGCCTGGACATTTTCCTTCTCGGCCCTCTCTTTCTCTAAAAGGTATTTACCGTGTGCTCTGTCAATGAGATGGGGTAAGGAATTATAGTATTCAGCGTCTTTAACCACACAATCATAGGCCCCCTGTTTCATTGCCTCCACTGCTATCTTTTTATCACCCTTTCCTGCGACCATGATTACAGGGACATCTAAATTCTCTTTCTTTAGCCTCTGGATAAACTCTATACCTGTAATTCCTGGCAGAAGATAATCCACAACAATAGCATCAACATGCTCTTTCTTTAGTATTTTAAGTCCCTCTTCTGCGCTTGATGCAAACAGTATGTTGCAGGAAGGGATATGCTTCCTTAATGACCTTTCTATGCGCCTGTTAAGCCCTATAACATTTTCTATAATAAGTATCTTCATAGTTATTCCCCAATCCAAATAATGCAATTGAAAGAGGCAGATGTGCGTTGCTCCAATTTGTGCCAACTTGTCGGCATGAATGTCTCATTTTACACTTTGTATTACTACAATATCGACCCTCCTGTTTTTTGCCCTGCCTGAGGGTATAGTATTAGGGGCTATGGGTTTGAACTCAGCATAGCCGGCCGCAGAAAATCTCGCTGGAGAAAGATTGTAGTTTTTAAGAAGATAATTGAGAACACTTGTTGCCCTTGCTGTAGAGAGTTCCCAGTTGGATGCATATTTTGAACTGCTCATGGGGACATTGTCTGTATGTCCCTCTACTGTTACATTGTTCGGGAGTTTCTGAATAATTGATGCAATCGCTGTCAATGTCGGAATAGCAGCTTCTTTTATAATAGCCTGTCCAGCTTCAAAAAGGACCTGATCACCCAGTGATATAATCACTCCTCTTTCGTCTCTCCTCACCTCGATATCTTCCTTTGTGTTCAGGGTATCTATTGTCTTCCTGAACTCCTTCTCTAAGCGAATAACATCCGGGTTTATCGGCGTGATTCCTTCAATAATCGGCCCTGAACTTCGAACCGTATCCGACTTAAAGGCAGTCCTCATTGACTCAACAACCTTTTCGAACTTATTCGGATCCACCTGACTGATAGCATACATTGTGGTAAAGAAGGCAAAAAGCAGGGTCACAAAATCAGCATAGGAAATCATCCAGCGCTCTACATTATCATGCTCATCGTGTTTACGCCTTTTCTTCATCTCTTTCGCTTGAGCCGCTGCTGTATTTCTTCGGAGAGAAAGGCATTGAGTCTCTCTTCAAGATAATGGGGATTTAGTCCTGCCTGGATACCAAGCACTCCCTCAAGTATCATGTCCCTGACTGCAAGGTCGTATTTCAGATTATTCATCAGCTTCTTTGAGATTGGAAGCAGTATTAGATTTGCAACACCAATCCCATAGACTGTAGCCACAAATGCAACAGCAATTCCAGTCCCGAGTTTTGTCGGGTCTGAAAGATTTTCCATGACATGGATCAGGCCAAGGACAGCGCCGATAATCCCGACAGTTGGTGCAAAACCACCGGCAGACTCAAATACCTTTGCAGCCCTCATCTTTTCCTCCTCAAATGTCAAATTCTCCTGTTCCATTGTATCCCTGAGAATCCTTGGTTCAAGGCCATCCACGGCAAGCCTCATCGCCTTCTTAAAAAAATTGTTCCTGATGGATGGAATCTCTGAATCGAGGCCTATCAGCCCGTTTCTCCTTGCCTTTGAAGCATAGCTCACTATCTCTCTGGTGTAGAGTTCTGGTGCTATTTTATTGCCAGAGAAGACTTCTTTCAGTGATGCAGCCGCCCTGAGGACATCTTTCAGCGGAAAACTCAGGAGTGTAGCGCCAAGAGTGCCGCCAAATACTATTACCGCTGCGGTAGCCTGAAGTATCGATTGTGTCTTGCCGCCTTCGAGGGAATTGCCCCCAACAACCGCAACAATGCCAAGCACTATTCCTATAAGGCTTGCAATATCCATCCTCTTCATCCATCTTCTTCATCTTTCAGTGGCTGTAGTCAGTGTCTGTGTCTTAGTTCTCATTTCTTAGCTCATCCAAAAAATGCAATTAGAATAATGCAGATGTTGTGAAAAAATTTATTTTTCGATACCTTGCTCGCCCTTAATCTGATGGTTAAAGGAATATTTTTATTCATATGCCCTTTCAAGATAATCTCAATAATTCATCAAGTTAAATAAATTTTTGAGCAATGTCTGCATTATTTGGGTTCATCCTTCTGCCTCCGAATAATCTCTCTCTGGCGTTTTAATGCATACTGTATTATCGCATCCCTCACCTCATCGTCCATGTCTGTAAATTGAACAGCCAATTCATAAGTCCCATCTTCCAGGGCATGCACCCTCACTACCTCTCCGTATGCAAGAATCGGGACAGGCGGGCATACAGGCAGAAGCATCTTCATCTCTACGCGGTCCCCTGCATCTGCAGGGTCTTCGGTCGTAAATCTCATCCCGCAGGCGCTGATATTAACCGCCTTTTGCTCTGCCTTCAAAAGACCCTCTTTTTCGAGCAGAAGATTATTCATCAAAAAGTCAATCTTGGCATTTATCTCTATCAACATATTATAGAGCTTATGCTCCATATGCTCGCCATGTTCCTCATGGGCAGTCACACCCTCAACCCCCGGCACTGAGAGCACCATGGACCGCACTTTGCCCTTATCAGCACGCACACGAGTTGCAGCAACCGGCATAACGTCATCAACCCTGAAGTAATTTCTTCTCTCTGCCCACATTGGTTTCAATATTATGTTTTCACTCTCAAAACCAAGCACGTGTGTGTAATAGTCATCACTGCCGCTGCGGACAATCACATCCTGCCCTGATGAAGGTTTTATAATAGCAGGCATCTCATCTAATCTAAGAATGAAATTTTCGCCATCCTGCAGAACTACGGTCGCCCTGCAAAATGTCACATCGTGGATTACTCGCCATAAGACCTTCTCCCCTTTTCTAAATAACACTTCGCCCCCTTCCAGCAGCAGTTTGCAGGAATGCCCTGGCAACCTCGCCGTCGAACTGAGTCCCGGAGCATCTTTGAAGTTCATTGATTGCTGCCTTATGACTGAGGGCCTTTCTGTAGGGCCTGGTTGATGTCATGGCATCATACGTATCTGCCACTGCAAGGATGCGGCAGATCAGAGGTATTTTATCGCCTGCAAGGCCATCTGGATAGCCTCTGCCATTAAAATTTTCGTGATGGTTCCTTATAAGGAGCCTCTCGCTTTTGAAGGAACCAATGGGCTCAATAATATTGTACCCAATCACCGGATGGAGCCTGATCTCCTTCATCTCCTCATCCGTGAGCTTGCCTGGCTTGAGAAGCACAGTATCTCTGACGCTGATCTTTCCGATGTCATGAAGATAGCCGCCAAACCTGATGGCATCCTTTTCATCCTCTGCAATCTTCATAACCTCGGCTATCTCTAAGGCAAAGCCTGTGACCCTTTCTGAATGCTGCATGGTGTACGAATCTCTTGCCTCTATTGTTATGACAAGGGATTTAAGGGTATTTATTAGATTGTTGTAAAAGAGCTCGTAGAGCGCATTATTTTCTATCCTGAGGGCGGCCTTCTTTGCAAGGGTCAGGGCAATTGATATCTCATCCTCTGTGAATTCCGAACCGTCTGCCTTGTTTGCGAGATTCAGTATCCCGAAGACCTCACCCTTAATAATAAATGGTATCGAAAAAAATGGGGAGGTAAGGGGGGGACCACTGTGGGGGTTCACCTCCCCGAATGAGGCAAGGTAATAGTCCCTCTTATTTATTACATGTTCAAACAGAGTGCCGCTTATAGGTATTGTTCTCTCTCTTGTACCGATTGCCCTTTTTATTTTTAGATTGCCGTTTTCGACTATTCCGAATGATGCCTCCTTGACCTTGAGAAGCCTCGATGCCATCTCAACAATCCTTTCGAATATTTCTCTGTTATCGTATATCTTATCGAGTTCTGTGCTTATAGTGTGAAGGATGCTTATCTCCTGGAGTCTTTTGAACAGCTCTAAATTCAGTCCTTTCACTATCTTGTCATAATCAGCGTTTTCTGTAATTTTGCTAAAAAGTCTCCTCTCGCTGATGAGTCTGTCAACAATGGAGTTTATCTCATCTATCCTGAATGGTTTAGTCACAAAGTCTGATGCCCCCTCTTTCATCGCATTTATTGCGCCTTCTATTGATGAACAGCCTGTTATAACAACTACAGGAGTAGCTGGCTCAATTTTCTTGGCCGCCCTGAGAAAATCCATTCCACTAAGCCTGGGCATCTGCAAGTCTGTAAACACGATATCGTATTTATCCTTCTGTATTTTCTCTATACCATCAAGGCCGTCAACAGCAGTGTCTGTGGTACACCCTTTAATATTTTTCAGAATGCCTGAGAGGAGGTCACATATCAGTGGGTCATCGTCTATTATTAATATCTTTCCCTTTTCCATTTCCTACTATCACCCTTTCCTTTAATATTCCGGCTTCTTCCTGATTCAGGATGTTGAGTTCCTTCAATCTCTCAATCCTCTCTATCCATCTTACTATTATATCAGGGTCATTGTTGCTGCCTGCGGTCTTGATTGTATTCAGGTCGCGATAGGTTGCCCTTAAATACCCTGACAGCTCCTTGTTTTCATTCATCAGGAGCGCCCTCTTATAGGCATTCTCCACCAGTATAAGTATTTCCTGCATCTTAAATGGCTTTGTCATGTAGTCATAGGCCCCCTCCTTCATTGCCTCAAGGGCTGTGTCGAGGGTCCCATATGCTGTAAGGATGACAACAGCTATATCTGGCTTTATCCTTACAGCATTTCTGAGAACCTCTATCCCATCGGCACCTGGCATCCTGAAGTCTGTAATTACAAGTTTTATATCATCAATTCTGAGCAGCCTTATGGCCTCAAGACCATCTCTGGCCGCAACAACAGGATAACCTTCCCTTGAAAGAAGGCTGACAACCACATCCCTTGCTATCTCGTCATCGTCGACAACAAGGATTTTGAAATTGCTTTTCTCCACAATTACTTAATCTCCCTGATCCTCTCCAATACCTCCCTTTTAGTCTGGTCGAGTATCTGCTTTCTTTTGGCCTCAGCAGAGATATTCACGAGGTCCTGTAGTTCCTTAATGTCCTGTGGTTCCTTTCGGTCCTGTTCGAGGACAGAGGGTTTTATCTTTGAGACCTTGTTATAGAGTTGCACGACCTCATTAATCTGAAAAGGAAAAATTGTCATCTGCTCTACCTCCAGGGCCCAAGGCGGTGAGTTATGATACCTTTTCTATATATATCGGAAGATGTTTGGAAAAACTTTAGGGGATATTTTGATTCATTAGGCCTCTTGAAATCTCTCCTTCAGGTCGGATAGACCCTTTTCTCCCTCAATGAGGAGGGGGTGGAGCTCATACTGGATGAGGTCAGATAGGGTTATCCAGTCCTTTCTCTCAAAGGCAGAGAGCATCTCCTCGAAGACATTAAGTGACCTATCCCAGCATAAAAGAGGCTCCATCGAGACATTAGACCCTTTGAGGTGTTCCATGCCGCTTTTCAGTTCTTTGATAAAATCTATCAGGTGGCTGAGGTCCTTTATACCTTCCGACAGGGCGGTGAAGACCCTCTCGGTCTGCTCAACCCTGAGTAGATGGGCACAACCCATCAGCCCCTTCCCTACCTCCCTAACAATCCCTACGGCTTCACAGATACCTTTCTTCATGGCATTTACCAGTTCTATTTCCTTTTTCGCGTCATCGATTCCCATCATTCTTCTCCTTTCTCTTAACCCAAAAGATGTAGCCTTGGATTCAAAATTTCTTCAATGCGACGTATTTATGAAAAATGGGACAGCCTGCCGTCCCCTTTTCTTTCTTTTAGAACCGTCCCCTTTTCCTCCTTATCATCCTCCTTTCATCAACCGTTCAATAAGCTGGACCATCATTGATGCATGGGTCTTAATGTCCCTGTAAAGGTTACATGTCTCCTCAGATAAAATGGCGATATCTTTGCCCTCAAGGCCCTCCTTCCCATATCTGAAGAGTAGGATTAAAGGACGAAGGGGGGGATGGGCATACCCAATGGTTTCTATCTCTTGATCGATAAACGGCACTCCCTCCCATATTTCCTTTATTTTTACAACATCCGGGGAGGGTCTGCCAGCCTCATTGGCAATTAGGGCAACCCTGCGAAGACCTTCTTCAGCCAGTTCCTTCATTCTTCTAAAGGCATCGAGATCCACCTTAATGGACTCAACAACTTTCACCAGGGCCTCTGGAGTATAACAGGTATTGATCTTAGTCATAAGGCCATTATGTATTTTTTCAACTTCACCATCGCCTTTCCCATCTAAAATCTCAAACCATGTTTGCCTATAGAGGTGGGCGTAGAGGGCCTCCCTCTTCAGAGAGCGTCTTATAAGTGGGTAAAAGTCCAGAAGGCCGTCCTCTGCAAAGCACGAGCAGTAGACCTGGACATTCTCCCACATAGGGGACGGTTCCATGAGGGAACCGTCCCCGCTCAAGGCTCTCATCCTTACCAGCTCAAAGACATTATCTACCCTTATTGTCTCTTTACAAACCATCTCTTTACAAACCATCTCGTTGCACTCTACCTGGAAACCACAGGGACTACAAGGGATGTCCGCTTCTATCACATAGTGGCCTTCGCCATAAGGGCCTGTCTCCCTGAAATGGGCAGTAGATAGGAAGATACCGACTACCCTTGTCCCAACCGCAGTAGCGATATGGAGAGGCCCTGTGTCATTGCTTATGAGAAGGTGACACCTCTTGAGTAATGCAGCCACCTCCCTCAAGTCTGTCTTACCTATGAGGTTTAGGGGCCTTGTTTTAGTAAGCTCCTCGAATTCCCTTCCTAAGCTAACCTCTGCAGCCGACCCTATAAGAAGAATTCTGGCACCGAATGCCTCGGCCAGCCTGTCTGCTAATTCTGCAAAGGATGGGATAGGCCATCTCCTGTTGTCCCGGCTCGCTCCAAGCTGGAGTCCGATAAGGAGGTCGCCATCGCCTATTCCAGTTTCCCTTAAAATGGCCTGCGCCCACTCCTTTGCCTCCTCAGGAACATGGAGATGCAAACCCTTTTCTTTTGGTATAGCACCTCCAGCCTTTATATATATATCACAAAGATGGAATGGATTATAGGCCCTGCCCGGAACTACATTAAAAAAGTACCTTATCCAGGGGTGCTTGATAAGACTGTGACCTTCGGCATCTACAGCAAACCCTCTCACCTCTTTTGCCTTGACCAGGGATGTCAGAACAGCACTTGCGTTGGAATGGGTGAAATTTATCGCAAGGTCATACTCCACATTATTGATCTCATTGAGGAGTTCTTCGAGGTATCTAAAATTTCCTACAAGACCCGGGCCGCCATCACTGCCTCCTTTTTCAAAGTTATCCTTATTCAAGATAAAAAGCCTGTCTATGAATGGGATATAGTTGCATATCTCGGAAAAAACAGAGTTCACAAGGAGGGTAATCCTCGCCGCTGGATATCTCTCTTTGAGCCCTGCCATCACAGGCGTAGTCTGCACAAGGTCTCCCATGCGGGTAAGGTTAATTACAAGGACTTCCTTCACCTGAAAATCCCTTTAGTGACAGGTCAGGAGACCTGTCGCTACCCATGTGTGGGGTAGTATCGGGTCTCCTGACCCGATTTTCATCCTCCTTTGTGAGTCTAAGGCTCATGACCGTTTCATGCTTATGTCTTCCCGGGGGCATACTGCCCCCTGAACTCCTTTATCAACAAGAATATCTTTTCAGTCTCTGTAAGGTCTCCCTTCCCTTCTCCTATATCTTGCACAACATCTGAAATACTGATCCTTTCTTTTTCAATGAATCGAGCCAAATACCTTCCCAGCTCTGTGTCCTTTCCGGCCTCTTCGATGAGCCTTTCTACATCCTCATCCTCCCTTTCCGCCCTCCATGGAGGCGGCTCATAACCTCTTTTCACCATGGAATACAGCATCTCCTCCATCCTATGTTTATACGTATGGTCATTTACGACCCTCTCCCTTCCCTGTCTGGCTATCTTATACCTCTCCTCTGGGTTGTCAAGATAATACTTAATCTTATGCCTCATGTCATTCAGGTCTTCAAAACAGACCATCTCCTCACCTATCCTGAAAAGTTCAGCCATCTCAGAACGATGGTCCACAAGCTGGAACCCTTCACAAGCTGCTATCTCAAAGGTTCTCGGGTTCACAAAGTCGCCATAAGGGTTAACCCCCTCGTGGTATGTAGAGGAATGGAGGTTTATGTTTACCTTTGTCGCGTTGAATATCTTCACCGTCTCTTCTGTCTCTACCCTTTCACCTGACCTCTGAATACACTTCCTGAGGGGTGAGTTCATGTCCCACTCGGTCCCCCATATCTTGAGGTCAAAGTCAAGTAGACCCTTAAGAAAATTCCTCCTGTTGTAATACCCAGCCCCAACAAAGGAGATATCGCTACCGTATGTATCTAACTCCTCTCTGGTGAGGTCCAATCTTTCATGAACATCCAGAGAAGCAGCCATGGGCAGATAGGAGAAGTTTCTGACACCTATCTCTTTTAGCTTATCAAAAAATTTGCCCCTCTGGATGGTAAAGAAATAGTCATAAAAGGGGGCGACCCTCTGCCAGTAGTCCATGAGTCTAAAGTCCTCTACAAACCAGAAGGCAGTAGGAATCTTATAATCCTTAAACCTCTTAAGACAGCCATCACTTAAAGGTGCCTGAGCAAGGGCAAATACAAGGTCGGGTTTTACCTCCGCACAGCGGGCCATTATAGTCTCGGAGACAAAGGTTGTAAAAAGGGCCCTCAGTTGGTCCTGATGAGTTTTATTACTTGTTATGCTATTAATGGATAAAAAGGCATCTTTGTAAGGGCTGTTGTCAACAAAATCCACCTCATGGCCTAAATTCCTTAAGGCGCTGGCACAGTATCTTGCAATAGGAAGGGAGCCGCCATAAATAGGACTAACAACCATGATCTTTAATCCCTTCTTGACTGTTTGAAGAACCTTTAATCTCGGAAGGAGCCTTTCAAAATATCCACGACTAAGAGTGACAGAAGGTTTATGTTCCAATATTTCAAAACCTTTAGCTACAGGGGGGGTCTCATCACCTGTGACAAGTCTGACTCTCGAAAGGATAGATGTTAGGTCCACTGCCTCTAATGCTGTCCTGAGGATGTCCAGCCTTGGTTCAAAGACTACCAGATCCATCTCAGTGACCTTGAAGAGCTCCAACTTACAGAGTTCCATGATGTGATACCCCAATCCAAAGCCAAGCACTACAAGTGCAGATGCCCTTTCAATCCTTTCCCTGTGATACTCTACCCACTTCTCTGCCTCCTTTATGGGCTCGTATATGCTGTGAAGGGTGATATGCCCTGCCCTTAGAGAAGGTATGCCGGTCTTTGAAGTGAGAACCTGAAGGTCATCTTGCCTATTGATAGTTAAAATGGAGGTTGCAAGTTCAGGGTTCGAAACTGTCAATGCTTTAATATTCTTCTCAAAGACCACGCCTTTAGTTTCCATCCTTATAAGCCTGCTATAATCCTTTTCAACTCCACTGCATCCCCCCTGTCAGGCTCGAAGATGAGGAGCCTCTCGATGCTTTCAATGGCCTTATCCAGGAGTCCGAGTTTGTAGCACACCTCTGCATGTCTATAAAGGATATCCGTGTCAGCAGGGTGGAACTCTAAATACTCTTCAAGTGATCTCTCTGCTTCACTAAGATTTTCTGATTCAATGGCAGAACTCACAGTGTCATGCACTCTTTGAAGATCATGCCCTGCCTTCTGTGCCCTTATTAGATATTGAATTACAAAAAGATCTTTTATCTCCTCAGGCGAAAGACCCTTAAGATAAATTCTGCCAAAGGCTATCTCTCTTGAAAGAGTGTCAGTGAGAGAGTTGTATGCAGGGTCCATATTTCCTGTAATCCCTGTTATCTCAAATCCAGCATCCTTTAAGAGGGCATCTATCTCCTTTTTAGTAAAAAACCTCAAATGAGTTTTATCGAGAATACCGTAATCTTCATACCTCCAATGTCCCTCTATCAGCATATTTATTACGCCGTAGTATCTAACGTTCGGAATACTCGCGACAACCACACCAGAGTCCGCAAGATACTTCTTAAGTCTCTTCAGAGTCGAAAAGGGATCTTTCAGATGTTCTAATATATCGGCAAAAACTATGCAGTCAAAATACCCTTCATCAAACGGGAATTCAAGACTTTCTATGTCACCACATATAATCCTCGTCAAATTGTCCCTAGCCATTTCACATACCTCATCGTTAATCTCTATGCCAACCACCTCTTTGGCTCCTTTATCTAAGAGCCTCTTTCCGAGTATCCCTTCACCGCAACCCACATCCAAAATCCTCATCGCCTCTTCAGGTATAATGGCCTCTACATCCCTTCTTTCCTGACTGAAGTAATCTGAAAATCCCCCCATCCCCCCTTTCAAATCCCCCTCAGCCCCCCTTTTACAAAGGGGGGTGAGGGGGGATTCGGGGGGATTAATTATCTCTATCATCTCTTTTACTCTATGTTTATAAGCATGTTTATCCAGCACTTCTTTCATCCCTTCTTCTGCTACCCTTTCCCTTTCTTCACCATGTCTGAGGTAGTAATCAGCAAATTCAAGGAGTTCTTTCTCATCTCTATATATCACAAGGTGTTTTTTATCATGGAACAATTCAGTTAGACCACTTCCCTTTGCCTCATCTGTAAGGAGCATGCTGCCTGATGCCATCGCCTCAAAGACCCTCATATTCAAATCGTCTTTTACTGAACTGTTAAATACAATCTTGGACTGCGAAAATACCTCAGCCATTCTTTCAAGAAAACATCTTTCATAATAAACATCGAATTTCTGTTTGAGCTTATTCAGAAGGTCTACCCTCCGAGGGTCTATAAGGCTTCCTGCAAAACCAATGTCATAAAGTTTACCACTTGAAAATCCCCCCAGCCCCCCTTTACTAAAGGGGGGTGAGGGGGGATTATTTTTATTTGCCTTCCTCCCATGGGTTTCAGGGTCACAGGCCAGGGGCAGCCAAAATACCCTTTCAATCCCGGCCTTTTTAAACCTTGAGATATACTCCTTCTGGGCAAGGAAAACATAATCAAAAGCCTTTGCCATCTCAAGATGCTTCTCAAGGTGTAGGTGAGTGTCAATTAGATAGCAGACCGTTGGACAGGGCAAACTCTTAAGCCCTTCCAGGGGGTACCATATTCCACTCTCAACCCATAAGAAAAGGTCAGGAACCCACTCACCTGGTAGCCTCTGGAGGACCTTTCCAATGTCCGATGTAAAGTAGGGGATATCGTGGTCTCTTACTCTGTCTCTTATCTCCTCCATGTCCCAGTCCTTCAGTATCACTTCATCTATTTTGGGTCCGTAAGTTATCACATCGTGCGATTTCCTCAAAGCCTTCTCCATGTATGCACTCGTGGTCTGAGGATTTGATGTGTAACTCATTAAAATTTTCAATCTCTTCTTTTCTCCTGAAGATACCTCTAATCTCTCATTCGTAGCCCTTTGCCTTCTGTCATTCTGAGCGAAGCGAAGAATCTCAATGGATGGCTCAGAATAAACTCCGTGAGGAATCTTGTTTTTCTGCTCAGGATAGACCCTGTGAAGAATTTCGTCCTTAGAGATTGCTTCGGCTTCGCCTCGCAATGACAGAAGGTGGGATGAGACACCCAAAATCCTTTTCCATTCCCAGATGAATCTCTCTAAAGGAAATTTTTCCATAACTGTTTCCCTTGCTTTCCTACCCAGAGTTTTTGCCAGTGAACGATTCTTTAACAATTCCTCTATCTTGCCACGGAGATAAATCTCATCAGAAGATACATAACCATCCATGCCATCCTCGATTGGAGAGGAAGGGTTTGCAGTGGAAACAACCGACATCCCTGTAGCCATTGCTTCAAGCATGGCCAGGTTATAGCCATCTTCGTAAGGGTCCAATGTGGTGTTCAGATAAACCCTATGACTTCTCATAAACCCCTTGAGTTCCTCCCAGTCCTTCGGCACATACGAACCAGCTATATTGGGGTTAAGACCAAGAAGTGTAGATGGAATCCCACTGAGAAGTTTTTCCTGAATGGAATAGCCGAGCATTATGTCACGTTCCATGAGGAAGTTGTCCACTCTCAGCACCTTCCCCACATTCCCTGTATAGCCACCGTATTCAGTATGGTCAATACCGGGAAGTATTATCTCTCCATCCAATTCCCAATCATCTTTCTTTGCCTTAGAGATAAAGACGAGAGTAAGGTTCTTTGTTGCGTCAAAAAGTTGACTGACTTCTTTTAAATATGATTCTCTGTTGACAGTATTTCCTCCTAAGGCGATCTCTGTAGAGAGTTTATTATGGAAGATTAAAACCTTTGATATTGGCCATTCATTGACAAAGAGAAGGTCACTAATATTGTGGGCTATAATTCTATCATAACTTCCTGATTCAAGCCTCGCCTTAGCCTCATCTTCAGATATCAGGCGGCAGTTAGACGGAATAGGGCGAAACTCCCTTATCCAGCCGTATCTGCCTCCTTTCCACTTTTCAACCACATCAAACTGATAGCCTGTTTTGGCCAACAGGTGGATATAAGACTCGTGCCAGTTAAATGTGAGTATCCGTAGTTCCATATTATGCTGATATTTTTAAGCAAATATCCTGCCACCGATTGTCTCTCTAACTTAATATTACCCAAATTGAGCGATTCTTTAATCATAAATCACTCTTTGACAGGCGAGACGCCTGTCCTACTGGATAACACCTATATACCCATAGGGTAGGACAGCCGTCTCGGCTGTCATGGGTTTGCATAATAAATCGCTCAATTTAGATCTAAGTAAGGAAACCCTGAAACAAGTTCAGGGCAAGGTTCAGGGTGACAATTTGCGTTCACTTGTATCTTTCCCTCATTAGTTGAATTATGCTCTTAAGTCTGTGTTTATATGTATGTTCCCTGAGGACCCTTTGTCTGCCTCTTCTGGCACTCGCTTTTCGGGCATCCCGGTTACGGAGATAGAACCTCACCAATTCAGGTATCTCATCCTTATCTTTATAAGTGATAACCTCTTCCCCTACCTCAAAAAGTTCCTCGAGGGCCTCCTGATGGTCGGTCAGGAGAAAACCGCCGCATGCTGGAACATCAAAGACCCTCTGGTTAACAGCCTGCCCCATCTGGAGGCTTGTCGCATTGAGGTTTACCTTACAGGCATTATAAAAGACCGGAAGTTCCTTATAGTAGTTCAGCGAATGCCCAGGCCTGTAACCGTTACCCAATAGCTTCTTCCAGTCTTTATCTCCATGAATACATGGATTAAAATCCTTAAGCGCCTCGATGCACGAAAGGCGATAAAGCAATGTTGCACTCCAGAGGATAGCAGCCTCTAAATCAAGCCTTTCCTGGACTGTAAGGGATTTAACCCTCTTTAACTCATCCTCATCAATAGCTTTCAGCACCTCATCAAAGGGCATCCTTGATGAGCTTAAGAGTTGTGCCATCTTTTCGACAAGGGGATGGAGCTCCGTAGAGACCTTTTCTAATTTCTCCATAGTTGGCTTCACCATGGAGTTGCCAACAAAGCCTACATCAGCGTCGTATCTTTTTATATCCAATGGACTTAACTTCATTGGCATGAAGACCTCTTCGTCTGTGGCAAGTGGTAGATACGCCACCTCCTCAAAACCCATCGCCTCCATATCCTTGATATACCACTTATCCCATAAGAAGATAGATATGTATGGAGAGACATTTTTATCAAAACCCCTGATAATGATATTCGGGCTGTCTACATACCACGATGCAGCAGGCATCTCTATTGATTTAAAGAAAGAGGTCAATGCCCCTTCCTCATCAAAGCCTAAGTGGTTTATGGTAAGGAAGAAATCAGGTTTAAACTCAAGGATCTTTTTCATCAGCCTCGATACGATAACCTCACCGTCCTCTCCCTTTCTTATCGGAACCTTTTCCACCCGCTGGCCAAGACGTTTAATTGCCCTCTCTATCTCCCGGGTCAGGAAATAACCAAAGTCAATAATGGCAACCTTGATGACATCATCCTTGAATTTAGGATACTTTAGCCTCTCCCAGAGTCTTACAGATATTGTATTTTTCAGTGTGGTAAGGATAGGATGGTAATAGTGAGGAAAGGCAGAGACGGCCGAAGATAAGGGAAAGACTGCGAGGGGCGCCATTCCTGCCTTCATCTGCTCCCTTGTAATCGCCTTGAGCGCCTCATCGGCAGGAAGCCCGACTATGAATCTTACTTTATCCACAAGCTCAGAGACCTTTCCATGCTCCTTTGCAAGCTCGTATATTTCAGGTATTGCCTCAACTACCACGATATCCGTGGACTCGAATCTTTGAGAAAGCTCAAACACATGATAGCCAAGTCCCAGTCCTAAAACCACCAGAAGCCCTCTGCCATCAAACTGAAACGTATCAACAATAGCCCTCGCCTCTGCTTCTGGATCGTAGAGACTGTGAAGAACTTTTTCGGAACCGTCGTTACACTTCACCCTCAAGGAAAGATTGCTGCTTTTGGTTTCTACTAAAGAGATGTTATTAAAAATAGCAAACACCTTTTCCTAAAAGCTGGTCTATTCTTTTTAGATCAGGGGTCAGGCGGTTTAATGATTCTGACTCGAGATAATAAGCTCCAGGACCCTCACCCGTTGTTATTGCAAATATTTTGTAAATGCATGAAATAAAGTCCTTCCCCCTGCCTTCTAAGGTATGATGCTTGCTATAAAGATACCCTGCAAAGTTCTCAAGGTGTTTCATGAAATCTGGAATCAAGAAGTTCTGTTTGAAATTGTATTGTTCCTCAAGCGTGAATACAGTATCCCCTATTACCTGTCTCAGCAACAAATCCAAGCCATCATTCCCTTGAATCTTTCTTTCTTTCAGAGCCTTTTCTATCCAATCAGGGGAGGTATCTATGTTTTTCTGGAGTGCATTAATGAATGATTTTATGGCTATCACAGGTTCAGTGTCGATATCTCCTAACTCAGCAATCGAGATATTAATTAAATTATAAATACCAGCAATGTTTGCTGCCAGACATTCCCAGCTTATATTATTCCTATCAAAGAAGAATAGCAGATCGTTTTTCAGGACATATACATTGGCTTTTGTGCCTATATAATGTCGCTTGAATACATAATCCGCCCCTCTTTCGTGCCAGTGATAAACCCCTGTTGAGGTTAAATAACCAATGGACTTTCTCTTTTCAAGAAGTCTTACCCCATAGTCTATATCCTCGGCATTTATGAGAGGACTGAATTGTATCTCTTTAAAGATACTCCTCTTAATGCATGATGAGACATTATCAAAGAATGTTAATCTCCTCTTAGTCACGCTATCAAAGAGCCTCCAGTCTATCACCTTTGAGTCTTCTGATAGTGAGTAAATCGAATCTCCTTCAAGACCAAGTGATTTTGCCATAGTCTCATTCATCCAGAGGCTAAACAAATCTGCTTCGGATTTGACAAACTGTTTTGAAGAGAGTGCTGAAAGTTCAGGATATTCAATAAATGGGCATATCATATTATAAAGCCAGTAATCATTGACAGGCATCGCATCCTGAACTGTAAAAACAAGATATTCTCCGCTCGCCTCTCTAGCTCCAAGGTTGCGGGTAGCACCATGATTAAACTCCTTCTGAGGAATTTGGATGACCTTAGCTCCAAGGGCCCTTGCTATTTTAACTGAGTTATCTGTTGACTCTGAATCTATGACGATGATTTCAACATCTTGAACCTTTCGCTGAGATCGAATCTTACCAAGAAGACTCCTCAACTGCTCTCCACCATTTTTAACAGGTATGATCACCGAAATCTTATCTGTGATTACCGAATGCCTTGTTCTGACATTCATTGGGATAATTCTATAAGCGTGACTAAGTATTTTTTGAAAAATGCTATCCTTTTCAGCCAGTTTCTTTTTCAAATCAGCTATCATCGCCTCTGAGGCTAATAATTTTCTTAGATGTCTTGAACTCACCTCTTGTTTCTTCTTGAATATGCGGCTGGCACATTCCAATGCCCAAGGCAATTCCTTCAAATGCTCATCCATCAGCTTAATATGTTTAGGTTCTGACTGAAATGACTTATTATCAATATTTCCTTCTGGCCGTTGTTTCTTTTTTGTCAGCACGAAGAGATATTGTAATATGTTAGCTTCTTCTCCAATTGCGTTTGTTAAGATGTTATAAGTGTTCGGGTAACTGTTCTTTACATAATTCACAAACTCTGATTCATATTTTGTTGACCCTACTAAGGCAACATCTAAACTATAGCCTTTTAGGATGTGGTAATTTATCGAGTGTATCCATTCTATAAAGGAGTTTTTCGTAAAGAACCTCAGATGAGTGCTATCCAATATGCCGCATCCAGAGTAATTAAATCTGCCTTCTATCAAGTTTAATATTATGTCGATATTTGCGATATTAGGGATGCTTATTAAGATTCTTCCTCCTTCCTTCAGCCTGTCTATTAGCATTGTTAGAATAGCTGTTGGGTCCTTCAAGTGCTCTAAGACATCGCCGCAAATTATATAGTCAAACTCTATATCCAGCTTGTTGAATCTTTCGAACTCACTCAGATTTTTTTCGGTATAATCAAGGTCTATCTCAAATACATCTTTATAAAGCCCATCAGTCCTAACTTTCTGTAAAGCAATCCTGTCGATCTCAATTCCATAAACAGTGCAGTTTTTATTTTTTATAAGCCACTCCCCTAAATATCCATAAGAGCAACCAACATCTAAAACAGTGATATTCCCATCAACTTGGCTGACCAAAAGTGAATGAGCAGAATCTCTATTTAGATTTATGTCCCCTGCTTTAACTTCATTAAGCTCATAATGTCTATCAGATGATATATATAGCTTGTTTATTTCTATATTCATAAATGTGACCCCTCGCAATCAGAGATAATTGAAGAATATATAAAGTTTAAGCCCCTGTATTTACCAGAAAATAGAATCATCAATCATTATGGCTTGAAGAAAGTCATAATCAACACCCTTAACCTTTGGAGCCATTGCGCCTCTGTTGCTTAAGCGTTCATTATCTTCATCACCTATTATAAGATTATTATTTTTATAAAAAGCATATAAAGCACTTCCTGGAACAGGGGTATAAAAGGCAGGAGAATAATGCACAGGGTTAACCCTTAAAACACCTTCTACAGTCATTAAGTCATCTTCTTTATGCCATCCTGTATCAGTAGGAATACCAAGTATATAATTTGCCCAAACCTTAACATTATGTTTATGACAGATTTCTGCTGCCTTAAAGTTTTGTTCTACTTCAACCGACTTTTTAAACCATCTTAATATCCTTGGGCTGAATGATTCAAAACCGACAATCAATAAAAGTAGACCGGCATCTGCCATCTTCCCGATTAAATCCTCATTTTTGCATATAATATCTGCCCTACTGGATGTCACCCATTTAAGCCCATACCTTACAATGCCTCTGTCATGAATCGCGTTAATGAATTCTTCAACCCATTTAGGGGATACTATAAACTGGTCGTCGTGAAACATTACTGATTTTATGCCATATTTTTCTATGAGCATCTCTAATTCACTGATAACATTTGAAACACTCCTGCCTCGTATATAAGGTATGCGTTCACCGTTGCTGCTTATTTTTGTATAAAGCTGATGTTCACCAGGTCCACAGCAAAATGTGCAATTAAAAGGACATCCTCGCATGTTTATCATTTCTGCCATCGGCAAAGGAAAGCGAAATTTTGAGATCCCAAATGGCTCAGAATACATTCTTGTTTTAAGATCAGGCCATATTCCCCTTTCAGGAAATGGTATCTTATCTAAGTCTGGAGTCTCTCCCCAAAAGCATTTAAGGAAACGTGATGGTTCTTCCACCAATAATGGAAAACTTATTTCGCCTTCACCTTGTAAAACATAATCAAATGCGCCTGTATCAATACATTCTTTAGGAAACATCGTTGGGTGAATACCTCCAGCAACTATTTTTACTTTTGGCAAAACTTTTTTTGCTGTTTTAGCTGCTTCAACAGCTATAGAAAATTCTACTGAATGTATGGATATCCCTATGAAGTCTGGAGATAGCTTTTTTACCAATTGTGCATATTCATTCCATCCTGATAATGTTCTAAGATCTGCAAGCGAAACCTCATGTCCCTTTGCCTTTAGGGCACCTGCCAGATAAGCTATCCCAAGCCTTATAAAAATACTATCGGGAGACAGTTTCTTCAAATCCGCATTCCATCCGCTGTAAGCCAAAGCAGGATTAACTAACATAACCTTTGCCATCCCAAATCCTCCAACTCAGTGCAGTCTTGAGTCATAAGTCATTAGTCAAGAGTCAAAAATCAGAATTCTTGACTCAAGACTGCCGAATGCTTTGCCCAAAGGGGAACGAGCCTCTGAACCTCATCGCATGTACAGTGGTAGCTGTCATCTTTATCTATCATGGCTATAAGCAAATATCTTGCCATGATTTGTAAAACCCTGTGAAAACTAAGGCAGCTATCCTGCATTATCTATATATTCGGCTCAATACCCATAATTATGGGTATTGAGCCATTCGCTGTACTTTTGCAAATACTATGCCATAACTAATATAAAGGTGGTAATGGCAGGAAATGAGATAAATTTAATGCAAGATTTTCCGTAAGGCGGTATTTTTTGCCAGTTTAAAGATGTCAATTTTTTGAATTATGGTTACATACAAGCATTAAATCATCAGGTCACCTTTTAACAAAAGTGGCTGTGGGGATTTGAAGTATTCAGGGTGAAACTCAAGTGAGAAATAAGCCATAAGCAATGAAGTACAAGTAGTGCCGGCTGTGCAGCACTATAAAAAAAGTGTATAATACTTTTTGATTACAAGGGGAAACTTGGAGGAGAAAATGTTATCAGCAAAAAGAAAAAAAGAGGTTGTGGCTTTTCCGCTCAGTGTTTTTGAAACTGCTGACACAAAAGAAGATTTGGAAGATTGGCTTCTGTCGCAGAACCCTGATTTTATAAAAAAGATGCGGAAGGCAAGACGCTACGATATTCAAGGCAAAGGTAAGGATTGGAACTTACTCAAAAAAGACCTATGTATCAAGTAACTTTCCTACCGGATGCAGAGGAATCATTTAAGAGGCTTGATAAGCCCGTTCAATTAAGGATTGCTGAAAAAATTGACTGGCTCGCAGAAAATGCCGATGAAGTAATACACCACCCCCTGACTTCTCTGCCTGATGATTTGAAGGGATTATGTAGAATGAGGATTGGAGATTACCGTATTTTGTACTGGATCTATGATGAGAATAAACACATAAAGATTTATGACGGTAATGTCAAGTCTTTTCTGCAAATTTCCCCAGAGCCTTTATTCTCAATGGTT
>DYHX01000030.1 GCA_020723925.1 Nitrospira japonica | reverse complement strand
TAACCGGACATTTCTATTTTGGTGAAAATAGGACATTTCTATTTTGGCTTGACAAGGGCTTAAGGGTGGTAAGCCAGTTAATCCACTACACTGACTGGGTTCCAGGTCATGTCCATATGGGAACAATGGGCTGGGTTGCGATGACTGTTGGTGCAGCCATGTATTACACAATCCCCAAGGTATATAACACAGAGATTTACAGTGTAAAACTCGCAAACACACATTTCTGGTTCGTTCTCATAGGGCAGCTTATCTTCTCCATCACTATGTGGATACTCGGCATACAGCAGGGGGCTATGTGGAAGGCTATATCGCCTGAGGACGGAAGCCTTACATATACATTCATGGAATCTGTGATAGCAAACTATCCTTACTGGAAAATGAGGACATTCGGCGGGCTGTTATTTGTCATAGGAATCTGTATCTTTGCCTACAACATAGTGATGACTGTTATTAAGGCAAAGAAATCTGTAGCACTGGAAGGGGGGAGGTAATCATGGCAGGGACATTGTATAAGAAACCAATTCTGTTTGCAGTTGTTGTTACAGTCGTTATCCTTATAGGAACTGTTGTGATGATGGTTTTCCCGATGCTCACGCCCCAGATGCATCCCAAGCTTGCAAACCTCAAACCATATACAGCGCTGCAGCTTGCCGGAAGGGATGTCTATCAGGAAAACGGCTGTTTTTATTGCCATACACAGACAGTAAGACCACTTAAGGCAGAGGTAATACGTTACGGAGAGTATTCAAAGGCAGGAGAGTTTGCTTATGACCAGCCATTTTTATGGGGATCAAAAAGGACAGGCCCGGATTTAGCGAGGGTAGGCGGAAAGTATACGGATAAGTGGCATTACAAGCATTTCAATGAACCGAGGAAGATTTTTACCGGGTCTAACATGCCAACTTACGGATGGCTTGCAGACCATCCGGTGGATGCCTCTGCTACAGAGGCAAGGATGAAGGCTCTGGGCTTCCCGTATAAGAAAGAGGAAATTGACGCCCTGAAGGATAAGACAAAGCTTGACGCCCTTGTCGCATACATGCAGTCCATAGGAACTGCAGTGCCGAAAAAACCAAAACCTCCGATGATTGCAAAGGGCGATAAAAATCCTCTTGTTGGCGACCCCAATGCAACTGCAGAAGGCAAGAAGATTTATGAGATGAACTGCTCAGCATGCCACGGTGTTGACCTTAAGGGAGACATAGGACCTGACCTTACGGACAAAGAGTGGGTTTATGTTGCAGAACCCATTGGCGATGACACCCTTTTCTTTATCATTGCTGACGGAACAAAGAAGGATCAGGAGTTTGAAGGCAGAAAGGCAAAGGGCGGCATGCCTTCATGGGGCGAGTTTTTTGGCAAGAAGAAGATATGGTCAGTCGTCTCATATATAAGGTCACTCGAAGAGAAATAAGGATAGGAGGTCTATATGGTTGAAGACATCGACAGAATAGAGGACATGGAAAGGGAAGACACCAAAAAGAAACTTCCCATAGGCTGGCTCTTGCTCCTCATCGGTTTAATCGCATGGGGGATTTTTTACAGCATATCTTATACCCCTGAGATAAGCGGATGGTCGCAGGAAAAGGCGTATGAAGAATCGCTGAAGAAATGACACGGAGACACGGAGAATGGGTGACACGGCGAAAAGATAAAAACTTTTTCGTATCCCCGTGTCCCCGTGTCGGTAAAATTGGAGGATAATTATGGACGTAACTGTTGTAGCAACGATAGGTTTTACCGTACTGGCGGCAATTGGGATAGTGGTGCTTTTTGTAACAAAGACGACTAAAAAATAGGCAACGTTGTCAATAGGAGACCTGCATAAAAAACCAGTAGGACAAGCGTCTCGCCTGTCAAGGAAAACAGTATTTGTTGTGACATTCTAGGACAGCCGAGACGGCTGTCCTACCGATGTGATGTCCTTACTTTTCTACGCTACCAAAAAATTAGGCATGGCAACTGATAAAAGACATATGACAATGCGGGCATGGCGGTGGATTGTTGAAATCCTTCAGGCTGCGCTGATACTTGGACTGCCTTTTTTAAGGATAAAGGGTGAGAGCGCCCTCCGCTTTGATATTCCATCGCTGAGACTGCATGTGTTTGGCTGCACACTCTGGATGCAGGAGTTTTTTATTGTCCTTGCGGCGACCATCTTCTTTACTCTCCTCATAGTCTTTGTAACCCTTGTGTTCGGCAGGATATGGTGCGGGTGGCTCTGCCCGCAGACAGTGCTTGTGGATTTTACGCCATTTGTTGATAAGGCAAGGGAAAAGGGTATCGCCTATAAGATAACGGCTTATGCCCTGACTTTCTTAGTGTCTATATTAGTTGCAGCCTCCCTTATCTGGTATTTTGTATCTCCTTATGAGTTTATCCCGGATTTTTTAAACGGTAATCTCAGCAGTGTTACATGGGGGTTCTGGATAGTCCTTACTATTGTGATGCTTTTGAATTATGCCTTTTTGAGGCATAAATGGTGCGCCACAATATGCCCGTATGCAAAGCTGCAGGGCGTAATGTTTGACAAAGACACATTAATCATAGAGATGGACCCGCAGAGGGAGCAGGAATGTATTGAGTGTAAAAGCTGCGTGAGGAACTGTCCTGTTGAGATTGATATTAGAAAAGGGCTTAACGCAGCCTGTATAAACTGCGCAGAGTGCATTGACGCATGCAGCAAGATAATGACGAAGTTTAATAAAGAGGGGTTGATACATTACTCCTACGGACACGGCGGGGAGGGAAGGATTATAAGGCAGAACATCTTCATTGTCGGCGCATTTACCGTTCTGTTTTTATTCTTTAGCGCATACCTCATGTTTGCAAGGACAGGCGTTGATTTTACCGTGCTGCCCCACAACATGGAGCCGAGGATTACAAAGGACGGGAGCGTTTTAAACGGCTATGTCCTTTCTGTTAAAAACATGCTCAATAATCAGGTTGATTTGCAGGTAACTCTGGAGGGACTTGATAAAGATGCTATTCAGTCCGTAACAGAGCCGGTTCACCTTGACGCCGGGAAGATGGATAAGTTTCCCCTGTTCGTCAGGAGCAAAAAGACGGAAGGATTGAAGGGTATCAAAAAGTTTAAAATAACCCTTACAGATAAGAACAATAAAGACATCTCTGTCACGCAGGAGGCGAATTTTACAATCCCAGATGAAGTATAAGGTACTAATACTCATAGTTTTAATCACAGGCTTAAGCATCATTGGAGCATCCATTTATATCGGTATTGACAAGCGTGATGCGGAGGTGGAAGAAAACGCCTATGACACAGGAATTAAGTTTGATGAGACACTGAAAAGGCAGGCTGAGCTTGGCTGGAGGATTGAAATCCCTCATACCTTCAAGTCAGGAGACAATCAGATAATGGTTGGGGTCTTTGATAAAAACGGCAGCAGTATAAAGGATGCTTTTGTGGAGCTTCAGTTCAACAGATTGGGAAGCGCAGACATAAAAAAGTACAGATGTAATGGGAATGGGAATGGACAATATACTGCAGTTGTCAAACTGGATAATTCAGGATACTGGGATGTGAGGGCAAATGTAGCGCATCTCAAGGACTCCATGCGCTTTGATGATAAGGTCTATGTTCAATAGATTTTCAAGATAAATAGGAGGTGTTTTATGCCGGATAACAATATGACGAGACGTAAATTCCTTGCAACAGGAATAGGAGTAATATCAGGTGCTATTGCGCTTGGTGTGGGTGGTGCGGCAATTACAGCCGTAGTCGCCCCTGCAGTGACTAACAAACGCGAGGATAAATGGGTAGAGGCAGGGAATGCAGATGATCTTGTTCAGGGGCAGTTCAATAAAATAAATATTGCCTATGATGCAAAGGACGCATGGATGGAAGGGAAGATCAAGCTCCTTGCCTATGTGAAGCCCGATGGGGACAATCTCTTTGCCCTTTCAGCCACATGCTCCCATCTCGGCTGCAATGTCAAGTTTGACGAACAATCGGGAAAATTTAAATGCCCGTGTCATACAGGCGTGTATGATGCGACAGGCAAGAATATAAGTGGACCCCCTCCAAAACCGCTGTCCCATCTTGAGGCAAAGATAGAGGACGGAAAACTTTTTATCAATACAGGGATCAAGGAGGCATAAATGATAGGAAGGATTATAGATGTATTTGACAGGCGGTTTAAGTTTAAGGATGACTTCAAGAAAAATGTCCTTGACCATCCTGTTCCGCCGAGGGTGAACTTCACATACTGTTTTGGAGGTATAACATTTCTCCTTTATGTGCTGCTATTGGTAACAGGGATTGCCGCAATGTTTTTCTATGTGCCTTCGGTAGAACATGCCTTTGCCACAGTGGAATACATGACCTTTGACCTGCCTCTGGGAAACATTATCAGGGGCATTCACCACTGGTCTGCAAATCTAATGGTGGTATTCGTATGCCTGCATATGTTGAGGGTCTTTGTATATGGCGCATATAAAAATCCGAGGGAGTTTCACTGGGTGAGCGGGGTATTCCTGCTGGGGATAACACTGGCGTTTTCCTTTACAGGCTATCTGCTGCCATGGGACCAGAAGGCATACTGGGCAACAAAGGTCGGTGTTTTAATGCCAAAGAGCATTCCGTTGGTGGGTGATTTTATCACAAGGCTGCTGATGGGCGGCAGCGACCTCGGGGCGCTCACCATTTCAAGGTTTTTTGCCATCCATGTGGTTGTGCTGCCCATATTAACAGCCGTATTTCTTGTTGCGCACTTCCTGATGATACGCAGGACAGGCATAGCTAAACCACTTTAGAGGAGGATTTAATGGGAAATAAAGATAATAAAATGACAGACAAACAGATGGTCTTTTATCCTGATTTTCTCTTTCGGGAGGCAATAGCCGCGCTCATTGTGGTCATCGTTGTAATTGCAATGGCATTGCTCATGCCCATGAAGATGGGCGACCCTGCCGACCCTTCTGATTCATCATTTAAACCAGTGCCGGAATGGTATCTCATGGCGCCCTTTTACTTATTAAAACTCTTTCCCCCAAGCCTTGAGATCATGCCAACAGTAATAATTCCCCTTTTGACCTTTATATTCCTTTTGATTATGCCTTTTGTTGATAAAAATCCTGAAGTTCATCCAAAAAAGAGGAAACTAGCGATGTTATTGATGGGGGTCGGGACTTTATTAGTGATACTGTTTACAGTGATAGGTGTTTTAACTGCATAAATAAAATCAAGGAGGAGCAAGATGAAAGGGTTGGTTATCGTTGTTATGGTTTTAATCGCGTTTGCTGCTATGGCATTTGCAGCAGGCAAGGGCGACACAGAGATTGTGGCTAAAAAGGTGTCAAAGGACCCGTCCGATATTACAAGCCCGGAATGGGGTCAGGCAAAGGAGGCTGCAATCATAAATGACGGCGCATCAGGCGGCCCGTTTGAGAAGAAGACCCTTGAGGTGAAGGTAAAAGCTGTTTATACAAAGGGCGGCAACATCTCTGTGCTGCTATCATGGCCAGATGCAGACCAGAGCATGACAAAAGAGGCATGGAAGTTTTCAAAGGGCAACTGGAGCAGACAGAAGGGCAACGAGGATATGGCAGCCATTAACTGGGAGATAAAGAGGATAAAGAACTTTGCCACAAAGGGCTGCGCAGTGGTATGCCATTCAGATGCTAAAAATCATGAGGACTGGAAATATCACACAGAGACCGCCACAGAAAGGGGCGATTTATGGGTCTGGAAATCATATACCACCAGCCCGCTCGGTTATGCTGAAGACGGTTATGTTGACGACGACTCAAGGAAATCAGACAGCGGCACAGGCAAGGCAAAAAAGAATGAATCCGCAGACAAGAAAAAGCCCAAATTTATGCAGGACCCCTCTAAAAAGGCAACAGCAGCGGGTTCTCTTGTTGACGGAGAGACCGTTGAAATTAAGGACTATTCAAAGTTTAAGGAAGGCGATGTTGTCCCGGCATGGATACTCTCCAAATTTTCAGGCAGCATGGCTGATGTAACGGCAAAGGCTAAATGGGCAAACGGCAGGTGGACGGTCATGCTCCAGAGAAAGCTGGATACATCGGATAAGGAAAATGATGTGCAGTTTGACCCCAGAAGGGATTATAATTTAGGTATCGCTGTATTTAACGATTCCAGCAGGCACAACAGTTATAACTCAGTTCCTTTAAAGTTGAAATTTGATTAATGATAAAAAGGGGGGCAGGGGAAAAATTCCCTGCCCCTGAAGGGAGTCAAAATGGAATTGAGCGGATGGATTAAATTTGGCATTACAGCGGGGCTTTTTGTAGCGCTCGTAGTGATTATTTTTAATTACTATAACCCATGGAAGAAAAAGGACGACAAAGAAAAGGTGGAGAAGCCAAAATATACGATGCTAAATGATGAGGATGAGATTAAAAAATAGTGTTTTTGGAAGATAAGAGCATGAAGGATGATGCATTAAAAATGAACTTAGACGAGAATAAGAATAACAAAGATGAGCAAATAGCCACAGGGAGCAGTCTAGCGATTAAAACGAGGTTTTTTCTTCCTCCTCATATTGAAGCGCTCATGCCCGGTTTACTGCTGACTGCGGCCATATCAGCGCTGGCATTGCATACAGGGGCAAAGCTTACTTATGTTACTCCGCTAATCGGGGCTATGGGAATAGGTATGCTTTTAAGAAATGCCTTTATAATCCCGCATGCATACAACGCAGGAATTTTTTTCTCAATGCGTCAGATATTAAGGTTTGCCGTTGCGCTTCTCGGAATCAGGATTACCTTTGATAAAATTATCGGTCTCGGCTGGGAAGGGCTAATTGTTGCCCTTGTGCCTTTATTGTTAACATTAGGTTTCACTATTATTATGGGCAGGGTATTAAAGCTTTTTCCGTCATCTTCTCTTTTAATAGGGGTAGGGACATCTATATGCGGGGCATCAGCCATTCTCACAGCCGGCGCAATTACAAGGTCAAAGGATAACGATATTATGGTTGCCATAAGCTCCATAACAGTATTTGGCGCTATATCAATGCTTGCATATCCGTTTTTATTTAAGTCCGGGCTATTGCCAATCAATGATGTGCAGTATGGTTATTGGGCAGGCGCATCCATACATGAAGTGGCGCAGGTCGTAACAGCAGCCTTTGGAGGAGGGGATAAAAGCGGTGAAATAGGCATTCTTGTTAAACTAACACGCGTAGCAGCCTTAATACCAATAGCCTTAATCCTTTCGTATCTTGTAGGACGAGGCGATATTAATCATGGGGATGCCAAAGGGGAAAAGACTATCACCTTTCCGTTTTTTTTATTGGGTTTTTTGGGCATGGTTATATTGAATTCTCTGGAGTTTTTTACTCCGAGGGCTATTCGCTGGATAGAATTCTTTGATATGTTTCTCTTAACAATGGCAATGGCTGCTATGGGGCTTGAAAGTGACTTCAGACAACTGCTCAAGGTTGGTTTCAGACCTTTATTTTTAAGTATCTTTGCAACAGGCTTTATAGCAATAGTCAGTTTTCTGCTTGTAATCTGGTTGATTTAATCAGGAGGTATAGTAGCCTAAATGACTGCTTTTAAGATATTAATAGGTTTTATTGTCTGCATCATACCCTTTTTAGACATCCCTTTGGTGTATGCACATATTCATCATTCCGCAGGTGAAACATTCATATCTCAGAGAGACACAAAGGACAATGAAAATATCACCCTCCCCTTAATCCCCTCCCGTCAAGGGAGGGGAAACTATAATAAACCCTCCCCCTTGACGGGGGAGGGCGAGGGTGGGGGTGAGAAGGTATTATCAGGCGAAAAGGTTGAATGTGAAATCAATAAAGGTGCGTGCATAAAAAAGATTAACAGTGTAGAGATAATCTTTGACATATCGCCAAAGCCTGTAAAGGCAATGGAAGAACTCCGATTCAGCGTAAGGATAAAGGGCCTCGAAACAAGCAAACTAACTCAACATATCAAAATTGACCTCAACATGCCGGGTATGCACATGGGTAAAAATCAGGTCATATTAAAAAAAATCAGTGACAATGACTATTCAGGTAAAGGGATTATTCCCACATGACCCATGGGCAAGACCCTGTGGCGTGCCACAGTAGAAATGCCTGATATAGGAAAGGCTTACTTCTTGTTTAATGTTACAAAGTGATTCCCTCTATTTTTTGATGTTCACAACAGGTTTCCTGGGTGGTTTTGGTCACTGCATTGGCATGTGCGGGCCTGTTGTGACAGCATATTCATTAAACTCACAGAACAGGGGCAGGGTCATGCCCCACATCTTTTACAATCTCGGCAGGATTACCACTTACTCCATAATCGGAGGATTTATGGGATTAACAGGCTCATTTGTCAGCATTGTTAACCCAATTGAGTCTTTTCAGAATTTGACAATGAAATTAGTTGGCATATCAATGGTTATCGCGGGTCTTGGCATCGGCGGATGGCTGTCATTTATAAAATTTAGCCGTTTCAATTTCTCACCCGTTAAGCGGTTTTCTGACTTGATTATTGGTATAGTGCAGCGGATTTTTGAAATAAAATCAACAGGGACATATTATCCCATGGGGATAATATTAGGTTTTCTTCCCTGCGGGATATTATATGGTGCATATATTGCTGCAGCAGGCATTGGCGTTAAATCCAGCATTGAATCTAACACTTGGGCAGAGGGGTTTTTAAGGGGAATGTTAATGCTTTTTTTATTCGGCACAGGTACACTGCCATCCCTTTTCATATTTGGGAATATCATATCAATCATAGGTGAGAGAATAAGATATAGACTCTACAAGGCTTCTGCCATATTGATGATATTGATGGGATTAATATTTCTTTACAGGTCATTTAATTGATAGATATGGCAATACTGAAATGCAATCATTGTCTTTTAGAATTCCCTGAAACTGAAGCAGTATATGAGGATTTTAGCGGTGAGAAAAAGGTCTTCTGCTGTAATGGATGCTGCGGTATATACAAATTAGTACATTCCGAGGGACTTGATGACTTTTATAAAAAAAGAAAATGGGACGACGCCGGTATAGCTTCCTTTAAAAAGGAGATAGATATACGGCCATTTGCAGAGCATGTAAGGGATGTAGCAGTCAGCAATCAGAAAGAGATAGACATTTATATAGACGGTATCAGGTGTGCATCATGTGTATGGCTCAATGAGAAGATTTTGAGCAGGACAGAGGGAATCGAATATGCAAGGCTGAACTATGCAACACACAGGGCAAGAATAAGGTGGAACCCTGAGGTCATTGGTATTGATAAAATCCTTAAAAGGATATCGTCCATAGGATACAATCCAAGGCCTTATTCTGAATCAGAACAGTTCAAGAGACAGAAGGCAGAGGCAAGAGACCTTCTCATAAGATTCGGGACTGCAGGATTTTTGTCTTCACAATTGATGATTTACTCCGTCGCCCTTTATGCCGGCTACTTTCAGGGGATTGATATAAACCTCAAACTCCTCTTTGAAGTAATAGCTCTGATATTGACAATCCCTGTTATCTTCTATTCAGGGATGCCGTTTATAAAGAACACAATCAAAGGCTTGAAACACCTGAATTTCACTATGGACTCGCTTATAACCATCGGTGCAGGCTCTGCCTTTATCTACAGCGTTTATCAGATATTTGTGGGCGGCAAGGTTTATTTTGACACATCAGCAATGATAATCACCCTTATCATTTTAGGGAGATATATAGAATCAATTGCAAAAGGAAGGGCATCCGAGACCATCGAACGATTATCGGAATTAAGTCCGAAAGAAGCAAGATTAGTCAGCAATCAGCAGTCAGTCGCCTCAGGCGACTCGCCGAGGAGAGCAATCAGCAGTCAGGAAATAAAGATTGTCCCTATATCCTCAATTAAAAAGGGCGAGCTTATTCAGGTGGTGCCTGGCGAGAGGATTCCTTTGGATGGGATTGTCGTCAGTGGGGAGTCTGAAATTGATGAATCCATTATTACCGGAGAGTCGAGACCTGTCTTTAAGACTGCAGGACATGAGGTGATAGGAGGAAGCGTAAACCTTTACGGCGCCCTCACCTTTGAGGTAACGAGGACAGGCAAGGAGACAGTTCTTTCGGGAATAATACAGGCAGTGGAAGAGGCACAGACAAGGAGACCTCAGATACAGAGGCTTGCAGACAGGATTGTGGGTTATTTTGTGCCGGCCATCCTGATAATCGCCATGGCTACAGTAATAGGGTATTTTATTAATGGTTCTCCATCCCATTCTGCATTAATGGCAGGCATCTCGGTTTTGGTAATTGCATGCCCGTGCAGCCTCGGACTTGCAACACCCCTTGCTGTTATGATGTTCACCACCATGGCATCGTCAAAGGGTATTTTAATAAGGGGAGGGGAGGTTATTGAAAATACGAGCAAGCTCACCAACATACTCTTTGACAAAACCGGTACCATTACCGTTGGCAAGCCGACACTGAAGGAAATTATTGTCCTTGATCCCGGTCAGGACAGGGAATACGTGCTCTCTGTTGCAGCATCCATCGAGAGCCTTTCGGAACACAGCATAGGACACGCTGTCACTGCTGCATCAGAGGGAAAGTTTTTTCCTGTTTCAGAATTCAGGGCGATTCCTGGCAAAGGTGTAGAGGGGACTGTAGATAGCAAGAAAATAATTATCGGCAGCAGGAGTCTTATGCAGGAAAGCAGTATCTCTGACATGCCGCTTGAGGAAACTGCCTTGCATTTCGAAAAAAGCGGAGACACAGTGATTTATATGGCATGGGACAGAAGGGCAAGGGCGCTCTTTGTAATTTCTGATGTCATAAAGAATGAGGCTCTGGAGACAGTGAACATGATTAAAAAACTTGGCATTGATGTCTCTGTTGTAAGCGGCGACAACAAGATAACAACTGATACCATTTCTGAAATGATCGGCGTTAAGAATGCTATATCAAATGCATCACCTTTAATGAAAAAGGAAATAATTAACAATGTTCAGAAAGATGGACATAAGGTGTTGATGGTTGGCGACGGCATAAATGACGCCCCTGCCCTCACAGAGGCATCAGTTGGACTGGCAATCAGCAGAGGAACAGACATAGCCATAGCTGTAGAAAGTTCAGATGTTGTGCTTGTAAGAAATAACCTGAGACTTATTCCGCATTTTATCATAATGTCTAAAAGGACATTCAGCATTATTAAACAGAACATCTTCGGGGCATTCTTTTATAACATAGTTGCCATTCCAGCAGCAGTTCTGGGCTTTCTGCACCCAATCATTGCAGCAGGGGCAATGGCACTTAGCTCTCTTTTTGTGGTTGGGAATTCGTTAAGAATAAGAAAATTCAATTGATGATTTGCATCTGTTGTTCTAAAATTAAACCAGCAATATAAAATTGAAACCAGCACTTTGACTATGTGGACGATATATTTTTTAATCCTTTTATCAATACTCCTCGGCTTAGGAGCATGGCTTCTCTTTGTCTGGACAGTAAGAAAAGGACAGTACGAAGATATGGAAGGTCCAAAATACAGGATGCTTGACGATGATGATGAATAGCATGTCAGAATTGTAATGTCATTTTCCGGAGACAATTAGAAATTGGATAAAGTTCCTTAAGAAAGGATAAAGTTTATTCTATGCAGATTACCCGTCAAACAGATTATGCAATAAGGTGTGTCCTTCATCTATCAGAGTCACCACATGAGATTACAATGGTGGATGAAATTGCCAGGGCAAGAGCAATTCCAAAAAGCTTTCTTGCCAAGATACTCCAGAAACTGACAAAGGCAAAAATCGTCAAATCCTTCAGGGGGGTTAAGGGAGGTTTTCAGCTTGCAAAAAGACCTAAAGAAATAAACCTTCTTGATGTTATAGAGGCTATAGAAGGGACAGTTGCCATGAATAGATGTGCCATTGACAAAAGGATGTGCAGTTTCAGCAATACATGCTCTGTTCATCCCGTATGGGTCGAAATAAGAAAGGAGGTAGAGAAAAGACTAAGGAAAGAGAATTTTGCAAAATTGGTTAGGAAGCAGAAGGAGTTTGCCGAAGCTTCGCCTCATTTGCCCTATAACCCCTTATAGTGTTCTATAAGAGATAATGATCTCGCCCTCCGTTATGAAGGTGAGGAATTCGCCGCACTTTTTGTTAGTCTATTGGCAATTTTGGGTCTTCTTTATCCCTGAAAATATCGCTATATTTAAATTTAATGTTAGAATAGATAACAAAGAGGAGGTGAGGGTAGGATTTATGGCATCATGAATACGCAGGATTTAATAAAGCCGCTTATACAGAAAAACACTACAAAGATTTTGCTCGTCGTCCTTGATGGGGTGGGCGGCCTTCCTGTTCAGGGAAGGACCGAGCTTGAGGCAGCGGACACGCCAAATCTCGATGCCCTCGCACAGACTTCTGCGTGCGGTTTACATATACCTGTTTCTATGGGCATCACTCCTGGAAGCGGGCCCGGGCATTTATCCCTTTTTGGCTATGACCCAATAGAATGCCAGATTGGAAGAGGAATTCTTGAAGCCCTCGGATTGGGGTTAGATGTCAAAAAAACAGATATTGCTGTCAGAGGCAACTATGCGACCATCGAGAATGGCATTATAAAAGACAGACGGGCAGGAAGGATTCCAACAGAACAAAGTAAAAAGCTCACCGAAAGATTACAGAATGAATTAAGCAAGATAGATGAGGCCGATGTTATTTTTGCCCCTGGAATGGAGCACAGGTTCGCTGTTGTCTTCAAATTTCCCGAACTTCTTGAACCAGGTTCTTCAGCAGTAAATGACACAGACCCACAGAAAGAAGGTAACCCACCTCTCTATCCAGTCCCTTCTACCCCACAGGCAGAGAAGGTAGCAAGGGTTGCTGAAAAACTGATAAATCAGGCACCTGAGATACTTAAAAACGAGGAGAGAGCAAACTATATTCTGCTCAGAGGATTCTCAAGCCCACCAGATATTCCGACCTTTGAAAATGCATTTGGTTTGAGTGCCCTTGCTATTGCCACTTATCCCATGTATAGAGGGCTTGCAAAACTGATAGAGATGGATGCGCCACCAATAACTGGCAATTTAGAAGAAGAGATAGATTTTCTGAAACAGAATTACCACGACTATGATTTCTTTTTCATGCATGTAAAGAAGATTGACTCATACGGTGAGGACGGTAACTTTGATGGAAAAGCCGATAGGATTGAAGAATTTGACCTGATACTACCGCAAATCCTTGAGCTGAACCCTGATGTGCTCATCATCACCGGAGACCATTCAACACCATCCCTACTCAAAGGCCATAGCTGGCATCCAGTGCCTGTGCTTTTAAAATCTCCTTATGTACTCGGAGGTCTTTGTAAGGCTTTTTCTGAAAGAGAATGTACAAAAGGAGAGCTGGGCATATTCCCTTCGGTCAATATTATGCCTCTGGCGCTCGCAAATTCATTGAGGCTGAAGAAATTCGGGGCATAAAACCTCGGGACTTTGGAACCTGATGCTGCGAGTCCCGTCCAAGCCGCTTGAATGAAGAATAAGGGCTGAAATTCTCACCGCTTTGGTATAAAATGTGTCTTAATAGTAAATGGCTATATCCTATAAGAAAACACAGCCAAATTTGTTTAAAGGCTTCTGGCTAACCTCAGGCATCTTTTCAAGCCATTATCTCTCAGAACGCCTGGAAGCCCCTTGAATGTTATGGTGAAAATAAGAGTATTTTTCGGGTATAATTTTAGCAATAAAGAAGGAGGGAATAAAGATGTCAGTTAAAGAAATGATAAAAAATGAGATTGATAAACTGCCAGAAGGTCTTCTTACTGAAGTTTATGATTTTATACAGTTTTTAGAAAGGATATTGTCAAGTCTTTTATGCAAATTCTCTCAAAGGCTTTATTCTCAGCGGTTTTCATGGTTCCTAATTAAGCTGCAATTCTCTCAAGTTTTGATACTTTTATGTTTGAAAGAATTACCCTTGCCTCCCTCGCCCCCTCTTTATCATGTCCTCTAAAAATCCCCATGCTACCAACACTGCCTCTTTCTCCTTTGTGCCTGCTCTTACTCCAAGCCTGATCCCATCAAGGATTAAATAAACTATCTTCAATGTAGATAAATCCCTCTTCTTCCACGCCTTAAATTCCTCTACTATCTTCTCTGTTATCCTTATCACATTCTGATGACTCAGGCCCTTTTTGCCTAAAAGCTTGCTTATTGACTTCTTTACTTTTCTGCTGGATAGTCCATTCATGTACAGCAAAGGGATAACATCCTGTATCTCCTCCATCTGTGTAACACGAGGAGGAAGTATCCGTGAGTGAAATGGCCCTCCCGCATCTCTTACCTTCCGCATGCTTACCTCTATATCCCCACAGCCAATCTTTATAGTCCGAGGCTTTGAGCCACTCCTGCTTCCCTCTTGATCAGTCCGCCTCTCATAATAGTCCCTTCCAAGATATGCTGTAAGCTCTTCCTCTAACGCTACTTGAAGCATCATCCTCGCCCCTATCCTTGTTAGGTCTACCAGAGAGTTCTCTTCCTTAAGCTCCTGAAGATGTTTTTCAATGACTTTTTCTGACTTCTTTGATAAACTCTTTTTCATGGGTATAGTTCTCCTTTCTCCCTTTTAGGGATTGTTTTAAGCCATTGAGAATTATACCCTTTTTTGAATTTGCATAATTCATGTTACACTATCTGGCTTCCCTTACAAAGTGAAATGGTCATTGCGAGTGAAACGAAGCAATCCCAATTTTTTCGTTATGAGATTGCTTCGTCGCTATGCTCCTCGCAATGACCATTATCTGTGCAGTTTTTTATACCCTGTCAGGCGCTGCGCGTACAGCAGTCACAGGCTCTTTGCCGAGTTTAAAGTAGTCTATGACAAATATTCCAACGCCGATAAGGAAACCAACGGGCAGGTTCAACTATAAAGCGTAAGGTGTTTTACTTCTATGATTTAAATCATGGGGATGGGGACAAAAATGGGACTGGTACATTTATTTTATCTTCATTTATTTTATCTTGCGAGAGGGAGAAGGACATGCACATTATCCGGCGGGCAGAGGGTAGGAGATTGAGATTGTGGAGGGGAAGGGTAAAGAAATCAGCAGATTTTTGCTATACTAAAGCACAGGAGGTGATACGAATGAAATTGCTTGATTTAATCCCGGAAAATGAACTGAAGGAAGCAGTGATTAGCGATTACGAAAAAAAGCTTGTTCTGTACAAACTTACAGATGAGAAGCTCAAGAAAAAATACGGCATGACTTTTAAGGAGTTTGAAGATAAAAATGTAGTAAAAGAAAAAGGTTTTTCATGGGATGTTGAAGATGATGCAATGGGCTGGGAACATGCACTTGAAGGTATTAGATATATTCAGGAAACGCTCAAAAAAATAAAAGAAGCTAATGATTGAAGTCGGTAGTATTGTTAACCGCATAAGAGATGTTAGCGACAGATACGGATTAAAGATTTTGCATTTAGATGTCTCTGATGTTACTCTCCTTTCAAGAATCGGCTTTTCACAAGAAGTGTTTATACAAATCTATGGAAATGTCAAAAAAGAGAAGATAAATTTGGCTCTTGTAGTTGCAGATGAAAGACTGAAGGGCAGAATGCAGGAGATTGAGATTGTGGAGGGGAAAGGATAATAAACATGATAGACACACATTGCCATCTTGAAATGGATGCCTTTGATAAGGACAGGGAAGATGTCATTAAAAGGGCCAGGGATGCAGGTTTAGAGGCCATCATAACAATAGGCTCTGATTTCGAGGGATGCAAGGGCGCAGTAGAATTATCACAAAAGTATGATTTCGTATACGCCACTGTTGGCATACATCCCCACGATGCAAAGGATTTTACAGAAGATATATTTAACCAGATAAAAGAATGGGTAACAAAATTCCGCATTCCGCAATCCGTAATCCGCATTCCCAAAGTTGTTGCCATCGGTGAAATCGGGCTCGATTATCACTACGACCACTCACCGAGAGAGATTCAGAGGGATGTATTCAAAAGACAGCTCCAATACGCAAAGGAAATAAATCTTCCTGTAGTTGTCCACAGCAGGGAGGCAAAGAGAGATACCCTTAAAATCCTTGAAGAATCAGGTATTACAAAGGGCGTAATGCACTGTTTCTCAGGTGATATGGATATGGCAGAAAAGGCTATGGCAATGGGTCTTTATATATCAATAGCAGGGCCGGTGACATTCAAAAATGCTACGAAACTCAGGGAGATAACAAGGGCAATTCCTGATGACTATCTCCTGATAGAGACAGATGCACCGTATCTCGCTCCTGAGCCATTCAGGGGAGAGAGGAATGAACCTGCATACCTTGTTCATACAGCAAAGGCAATTGCAGAGATGAGGGGTATAAGTCTTGATGACCTTGCAAGGATTACGACCCTAAATGCTAAGAAACTCTTCGGTATTGGAGAGCTGCCAGAACAGGGAGAGATAGCATATAAGATAAGAGACAGCCTCTATCTCAACATAACCAATAGATGCACAAATAAATGCTCATTCTGTGTGAGATTTCACACGGATTATGTGAAAGGCCACAACCTGAGACTCACGGATGAGCCAACAGAGGATGAGCTTAGAAAGGCAATAGGAGACCCATCCGAGTATAAAGAAGTCGTCTTCTGCGGTTATGGAGAACCACTTCTGAGGCTTGATGTTGTGAAGAACATTGCCTCATGGATAAAAGAAAGAGGCGGTCGCGTCAGGATCAATACCAATGGTCATGGTAACCTGATACACAAGAGGAATATACTACCTGAATTAAAGGGTATAGTTGACTGCATATCAGTAAGCATGGATGGCCATGATGAAAAAACATATAACAGGGTCTGCAGGCCTGCATTTAAAAACGCTTACAGAGAAGTGCTCTCATTCCTCAAAGATGCAAAACAATATGTCCCTGACGTTCAGGCAACAGTCGTCGCGATGGAAGGCATCGACGTCGAGAAATGCAAAAAAATCACGGATGAGTTAGGAGTGAAATTGAGGGTCAGAAAATTCGATGTTGTGGGGTGAGACGTAAGACGTCTCACGTCGGCTTTGTCTTACGTCTCACGTTTTTCTGAAAAATTCGGATAACCTCGCCACAGGTATTTCTCCCTGTGAACCGTCAGAAAGCTTTTTCCATTTAACCCTGCCAGCGGCAATCTCGTCTTCACCAAGGATTATTACATAACTGGCCGAAATCCTGTCAGCCCTCCTCATCTGGCTCTTCAAAGAGCCTCCATAACCAAGTTCGACCCATATGTTATCCTCCCTCAGCCTTTCAGCTATAAGGAGTCCTTCGGTCTCGGCACGGTGTCCTATGGCTGCAAGAAAAACCGTCAGGGATGGAATCACGTGTCTGTCCTGTGCTTTAAGCAAGGCAGTAATCCTCTCCATCCCTATGGCAAAGCCTATTGCAGATGTCGGAGGTCCGCCAAATTCCTCAACAAGCCTGTCATAACGCCCGCCAGCAGCAACAGCCTTTTGCGCTCCGAGGTGCTCACTTGTCACTTCAAATGTTGTCCTTGTGTAGTAGTCAAGCCCCCTGACCATGCTGGGATTGATTATATAAGAGATATTAAGAAGTCTTAAAAGAGAAAGCAGCTCATCGAAGTGGCTTTTGCATTCGCTGCATAAATAATCTGTGACAACAGGCACACCTTTCCTTGTCTCAGCGCATGTATCAACCTTGCAGTCAAGTATTCTGAGCGGATTATAGTTATATCTCCTTTTACAGTCAGGGCAGAGATTATTGAGCTTGTCAGAAAAAAACTCAAGAAGGGCCTTTTTGTAATCAGGCCTGCATTTCTCGCAGCCAATAGAATTGAGCTCAAAATTAAGCCCCTTCAACCCGAGCCTTTCAAGAAAGAGCCTGAGCATCGAGAGTATCTCTGCATCGAGCTTCGGCTCTGAAACGCCAAATGCCTCAACACCTATCTGATAGAACTGTCTGAATCTGCCTTTCTGCGGCCTCTCATATCTGAACATAGGGCCTGAGTAGAAAAATTTCTGTGGAGATGGGAGATTATATAGATGTTTTTCTACATAACACCTGACAACAGGGGCAGTGCCTTCGGGCCTCAGGGTAATGCTCCTGCCTGCCTTGTCAGAAAATGTATACATCTCTTTTTCAACGATATCTGTTGTCTCGCCTATGCTTCTTGTGAAGATATCTGTCGTCTCTATTATTGGTGCCCTGAGTTCCTGAAACCCGTATGCAGAGAATACATCATTTGCGGCTGACTCAACTTCCTGCCATATGTATATATCAGGAGGGAATATGTCCTGCACACCCTTGAGGGCATTATACTTCACCTGTCTCTTCCCCTTCTCTCTCTTTATCGAACTCAAGCATCCTCATATGACTTTCAATAAGCCTCTTCAGTTCTTCCTTGAAATGACGCCTTATGCCTTTCAGATCAACAATATCCTCGTGTATCTTGACAACCTTCTCCTGTGCATCCCTGAGCATTATATCCGCCTTGAGCTCTGCCTCTTTGATGAGGAGTTCTGCCTCTTTCCTTGCATTTGTCTTGTAGTCCTCGACCATCTGCTGAGCAGTCATAAGCGTTTCCCTTAATGTGGTCTCCATATCTCTGTATTCTTTAATCTGGTTCTCAGCCCTGTGAACGCTCTCCTTCAGGGTAGCGTTTTCTCTGAGAAGCTCTTCCATCTCCTCCCTTATCACCTCGAGGAATGCGTAAACCTCCTCCACATCAAAACCCCTGAACTTCATGGGAAACTGCTTCTGCTGAATATCAAGCGGCGTTATCCTCATATAAGGCTCCCTCCTTTCAATTTATAGGCAAGCTCTATCAGTGATCTTATCAGGAAATACTTTACAAATAATATGGCCAGTATTACAACCATTGGAGAAAAGTCTATCCCTATCCTGAACCCAAGGAGTCGCCTTATCGGTCTCAGAACTGGCTCTGTAACAGCATACAGAAACCTGACTATCGGATTATACGGGTCTGGGTTCACCCAGCTTATGAGCGCTGCGATAATTACTATCCACATATAGACTGAAAGGACAACATCAAGGATATTGGCTACTGCAAGTAAAAGATTGGCAATTATAATTATAAACATGTAACCTCCTTATCATATATTTATTACTATAGTTAACGCCCTAAGTAAGTAGACATACTACTGACTGTCATTGCGAGCAAAGCGAAGCAATCTCAAGGGATTGCTTCGTCACTACGTTCCTCGCAATGACAACTTTCTTTGGTCGTTTACTATAATTTAAGCAGTTAAGGGATTAGTAGTTAGTGGTCTCCGACTCAGTCGGATCCGCCTTTTCCCAACTCCTTCGCCCTTTTCGCTGCTGCCTCTATGGCATCAATCACTATCTCCTTCAGTCCCTTGCACTCAAAGACCTTCAACCCTGATGCTGTTGTGCCACCTGGTGATGTTACCATTTCCCTGAGTTTTTCTGGAGACATGCCTGTATCAAGGAGCTTTGCTGTGCCAATGAGCGTCTGTATTACAAGTTCAGAGGAATGCTCCATGCGTAGCCCCATCTTAACCCCTGCATCTATCATTGCCTCCACAAACAATGCAATAAATGCAGGCCCGCTACCTGAAAGGGCAGTTACTGCGTCCATATATTTTTCTGGCAGGGCTATAACCTTTCCTATAGACATCAGGATTTCTTTTACTGTATTAATATCACTGCCTGAGAAACACTCGCATAGAGACATGACAGACATGCCCTCCTGAACAATGGCCGGGGTGTTGGGCATGACTCTGACGAGTCTTTTGGTTTTCAATTTCGACTGAAGGTATGAGAGAGTGATTCCCGCTGCGATGGATACAACTGTCTTCTCCTCTGTTATTACATCCGTTATCTCATCGAGCACCGCAGCCATATTCTGGGGCTTAACTGCAAGGAGTATTATGTTGCATGAAGAAGCTACCTCCTTGTTAGAAAGCGTTGTCTTAATCCCATAAGTCTTTTCGAGATATTGCTTTCGCTCCTCTTTCGGTTCTGATACAAGTATATTTTTTATTTCATTCCGAACTCCGAACCCCGAACTCTGAACTATTCCTTTTATCAGCGCCTCTGCCATATTCCCGCCGCCGATGAAACCGATCATTGCTTTACCCCTCTAAGTTCGCCTCAAGCTCTGATTTAAAGTCTTTGTAAGTTTTCTCTATATTTTTCATAACAATTATTGCAATATTTCTTAGCATGTAAGTCATGAAGAAATTTATCTTCAATATGTTCACGATAGTAAATCTCATTAAATAATATTTCATTGCCACACTTGGAACAAATATGTTTGGCCCTGGCTTTTGTTTTCTTTAAGATTTTTAGATGATTATACTTTCCCAATGCTTATTTGCTCTTTTTAATATTCTTATGAATCCATTCCTCTATTTTTTCTATTGGAACATTAAGTTTATATTCAATGGAACTTTTTCTTTATAATTTAATTCTTTTAAGCCGAACAATCCTCGGTTTACTTTTACAAAAATAGATTTTCCTCTTTTTTGTTTTATATCCGTGTAAATCAGCGCACCCATAGTTGCGATTGGGGTTTTACCATAAGATGTAATTAATCCTTCCTTTAATGCAATTTGGGTAATCTCTTTTACAGAAAGGGGTCTTTTCTCTTTTTTCAGAATTTTATAAGCACTTTCTTTGAAATCCATATTTTTGTTCCTTTGGTTTTAAAGATTAAAAATTCTCTTGCGAAAAGGCTTATAATCTCTTCAATCTGCCCATCGGTCAATTCTTCCATGGCTATTTCAGGCCATTGCTTTTTCTTTAACTATTGATAGATCGATCAGGTCAAGGGGATTCTTTGTTGTTCGCTTTCCTGCATCGAGTATCTCAATCGCAACAATCCTTCCATCCTTTGAATAATCAATTATTACGCCGTCAAGCTCAACAGATTCAGCGATAGCCTCTTCAGCTATAAACTCGATATTCAAGAGGTCATGCCCAGGATCGTATTCTATCTTCATTTATTGTCCCTCCTTCCAGTAGCGACTTATCTGTGATGTAAGATAAGCCGTTACTACGATATACATTTCTTCTGTCTCTTCATAAACAACTCTTAAAAGATATTCTTTATTATCTATTAAAATTCTCTTGTGTGCAACTTTCCTGCCTCCATAGCCATCTACCACCTGTATTGGATTTGTGATAGTGTCCTCTATCCACTCTTTCTTAATCCCTCTCTTTTTTGCCTTCCTTTCAGCAATTGGTATAATTTCAATTTTCTTCACTGTTTCAAAATTCCTTGCTACCTTTTCCTTTGTCCAAAAATCGCAGTCCCTATCCTCACCATTGTTGCTCCTTCCTCTATTGCAACCTCAAAGTCATTGGACATGCCCATGGATAATTCTGGGAGATTAAATCCCATGGCCTCTGCCTTATCTTTCAATTCCCTTAACTGTCTAAAATATGGCCTTGTATCCTCAGGATCGTCAAAAAACGGTGGGATGGTCATAAGCCCCCTGAGATTTAGATTCTTCATATTGTTTACTGTTTTTAGGAGTTCCATGAGTTCCTCTTTTAAAACCCCATGTTTGGTCTCCTCATGAGAGAGTTTTATCTCAATAAGGACATCCTGAATCTTCCCAGTCTTCTCTGCATGCTTATTGAGTTCTTTTGCAAGACCTATGGAGTCAAGGGAATGAATCAAATCAAAAAGCTGCACAGCTATCTTAGCCTTATTCCTCTGAAGGTGGCCTATTAAATGCCATGAAATAGTCGGTAGTCGATAGTCGGCAGTCGATAGCTTTAAAAGCTCTTCTATCTTGGCCGTTGCTTCTTGAACTCTATTTTCTCCAAAAATCCTCAATCCTGCATCTATCGCCTCTTTTATACGCTCAGCACTCACGGTTTTTGTTACAGCAATGAGCTTTACATCTTCAGGATTCCTCTCTGCCCTCATGGCAGCATGGCTCATCCGTTTGTAGATAGTGCTTATGTTTTCCAAAAGTGATTGGGTTTTCATCTTAAATATCACCTGAATTGAGCGATTCTTTGATTATAAATCACTCTTTGACAGGCGAGACGCCTGTCC
>DYHX01000001.1 GCA_020723925.1 Nitrospira japonica | reverse complement strand
ACCCTACTAACCTCAAAGGCTCTTTGTGTCTAAACGATGGGGTTCACTCCAGAATACTCAATTCATAGTAGATGAATCAGGGAAAAAAACGGCAGTTATTTTGCCGGTTGAGGATTATGAAGATCTTTTGGAAGATATTCATGATTTGGCGGTTATTGCAGAGAGAAAAAATGAGCCTTTTATTAGTTTTGATGAATTAAAAAAAAGGTTAATAGCTGATGGGCTTCTTTAATATTGATTCAAGGGGTTCATCTGAACATGATTTAAAAAAAATCGATAGACAATACATTCCGAGAATTGTCGAGGCAATTGGCTATCTCGCTGAGAATCCTTTTCCTGTTCAATCCCGAAAACTGAAAGATTCTGAAGCGAGTTATCGCTTGAGGGTAGGAGACTATCGGGTAATTTATCAAGTTGACCAAGAAAATAAGACAGTTGTTATTTATCATATTCGTCACAGAAAGGATGCTTATAAATGGTGGCGATTGCAAAAGTAATAACACATCAATGTCAGCGGTGCCCGCTGGCGATGCCGATTTAGAACAGTTAGCGGATGGGGTTTGGGATCGCGAATAGGGGCAGAGACAAAATACAAAATGGGACGCTCTATTCAAAGAATGCCTGCAATGAGCCGTCCCATTTTTACACATTAAGTAACTCAGATTCAGACTTTTGAATCTTATTTTATATCGAAGGAGGAGCAATTATAGTTAGCAAGAAAATTGACACCAAAAAATATCAAAGATAGCAGAGAATACTGACCCTAAGAAAATCAAGAAAGTTGCAGGGGGGAAATGTTATAAGTAAAACTGTCCTGCTCGACATTTTCGGAACAACTATTTTGACCCAAGTTGAGCGATTTATTATACAAAACCATGACAGCCGAGACGGCTGTCATGCCCTATGGGTGATGTCGTTAAACAGTAGGACAGGCGTCTCGCCTGTCAAAGAGTGATTTATAATCAAAGAATCGCTCAATTTAGGTTTGAGTTTAAAGTTTATCTGAATCTACTGTGACATCTATTGCAGGCCTCATCCACTGATTTAGAAACACTCTTCATCAAATCGACATCTCTTTTATCTATAGCTTCCTTCAGCCTTTCTAAATCGTTTTTAAAGAGGTTACACTCCTTCTGAAATTCCTCTTGTTTATCTGCATTCCTGTGTAATTTAAATTCAGGGACATTGTTTGCAGCCTTCAGCATAGCCTCTGTTGCCGTTCTCATCTGATCAAGATTACCATTACTCAGGTGCCTCTTAGCATCAGCCCAATGCCTTCCTATATCGGACATTGTCTTATGTTGCTTTCTCATCGCCGGGGTCATCACATGCTTACCATGTTTATGTGGAGAGGTTTCAGCTATAGCAACAGCATTGCCAGTTAAAAGAAAAAGGATACTAAAGGTAGCTACCAATCTCATCCCTTCTTAAACTCCCTTCCCTTCCACAGCATATAAATCGCAGGATAGATTATCAATTCCAGAATTGTTGAAGTAATAACGCCGCCGACCATGGGTGCTGCGATTCTTTTCATAACATCAGCGCCAGTTCCGTGACTAAACATGATGGGTATAAGACCTGCAAGGATAACACTCACCGTCATTATCTTTGGCCGTATCCTCTTCACAGCACCATACATCACTGCCTCTTTCAAGTCATTAATGGAATTCAACTTGCCTTCTTTTTTCCATTTCTCATAGGCAAGTTCAAGATAGAGGAGCATTACTACACCTGTCTCTGCATCAAGGCCAGCAAGGGCGATTATTCCCACCCATACTGCAATACTCATGTTGTAATTCAGCAGATAAAGGAGCCAGAATGAGCCTACCAGTGAGAATGGCACAGCAAGAAGGACTATCATTGTTTTTGTAACAGACTTTGTATTGAGATAGATAAGAACAAAGATGATGAGTGCAGTCAATGGAATAACGAGCTTCAGCCTCTCGCGGGTTTTGACAAGGTATTCATACTCTCCGCTCCATTCAAGGCGGTAGCCCTCTGGAATCTTCAAAGAGGCAACCTTCTTTTTTGCCTCTTCAACATATCCACCCACATCCCTGCCTGAAAAGTCTATATAGACATAGGCTGTTAAAAGCCCTTCCTCGCTCTTTATCTGTGTAGGTCCTTTTATTATCTTTATATCTGAAAGTTCACCGAGTGGAACCTGAATCAATTGCGGATTGCGGATTGTGGATTGCGGATTTGGTATAGTAGATTGCGACATAAATTCCGCATTCCGCATTCCAAAATCAACATTCATCACAGGCACAAACACTCTTTTCAGTTTTTCTATGTCATTTCTTAGTTCTCTTGGGTAGCGGATATTTACAGGATACCTTTCTCTTCCTTCAACAGTTGTGGTGAGGTTCATACCGCCAACAGCAGTCTGTATGACTTCCTGTATGTCATCAACATTCAGACCATATCTTGCTGTCTCCTCACGCTTTATGTTGAAGTCAAGAAAATAACCGGTGGTTACCCTCTCTGCGTATGCGCTTCTTGTTCCTTTAATATCTTTTACAACTTTTTCAATCTCCATTCCGATTCTTTCGATCTCTTCAAGTTTTGAACCCATTACCTTAATCCCAACAGGTGTTCTTATACCTGTGGACAGCATATCTATTCGTGCCTTTATAGGCATTGTGAAGGAGTTTGCAACTCCCGGAATGCTTAATGCATCATTCATCTCATCTCTCAGCTTTTCAACTGTCATATCCTTTCTCCATTCAGTTTCAGGCTTGAGGTTTATGACAGTCTCAAACATCTCTAACGGTGCAGGATCCGTTGCTGTCTCAGCCCTGCCTGCCTTTCCAAAGACCTGTGCCACTTCGGGGATTTGTTTCAATGTCTTATCCTGCATCTGCAAAAGTTTTGATACCTCCGATATTGATGGCGCAGGAACGGTTACAGGCATGTAAAACAGGGTGCCTTCATATAAAGGTGGCATGAATTCCGAGCCGAGTTTTATAAATGGATATACAGTAATTGCCATTATGATTACCGCAATGACTATAACTGTCTTCTTAAACCGTAGGGCAAGACTCGCTATTGGTTCATAGATTTTGTGAAGGATAATGCTAATAGTGTTTTTTCCCTCCGGTCTTATCTTTCCGCGAATGAAGAGGGTCATTAATACCGGTGTAAGTGTTACGGCGAGGAATGATGCAAAGAGCATTGCAAAAGTCTTTGTATATGCCAGAGGCTTGAACAATCTTCCTGCCTGAGCCTGAAGCGTGAAAACAGGAAAGAAAGCAACAGTAATTACAAGGAGTGCAAAGAACAGGGATGGTCCAACCTCCTTTGCTGCGTCAATGATGACATCAACACGGTTTCCCTGCTTTCCATGCGCCTCCCACTCCTCAAGTTTCTTATGGGCGTTTTCCACCATTATGATTGATGCATCAACCATCGCACCGATGGCAATTGCAATGCCGCTTAAGCTCATGATATTTGAGGTTACACCAAGATAATACATACATATAAAAGAGATAATAATGGCAATGGGCAGAGTGAGAATAACAACAAGTGCGCTTGGAAGATGGAATAAAAAAACTATGCAGACAGCGCTCACTGCAATGGAAAGCTTTATGATTTCTTCCTTGAGCGTATCAATAGAGCGGTGTATCAGGTCAGACCTGTCATATGTTGTAATAATCTTTACGCCCTTCGGAAGACTCGGCTCAATATCTTTTTTAATCTTCTCCTTAACCCTTTCTATGACATTAAGGACATTTTCACCGAATCTGAGGACTACAATGCCTCCTGCCACTTCACCTTTCCCATCAAGCTCTGCAAGTCCCCTTCTTATCTCAGGCCCAAGATGTATGCTGGCAACATCTTTCAAATAGACAGGCGTTCCAATTCCATTAGCGCCAACAGGGATATTTTTTAAATCATCAAGGGTTTTGATATAACCCCTGCCCCTCACCATGTATTCGATACCTGAAAATTCCAGCACCCTTCCTTCCACATCCTTATTGCTTTTTCTTACTGCTTCCATCACTTTTGTTATCGGGAGGTTATATGCCAGAAGCCTGTTCTGGTCTATAGTTATCTGATACTGCTTGACAAACCCGCCGATGCTTGCAACCTGCGAAACTCCTTCTACGCTTTCAAGGGCGAGTTTTATGTTATAGTCCTGAACAGAGCGGAGTTGGGAGAGGTCATGCCTGCCTGTTTCATCTACCACTGCATAGGAGAATCCCCATCCAACGCTGGTTGCATCCGGGCCGAGCACAGGATTAACATCAGCGGGTATCTTGCTTTTTACTGCCTGGAGATATTCAAGCACTCTGCTTCTTGCCCAGTAAATATTTGTACCTTCTTCGAATATGACATAAATAAAAGAACTGCCAAGATAAGAGAATCCGCGCACAGCCTGAACTTTTGGTGCAGCCAGAAGGGTTGACGTAATGGGATATGTAATCTGGTCTTCAACAAGGTCAGGGCTTCTTCCAGCCCATTCAGTGTAGATAATGACCTGAGTATCGCTTAAATCAGGTATTGCATCAAGAGGTGTCTTTTTTAATGCCCAGTATCCCCATGCAAATAAAAAGAATACCAGTAAAAAGATGATGAATTTATTTCTGGCGCTGTATTCAATTATTCTGGCAATCATTTTTTAGTCGTCAGTGAATAGTATTTAGTGAATAGAAAAAATCAAAAACAAATGTATTTTACTATTCACTGTTCACTATTCACTATCCACTATTCACTGTTTTTAATGTTTATGTCCGCTTAGCGGTGTTACCCCCTTTAACTGTGACTCCGAGTCTATTAGGAACGTGGCTGATGAAACTACTTTTTCTCCAGCCTTTAAACCCATTAACACCTCTCTGAATCCTTCAGCCCTTAACCCGATCATAACCTCTCTTGGTTCAAAATACCCCTCTCCCTTATCAACATAGACTATTTGTCTTGCCCCTGTATCAAGCACAGCTTCATCAGGGATTGCAAGCCTTTTGCCAAGATCAATTTTCACTTCCACATTCGTAAACATCTGAGGCTTGAGCATCCCTCCCTGATTTGCAATTGTAAACCTTACCTTAGCTGTCCTTGTCTCGCCTGATAATGCAGGGTAAACATAATCAACGGTTGATAAAAATTCCTTGCCTGGGAAATAACTCAGGCTTATCTTCGCTGTCTGGCCTGTCTTTATCAGAGGCAGTTCATACTCATATATGTCTGATAGGACCCAGACAGTAGACAGGTCAGCAATATCAAAGAGTTTTTCTCCGGGCATCATACGCATACCCTGCAGTGCCATTTTCTGAACAACGTATCCATTGGCAGGACTGTAGATGGCAAGCGTCCTTATCGGTTTTCCTGTCTCCTCTATATTTTTAATCTGGCTTTCTGTTATATCCCAGAGCTTCAGCCTCTGTCTTGCTGCCTCAAGTATTGCCTCAGCATCTTTTGAAAGCATTGTACTTATAGATTCATCAGGTAATCCTCCCTTCCCCCCTTTACTAAAGGGGGGTGAGGGGGGATTATTTTCGCGATTTGCCCACTTGAGGAGATTTATAAATTCCTGTTGGGTTGCAAAAAGTTCTGGGCTATAAATCTCTGCAAGAGGCTCTCCCTTTTTAACATGCCTGCCTGTATAGTCCACATAAAGCTTTTCAATCCATCCTTCGAACTTGGTATTGACAGTGGCGAGCTTCCTTTCATCATATTCAACGCGTCCAACTGTCCTGATAATTTTCTGCAGGGGTTTTATGGACACTTCAACTGTTTTAACACCTATTAACTGCTGTTTTTCAGGGGAAATCTCCACTGTTGGAGGTTCTTCTGCAGCCTGTTCCTGTGCTCCTGTTTGCTGTGTTGGTATTCCTCCGCCAGTATGCCCTTGATGCTCTGTAGCAGATTGTAATTTTGAAGTCTCCGAAGCCCTGCCTTTAAAAATACCGCTCAATGATATTGACTTTGAGAAATAAAGTAAAAGCCCTGTTATTAAGACTAAACCAGCAAAGATTATTAAATTTCTTTTTTTCATCTGCAATACCTTCTTCTTGTCATTCCTGCCCCTGCTTCCGCAGGCCCCTGATTAAATCAGGGGTTGTCCCCGCGAAAGCGGGGAGCAGGAATCGATACATTTGTTTTCTGGATTCCCGTTTTCACGGGAATGACAATTTTTATTATTCCCTCTCTCCCTGACTCCTGACTGCTGACTCCTGTTATTGCTTCAAGTCTCGCCCTTGCCTTTTCCCTCTCCATAAATTGTCCCCAGTATAAAATCTCGAAGTCAATGAGTGATTTAAGCCTTGATATAACAGTTATGGCTTCCACCTTTCCTGTTATATATCCAGCAATGGCTAATTCAAAGTCCTGATAGGTCTTTGGAATTAAACCATTTTTGTATAGTCCCATCAGTTTCTCTGCTGTCTTAATCATGGAGTAATTATCCCTTATGCTTGCAGAAAGCATATATTTAGCCCCCTCCAGTTCATGCCTCGCCTCTGATAAGGATGCCTCTGCCTCGTGAACAGCCTGCCTCTGTTTTGTCTTATAGAAGATGGGTATATTGATGGTGGTTGTGAGACTCCACATATCCTGAAACTCACCCCTTCTTTCAAAGAGGCTTGCTACGAGGGTGAAATCAGGATAGTATTCTTTTTTGGCCATTTGAACCTTTGCATCTGCTGAGGCGATCATCTTTTCTCTGGATTTTATCTCGGGGGAATTTTCAAATGCTATTTTAAGTAGCTCATCCATGCTTCGACTATGCACAGTATATGATGGTTCAACAGGCCTGCCGAGGGGCGAGTTGACATCCCTGCCTATGGTTGTATTGAGCATCGCTTCAATGGATTGGATCTTCTGCTTTAACATCTCTTCTTTCTCAAGGAGCATGTACTTTTCTGTTTGAGCCATTAACACCTCTTGCTGTGGCGCCATCCCTGATGAATATCGAGCAAGGGCTGCATCCTCTATCCTCGAAAAAAGTGCGGTTTTATCTCTTATAAGGTCAATATCCTTGTAGGCAAGGAACAGGTCATAGTAAAGTTCTTTGACTTTTGCTATGGTTTTTAACCGTATAGCATCAGAAGCTGCCTTCAGGCTTTCTGCATCCCTTGAGGCCATCTCACCCTTTAAAGATAGTTTTCCAGGGAATGGGAACATTTGAGACGCAGAGAACATCCACTGCGCACCCTCCATTTCACCGTATGTATATCGCCTCCATCCTTCATTCTGATAGCCGAACATGAACATTGGATCGGGAAGGCTCTTTACCTGAGGCACTCTGTATTTTGAGGCTGATACCCTTGATTCAGAGGCAAAAATTTCATGATTATTTTTCAATGCCTCGTTAATCAGGTTCTGGAGGTTAAGTTCCTCAGCAGAGGCGATGGTGGCAATCGAAAGGAAGATTAAAAAACAACCAATGAAACGGAGACGCGGAGACGCGGAGACACAGGAGAATTTTATCTTTGCCATTTTTTTCATTCTACGTTTCCCCCATTCACCGTTTCTCCGTGTCATTTCTACCGCGCATCCACATTGAACTTTGCCGTTGATGTCTTACCACCACGGGTTATCTTTACAGCGATATTCCATGCCCCTGACATGGAGAGATTCATCTTCGCCTTATATTCATTTCCGCTCAATGCTGCATCAGTCTTGTAGTTCATTGCCGGCATTCCAGGCATTGCTGGCATGAAGTATTCGACCTTCACCTTTGCATCAGTGACATATTTGCCTGATGCGTCCTTGATTTCAATGGTGATATTGTTGTCACCAACAACAGGCGGGTTCTTATCAATTTTCACTACGACATCATAATCCCCTGCCTTTTTCTTTACCTCGTAATCTTTTGCATAGGCAATGCCTGCAACAAAAAGCATCACAAGAAAACTAAGCGCTATCTTTTTCATGGTCCCCTCCTGGTTTATTTTTAATACATCACATAATACCTCTCGCATTTTGAAGAAGTTGTGAAGATGGAATGAATATTTTCTGAAAATCTGCTTTATATCTTGATGTCGTACACAGTCTAAAGATCCAATCCTTTAATGTCATAATGGCATAAAAGGTAGCTCTCCCTCTATTTTATATTGCCATTATGACGCATGCTCACCTGAGCCTTCTGCTGTAACCCTTTGAATTATATGGATATTTATCCCTGGTATGGAAATAGCTTAAAGATTTGTAGTGAAGCTGTTCAATGATAACGATGTATGGGTCTTTAGCCCTGCATAAACAGATTTTATGAAGGAAAGGAGGTGATCTTTATGAAAAAGATTTTAGGTTCAGCAATAGCAATGGTCTTGTTTCTTTTTGGGTTTGGATATGCTGAAACAGTAACCTACAACGGCAAGATTCAGGCTATAATGGCTGCAAAGTGCGTTGCCTGCCACGGAAATAATGCCCCAACCCTTGAGGACTTCAAGAAAGATAAGGAGAGATTCAAACAGATGATGAAAGGGCCAAGGATGGACACCTACGAGAATCTGATTATCTTTGTTAACGGAAAAGATGCTGGGGCCCTAATGCGGAGGCTTGATGATGGTAAATCAAAAGCTGATGGAAGGCCCGGAAACATGTATCAATATCTTGGCTCTACAGAGGATGAGCGCCAGAACAACCTATCGGTTTTCAAGAAGTGGGTTGGTTCATGGAACCTGAAGAAAAGGGCAGAATTGACAGAAGAAGAATTAAATAAGATTACTCCACTGTGATAAGAGGATAATGAGACTGTTCAAAAAATGGAGGGGACTTCTGTAACTTCACCCCCACACCTATGCATAGGTTGTGGGGGTGAACAAATAAAGGGTGACCACAGAGGGTCGCCCCTATTTTTCTGGCTTGTTTTTAATCCCGTATACCTCTAACTTCCTGTATAATGTCCTCAATCCAATCCCTAACATCCTTGCTGCCTTTGCCTTATTCCAGCCTACAGACTTCAAGGTATTTTGTATGGCGTGTCTCTCTATTTCTATAATGGGTACAGGTTTATATACCGATATTTCATTTTTATCCTCCCTTGAGAATATATAGTCAGGGAGACTCTCAAGATTTATGGTATCACCTTTCGACATAACCACCATGCTCTCTATACAGTTCATAAGCTCCCTGACATTTCCGGGCCAATCGTATGCGATCATCCACTGCATTGCCTCAGGAGATATGTTTTTGACTTCCTTCCCATGACTCTCCGAAAAGTGTTTCAGAAAATGCACTGTGAGTAATGGAATGTCTTCTTTCCTCTCTCTTAAAGGTGGCACCTCTATCGTAACTACCCTCAGCCTGTAGTATAGATCCTCCCTGAACTTATTCTCCTTAACCAGATCCTCCAACCTCTTGTTGGTAGCAGCGATAATCCTCACATCCACCTTGATAGTCTTTGTGCCACCGACCCTTTCAAACTCCTGTTCCTGAAGAACCCTCAGAAGTTTAACCTGTGTGGAAAGAGGTATATCTCCGACCTCATCTAAAAAGAGAGTTCCCCCGTCCGCAAGTTCAAACCTTCCTTTTTTGGTATAAAGTGCGCCTGTGAATGCTCCTTTCTCATGTCCGAAGATCTCGCTCTCGAGTACGCCCTCTGCAAGGGTAGCACAGCTTACCTTTATGAACGGGGCAAGGGAAACAGGACTGTTGTAATGGATTGCATTGGCTATAAGTTCTTTGCCGGTACCGCTCTCACCCTGAATCAGTACAGTCGCCTTTGTAGAAGATATCTGATGAATAACATCTATAATCTCCCTTATCCACCTTGAATTTCCGATTATATTTGCAAAGCAAAAATGCTCCCTGATCTTCTGTCTAAGCAGGATATTGTCTCTTCTGAGTCTTTTGTCTTCTAATGCCTTTTCTATGAGTATCTGTAGTCTGTCAATGTTTACAGGCTTTGTTATATAGTCATATGCCCCTTTCTTCATTGCATCTACTGCTGATTCCACCGTTGCGTAGCCTGTAACCATGATTACTATAGGTTCAAGGCCTGACGAATGAATCTTCTCCATAAGGTCTATCCCGCTCATCAGGGGTATCTTTATGTCCGTTATCACAACATCTATATTCTCATTATCAAGAAGAACCATCGCCTCCTGTCCATTTTTAGCGGTACAGGTATTGTAGCTGTCAGACAGAGCCTTTGATAGACTATCTCTCGTAATCTTATCGTCGTCTACTATCAAGACTGATGGACGCATAACCTTTCCTTTTAAGACATCGGCGGGAGACCTGATTTTATCCTTCTATATTTTAAGCGGAATCATGATCTCGAACACAGTGCCCTTGTTAGTCTCACTCCTGCACATTATCTTCCCTCCGTGAGCTTCCACAATCCTCTGCGCAATTGATAAACCAAGTCCTAACCCCTCTTCTTTAGTACTGAACATGGGAGTAAATATGTCCTTCATTATTTCAGGCGGGATACCCTTTCCTGTATCAGAGACCCTTATCAGAATTTTTTGACCATCCTTAAGCGTCCCTATGGTCAGGGTTCCTCCATCGGGCATTGCTTGAATGGCATTCACAGAGAGGCAGAAGCTAATCGCTGAATCGGCATGACTACCTTACGAGACAGCAGGATATGTCCAAGGACAACAGAGATAACCCCTACTACCGGAAATATTATGTACAAACGCAGTATTAGCCCCATACTCTCCTTTGAGCGCTTAACCCGATTGGATATCTGATCAAAGTGCACCTTGTTTATCTCTGCTACTTTGGACTCTATGTTATAGGCAAAATTCTCCAGATCTATCAGCTTTCTGTCATTAATCCGGCGTGTTTTTGAAAATTCTTCTACTAGCCAACCTGAATGTCCCCTGATCTTCCCAATGTTATCCCTTATCTCTTTCAAAAGCCTTATCTCTATCTCCTTCTCTGGATATGTCTCTGCCTCCTCGATCTTTATATACTCTTCTACCTTTCTTTCTATCTCCTTCAGCAGTCTATTTGCATCCTCAAAATATTCTGGATTATGAACGATAATAAAGTGATGAATAGAGAGGATTAAGCGATAAACAGAGGCATGTATACCATCAATAATTCTTATGTGCTTGCTTTCTTCCTCGATATGATGGGTGTTGTCCATGATGGCATTGGCTGAAAACATCGAAATACCCCCAACCGCAAGCACAGCAGCAAGAACTAACACAAAAGCCACAATGATATTACTTCCGAGTTTAGTAAACATCTATGCCTTTGTATTTCCTCTCATCCTGCCTTCATCCTTCTTTCGCCAAGACTGATGAGGGTCTTCTCTAAGCTATCTCTATCCTCAACATTAAAAATTTTTGCTTCTGGCTCTATCCTCTTAATAAGCCCAGAGAGGACCTTACCTGGGCCAACCTCGATAAAGGCATTGACTCCTGATTCGACTATAACCTTTATTGAGTCTTCCCAGAGGAGTGGACGGTTAAGTTGACGAACAAGTGATGCCTTTATGCTCTCTATATTATTGAGAAACATTGCATCTGCATTATTTACTATCGGAATCAATGGATTCTTAAATTCTATCTTATTGAGTAACTCGGCAAGCCTGTTAGAGGCATCAGCCATCAAGGTGCAATGGGATGGCACACTGATTGCAAGGGGCACTGCCCTTTTAGCGCCGGCCTCTCTTGCAAGCTTCATAGCATCTTCAACTGCTTTTTTCTCTCCAGCAATGACTATTTGACCGGGGCAATTGTAGTTTGCAGGTGAAACATACCCTGACTGAACCGACAGGCATATCTCATCGATATTATTCCTGCTCAATCCAAGAATTGCAGCCATGAGTCCCTTACCTTCTGGCACTGCCTCCTGCATAAACTGTCCGCGTTTATCTGTGAGTGTCACAGCATCTCTAAATGAGATAACCTCTGCTGCAGCAAGGGCAGAATATTCACCGAGGCTGTGCCCTGCAACAACAGACGGTTTAATTCCCTCTGAGACTAAAACCTTGAAAGCTGCAATACTTGCAATAAGAAGGCATGGCTGAGTCCTTAATGTTTTATTCAGTTCTTCCTGCGGCCCTTTAAAGCTCAGGTCAGCAACGTCATAACCAAGGACTTCAGAGGCTTCCTTGTAAAGTTCTTTTACCTCATCAAAATTGTTATAGAGGTCATTACCCATCCCAACATACTGAGAACCTTGGCCAGGAAAGACAAAGGCAAGCTTCATGCATTAACTTTGAACTTTAAACTTTTAACTTTTAACTTCATATTCCCCTTGCCTCTTTAACTTTCTTTATAAGCAACGGCACGATCTCGAACAAATCTCCAACTATCCCATATGTTGCCACATTAAATATTGGCGCCTCTGGGTTTTTATTTATCGCCACAATTACATCTGATGACTGCATGCCTACAAGATGCTGCACAGCACCTGAGATTCCACATGCAATATAGAGCTTTGGACAGACTGTCTTTCCGGTCTGGCCAACCTGGTGACTGTATGAAATCCATCCTGCATCAACAGCAGCCCTTGATGCTCCAACAGCGCCCTCAAGTGTCTCTGCAAGCTCAAGTAGCAGGTTAAAGCCCTTTGCGTCTCCAAGCCCTCTTCCACCTGAAACAATGACATCTGCCTCCTGGAGGTTTACTGCAACCTCTGAGACCTCTTTTATCGTATCTGTTACCCTTGTCCTTGATGCGATGCTGTCTGCCTTAACATAAATTACTTCACCTGCCCTTCCCTCAACATATTCGCCCCTCTTCATTACACGCGGCCTTACAGTTGCCATCTGGGGTCTGCTGTGAGGACACAGGATTGTTGCCATTATATTCCCTCCAAAGGCAGGACGTATCTGTAATAAATTTTTTGTGTCTTTGTCTATCTCAAGAGAAGTGCAGTCTGCAGTGAGCCCAGTCCTGAGCCTTGCAGCAACCCTCGGTATAAATGAACGACCGATGGGTGTTGCACCTGCAAGGACTATCTCCGGCTTATGTTCTTTTATTAATGTGGATAAAAGTTCCGCGTATGGTTCGTCATTAAACTTCTCCAGCATCGGTTCATTGCATAGGTATACTTTATCAGCCCCCCATTTTATAAGCTCTCGCGCCTCTGATTCACCAGAACCAAACAAAACTGCCACCAGCTCTGTCTGTAATTCGGATGCAAGCCTTCTCCCAGCACCAAGCAACTCATAAGCAACAGATGCTATCTTCCCTCCGCGTTGTTCTGCAAAGACCCATACCCCTCGACCTTTTTCTACTTTCTTCCTATCTCCTTCTTCCTCGACCTCTTCTATCGCACCCACAGGGCATACGCTTAGACATGCCCTGCAGAGATCGCAGTATTCTGTAATAAATGCCTTGCCCTCTTTAATGACAATAGCGCTAAATGGACATGAACCTAAACATTCTTCACAACCTGTACATATATCCCGATTGACAACTATACGCACTTTAGCCTCCTCAGTTCCTGTATCAGTCTATCAACCTGCTGTTCTGGCGTGCCTTCAAGCATCTTTCTGTCCTTTTTAGCCTCTGGTGCAAATATGTTTTTTACCTGTGTTGGCGAGCCTTTAAGTCCGAGGTTATTTTCATCTGCACCTAAATCCGCAGGCCCCATTTTCTTTATCTCTGCCTTCTTTGCAGCCATCTTTCCCTTAAGAGACGGAAGCCTCGGCTCATTTAATTCTTTTACTACTGTTAACAGAACTGGCAGGGAGGATTCAACAATGTCATATCCCTCATCCATTAGACGTTGAACCCTTATTGAGTCTGCCTTAACCTCTTCTATCTTTCTTATATATGCTATATGTGGGATGTTTAAGAATTCTGCCATTTCAGGTCCGACCTGAGCAGTGTCTCCGTCTATTGCCTGTTTCCCGCAGAGGATTATGTCAGCGCCGAGCTTCTCTACTGCTTTTGCAAGCGTATATGATGTTGCCCATGTATCAGAGCCAGCAAATGCCTTGTCTGTAAGAAGCAACGCATCATCTGCACCCATTGATAATGCCTCTCTGAGGGCGGTCTCTGCCTGTGGAGGTCCCATAGTGATAACTGTCACCTTACCCCCTACTCTTTCTTTAATCTGCAATCCTGCCTCAAGTGCATGAGTATCGTAAGGGTTTATAATACTTGGAACTCCATCCCTGATAAGGGTGTTGGTCTCAGGATTAATCCTCACCTCAGCGGTATCTGGAACCTGCTTAATGCAGACAATTATGTTCATTTTATTTCCCCCTTAACTACTTACTACTTTTTCTACTGACTACTTTCTTTTTGCTGCCTCTTTAATCAATGCCTGACCGATGACATTCCGTTGTATCTGGTTTGTCCCCTCGTAAATCTGCAATATCTTTGCATCCCGCATCATCTTCTCAACAGGATACTCTCTCATATATCCAGAGCCGCCCATGACCTGGACCGCATCTATAGTCACCCTCATAGCAACATCAGTTGCAAAGACCTTTGCCATGGCTGATTCCTTTGAGATATCCTTTGCGCCGTTGTCTATATATCTCGCAACTGAATACACTAACGATCTTGCTGCCTCAATCTGGGTTGCCATGTCAGCAAGCATGTGCTGTATTGCCTGGAAACTGATTATAGGATGTCCGAACTGGTGCCTCTCACGTGCAAATTTTATGGCCTCATCAAGGGCACCCTGGGCAACTCCAACACCCTGTGCACCAACACCAGTCCTTGAGTTGTCGAGAGTCTTCATCGCGACGATGAATCCCATCCCTTCCTTTGCGATCATGTTTTCCTTTGGTACCCTGCAATTGTCGAATATCAGCTCCCTTGTTGCAGATGCCCTTATTCCCATCTTCTTCTCTTTTTTCCCAAAATTAAAACCAAGAGTCCCTTTTTCAACTATAAATGCAGATGCACCCCTTGCACCCTTTGACCTGTCTGTAATTGCAATGATTGTGTAGATTTCTGCCTCACCGCCATTGGTTATCCATTGTTTTGTACCATTCAGAACATACTCATTCCCCTCGAGCCTTGCAGTTGTCTGGATACCGCCAGCATCACTACCTGCGTTAGCCTCTGTAAGGCCGAATGCAACAAGCCTTTTGCCAGCAGCTATATCAGGAAGGTATTTCTTCTTCTGTTCATCAGAGCCAAAGAGAAGTACCGGGAATGTCCCAAGCGCATTGGCTGCATAAGTTGTTGAGACACCAAGACATGCCCTCGATAGCTCTTCGACAGCAATGCATAGCTCAAGACTTCCCTTTCCAAGCCCTCCATATTCCTCTGGTATAAATAGACCGAAAAGGTCTGACCGGGCGAGCACCTTCATTATCTCCCACGGAAACTCTTCCCTTTCATCGAGCTCTTCCCTGACAGGCACAACCTTCTCTTCTGCAATCTGCCTTGCCAGGTCTCTTATCATTGTCTGTTCTTCGGTTAAGAAATAATCCATTATCAAACCTCCACACTCAGTATTATAGGAAAGAATTTAAAAACCCTTAACTACAAACTACTTACTACTTTTAATATTTTTGAGTGTCCATTTTAACAGAAAATAGAGGGGTTTTGAAAGACATTATACAACTCAATAACCCTTTTAAAGTACTCTCTCCTGCAGATATCTTCTATATTTCTTAGCAGATTAAATGGCTCAATAAAGTCATCATCTCCAGCGGTGAATACACCGTGTCCGTACACTATAACGCCTTTCCCTTTCTTCATGGCAGGCGGCACAGTATGAACAAGCCCAGCAGGGCCAGTGCCAATTTCTCCTGAGACCACTGGCACCCCAAGAACGTCCCTCTCATACTTACATGACTTATAGCATAAAGCTCGATCACAACCCTCCCTCAAGCAGTGCATCGACATTATGACCGAAAACTTTGGATGCCCATGGAGTATCGCCCTCTTTCCGGTTTTGCTATATATGCCCTTATGCGCAGAGAGTTCTGATGAGGCGGTTATCCCTGCTGATGAAGAACCATCGAGGGGAACTGTGTCTACGCAGCCTTCAAGTTCATCCATTGAGCTGCCTGTCTGACTGATATAAATCTTATCCCCGATGACAAAGGAGATGTTTCCAAAATAGGAATCTACCAGATTGTGTCTGACCACCTCCCTGCCTGTCTGAGAAAGCATCCTGTAGACCGTATCCTCATCTTCTGGTGGGCCCTTCAGGAGAGTGATCCGTGATGTGCGATGAGTGAACAGTTTTGAACCCTGGATTAATTTGTTTATATACATAAAATCTTCGATGAACCGGGTGTCTGGCTTTTTGTTATGTATTCTGCAATCTTCCAGATACATTAATGCATCTATGAAGTATTTGACAAAGGTGGAAAAGCATGTAGAGCTGAAAGAAATAAATGCCTGCTCAGGGGTCACCGTCCCATATGTGACAATCCCCCTATTGCGTATTATCATAGACTTCCTGTGTGAGAGTGCAGATGCAATGGATTTGGCAGTCAATTCCTCGACAACTGGTATATCATGCAGGAATGTCCTTGTCTCACAATCTATAGGGACAAGTTTTATTTTCTCATTTCTCACAAGGGTTTCGATGATGCTCTTGTACGGCTCAGAAGGCTCAGCAAAGAGCAGGCTGTTTATGTCCATCAAATCAAAGACTTTGCTTAATTCAAGATAATCGCCTGTCAAAGGCTTGTTAGAAACCATCTCACCATCAAGTCCAAGTAATACAGCCTTATCTTCATCTGAAAGACCCTGCTCTCCAAGTTTTTTTAAATACTTATTGATCAGTTTCTCCATAGATACCTGTCGAGCTCCAATTCCTTTAAGATCGAATCCTTCGGCTTTCCATTGTCATCGTATCCCCTGACACGGTAATAATTGTAGCGTGCCCTCAAGAATTCTCCTCTGTCTATTGGAGGAATGGTAACATTGCCTCCTGATGTGCCGCCTTCTTCGAAGAACCTCATGGGCAGGTCATCGTGGGATTCGTTAAAACCGTTTAATGAATTCAAAAATCTCTCTAAAATCCATATCCTCTCCCCTATTCTGAGTAGTGACTGGACATCATAAGTCATCCCTGTAACAGCAGAGACAGCCTTTGCATATTCCTCAAGGGTTGCAGCGAAAAAGACGAACTTGCAGGCTGTTAATGAATCTACTACCGCATTCATGTCCTCTGCAATCTTTATTATCCTCGCCTTGCCCTCAAATGAGAACCTGTCTGAGACAACAGGCTTTCGAAGTATCTCATGGCTTATGGGATAAGCCCTGAGGTGACATCCGCCCCTGTTGGATGTTGCATAGGCAAGAGCCATACCATATGCACCCCTTGGGTCATAAGCAGGCAGTTCAAGCCCTTTTACAGACATGCTGAGTTCTGGTTTTCCACGTGACATTGCATAGCGCATGGAGCCCTCAGATAAGGCATAGCCAATACCACTGTCTCTTTCTGCAATTTTTCTGAGGAGCGAAAGAAGGTCTTCTGGCGTGAGCTTTATGCCCTCTATCTCTGAGTAGCATGCAATAGTCGATGCAGCGGATATTGTATCCAGACCATATTCATTACACAGCCTGTTTGCCTCTATAATGGATTCAACATTGTTATTGCCATTCAATGCCCCGAGATGAGAGACACTCTCAAACTCCGGTATGACCTCGCCATTGGCTCCAACCTTTTTGCATAATATAGGGCAGCCAGAGCAACCTGCCTTCTTTGCCCTGTATCGCACCTTCATGTTATATCCTGAGTATTGAGAGGCATCAGGGAAGTAGGTTTTTCTGAAGTTCTCTGTCGGCTCCATCCTCCTTGAATGGATTAAATCAACAAGCGCTGCTGTGCCTAATTCGGATAATCCTAACTCACCAAAGACCGCCTGCGATGCCCTGAGGAGCCTCATTATCTCTTCCCTGTACTTATCAATGCCCTCTGGATCATAGACATTAACCTTTCCAGTTCCCTTGACCTTTATGGCCTTCAGCCTCTTTGCCCCCATTACAGTACCAATGCCACCTCGTCCAGCCATGTAATGACCATCAAAAACAATAGAAGCAAATCTAACTCCCCTCTCGCCAGATGTACCAATAACTGCATCAGAGCCGCCTTTTCCCATCGCCTTTCTTGTCTCAGAGACATTCTTCCCCTGAAGCTCCTTTGCCTTCTCTATGGACACTCTTCCATCTTCTATCTTCAATATAACCCAGTCATCTGATATACCTATAATCTCTATGAGGTCAAAACCAGCCCTCTTTAGCTCTGTGCCGAATTTTCCACCAACGGAACAATCAAACACTGTCCCTGTTAGCGGTGACATGGAGACTACAGATATTCTTCCGGATGTGGGCGCAGAGGTACCAACCAGAGGACCTGTGGCAAATATGAGTGGCATGTCTGGCGAGTCGTATTCGTAGGCTGCTCTTTTTCCCATCATGGCAACACCGACCCCTCTTCCCCCTAAAAATTTTTCACAGAGGTCTTCGGGAGTATCAAATATCGACACCTCCTGCCGTGATAGGTCTATTCGTATACTCTTTGAGGTGTAGCCGAACATCTTATTGTCCCTCCAAAAACAGAAATAAAACTACGAAATGTAATACAAACGCATTAACTTATGGTATCTGTTTTAGGTTGCCCAGTGACTATTGACTTTGGTTATGCACTGATATCTGTTGGTCCTATCAGCAGGCTTGGAGCACCAATGTTTCCATAAAACCTGAGGTCATCTCCAACCGCCTCCACCTTTCCAAAGAAATCGAGTATATTCCCCGAGATTACTGCCTCCTTCACAGGAAATTTTATCTCGCCGTTCTCTATCCATAGTCCAGAGACACCAACAGAGAATTCTCCTGATATGGGATTCGCTGTATGGACCCCCATTGCCTCCGTTACAAAAAGCCCTTTATCTGCAGCACTGACCATCTCCTTCATGCCCATAACATCTGACCTTGAAGCAGCATCTATATAAAGGTTTAACGCCCCAACCAATGGGACATCTGAGAACCCTCTCCTTACAGCATTCCCTGTTGAGGCAACTCCATCCTTCTTCGCAGTGTATATGTTATAGAGATAACCCAGAAGCACACCTTCTTTTATCAATATTTTTTCTCTTGTTGCAACTCCCTCATCATCGATAGGTCTGCTGCCGAGTTTTCGAGGGAGAAGACCATCATCAATAATATTTATCCTTGAACTTATTACCTCCTGGCCAATTTTACCTGCAAGAAGGGATTTTCCCTTCTGAACAGACTCGGATGAAAGTGAAGATACAAATATCCCAAGGAAATCAGATGTTACTGAATTATCAAGGATGACGGGAGCCTTTATAGCACTAATTTTCCTCGCTCCGAGCAACTGTATTGCTCGCCTTGCAGCATTTCTTCCAACATTTTCGAAGGAGACATCCTTCAGAAACCTGCTCCCCTCAAAATCCCATCCCATCTGACTCTCACTGCCATCCTCTGCAACTGTCATAATCTGGGCAATAGAGGTTGTCGAAGAATAGTTTTCATCCACACCCTCTGAATTCAATATAAGGATTTCTCCCCTTGAAAAAGATCCTGAAGCCTTCCTTATCTTCTTAATCCTGCTGTCTTCTCTCAAAGCTGACCTCTCGATAAGAAGCGCCTTCTCTCTTGCATCTTCTTCTCCTATGGAATCTATCTCGCTGTCGTATATTTCAACTGTTTTGGCTTCTGACGGCTCTGGCAGTTCAAGATAAGTGTCTCTCTCTGTCCATCTCGATGCCTGAAGGGCATTATCTACGACAACAGCAAGCTCTTCTGGATCTGTCGAATATGAAAATCCAAGCCTGCTGTCTCTTATTACACGGACGGAATACCCAAAACTGATAGACGACTCCATCGCCTCTACGGTCTGGTCTTTAACCTCAATTAGAAGACTCCTATACGACTTCACATAGACCTCGGCAAGGTCAGCACCTTTTTTAATGGCAAGCTCAAGAAGCCTACCAGCAAATTCTCTATCAATCTTCATAGTATGTTGCAGATGCCATATCTGATTCCCAGACCGTAACAGCAGAGAGTTGAATATACTCGTTATTCACCCTTTTTTTAAGAGAATCATATATCCATTTTGCGATATTTTCGGACGACGCATTTTTTTCTGTAAATGGAAAAATCTCGTTAAGGAAACTGTGATCCAGTGGAGCGACGACTTCATTGGTCACTCGCTTGAGTTCGTGGAAATCTATCGCTATATCTATTTCATTAAGCCTTTCGGCCGTGACATGCACCTGAACTTTCCAGTTGTGACCATGGAGATGCTCACACTTCCCCATATAACCCCTGAGCTGATGGGCAGCAGAAAAAGTTGTTTCTATCATAAGCTCGAACATATGGCCGCCTCCTAAAAATAAATTAAAAATGGTTCTTCTCCAAAATAGTTGCTTAAAAAAAGGTTCAAGGATTCCCTACAGAATGGGTCTTTGAATCTATCAGCTAAATTGGAGATGATCCAGAAATTATGAACCCTGCCCTGCCAGTTGCTTACCATAGATTTGAGTTTACGCAGTCTTCTTAAATATCGATATATATGGAAGGTTCCTAAACCTGTTGTCATAATCAAGTCCATAACCAACTACAAACACATTCGGTATCTCAAAACCTGTATAGTCCACTGGGACGTCCACAACCCTTCTTTCTTTTTTGTCAAGGAATGCGCATATCTTTAAACTTCTGGGACGCCTTGCAAGTATCCTTTCTCTTATGTGATTGAGGGTTATCCCGGAGTCAACAATATCCTCGATAAGAAGGACATCCTTGTCTGTTATATCCTCCCTGATGTCATAGTAAACCTTTACTTCTCCTGTTGTTTCAGTCTTCATATAACTTGAAGCTATTATAAAGTCAACCGTAAGAGGAATCCTTATCGCCCTTACAAGGTCAGAATAAAACATAAACGCGCCTTTCAGTATTCCAACAGCAAGCAGGTTTTTGCCCTCATAATCTTCAGATATTCTGTCAGCAAGCTCTCTAACTCTATTCTGGATTTGCTCAACCGTGAAAAGTGGTTTTCCGATAACCATGGATTCCTCCTTCTTAAGTTGATGATTAAATATATTACCCATATCTGCTTTTTATCTCAACCAAAATTAATTTAGCCGAAATAGCTTGCTATATTTAAGGATTTAGAGTGTCTGGAAGGAGGTAACTTCCTTTAAAGGGCTGCCCTTAGGCCAGCCCTTTTCCTATCTTTGCTTCACTGCATAAAGACATCTTGCTTGATTCGATTACAATCAGACAGCTTAACGAGATACTGAATGGCAAGGTTTTCTGCTGTGAAGAGTCTTTAGATGGATTTGTAGAGAACGGGCGAGCGAAGCGATGTCCGTATAACGGTCCCAGCACAAACGAAGCCTTGAGGTTTGGGTGTTAGCCGTTTGTGCCAGAATGATGAAATGAAGAAAAATGTGAAAAATGGGACGGTTCTATTTTCTTGACAATGGGGATGAAGTATGATAGATTTTAAACATGCCGAGGGCAGCAAGGATAGCACCAAAGGAATATGTGTATCACATATTAACGAGAGGGAATAATCGTCAGGATGTTTTCAGGGATGAAAAGGATTATAAGAGATATATCGAGATACTTCAGAGATACAAAGAGAGATATGAGTTTAAGCTCTATCACTATGTATTAATGAGGAATCATATTCATCTTGTTATTGAGACAACCGAAAGAGGTGGTAGTCTGGCAGAGTTAATGAAAGGGATAAACCTATCCTATGCACAATATTACAAAGGCAGATATAAACATATAGGACATTTTTGGCAGGACAGATATAAGAGTATCATAATATCGAAGGATGATTACCTACTTGTCTGTGGGAGCTATGTTGAGTTAAACGCTGTGAGGGCGAAGATAGTTGGAGACCCCAAAGATTACAGATGGAGCAGTTATAATGCATATGCTTATGGGAAGAAGGATTCTATTGTAGATGAACATCCAATCTATAAAGAGCTATCAAAAGACGAAATAGAACGGAGGAAGAAATACAGGGAATTTATAAAAGGGATGGTTAAAGAGAAGAATATGATGAAGGGCGAGATGAATAGAAGGGTGATATATGGCAGTGAAGACTTTATAGATAAAGTAACTAAAGAATATAAAGTTGAGGCAGTAATAAGGTTAAAGGGGAGGCCGAAGAAGGATGAAGATGAACGAAAATAGAACCGTTTTCCCTACGGAGAGAACCGTTTTCCCTACGGAGAGGGTCATAGGGAGAGGCAACCACTATCCTCCCGGATAGATCTTTGCTGATATTTACTTCTGTCATAATCAAGAAAAATGCTATCAGACCACCCTCCCCTTGTCAATCCCTTTTCAGTAAATGTATAATGCCTTAGATGAAAACCGCTTTAACCATAGCAGGCTCTGATCCTACAGGAGGTGCTGGGCTCCAGGCAGACATCACGGTTTTTCGAACATTTGGTGTGCACGGGCTTTCTGTTGTAGCAGCTTTAACTGCACAGAATACTGAAGGCGTTGATTTCATTATGCCTGTTGATAGGGACTTTCTTGAGAAACAGCTTAATGTTCTTTTAAAAGATATAACGCCAGATGCACTTAAGACAGGGATGCTCTACAGCAGATGGGCAGTTGAGGTCGTCTCGGAGATGTTTAAAAAATATTCCCTGAATAATCTCGTTGTTGACCCCGTAACCGTGTCATCGACTGGAACAAATCTCGTCGACAACGGGACCCTGGATTCCATAAGAGAAAATCTTTTTCATTTATCAAGGGTGATCACTCCAAATATCTATGAGGCATCAGTCTTTACTGGTATCAATATCGAAGACGAAAAAGATATGGAGAAGGCTGCAAAAAGCCTGAAGGACATGGGGCCAGAGGTAGTGATTATCACTGGCGGGCATCTCGAAAAGCTCACGTTAGATCTTTATTATGATGGCATGGACTTCCACAGGATAGAAGGCGAAAGGATTGATGGTGAATATCACGGAACAGGATGTGTTTTTTCTGCTGCTATTGCAGCCTTACTTGCCCTCGGACATACGCCCCTTGAATCAACAAGAAAGGCAAAGGAATTCGTGAATGATGCCATTAAGAGGGCATGCCATATTGGGAAGGGGATGGGGATATTAAACATATAAAAGACAGCTTGTATGGGCGAGGCGTCGCCTCGTCCCTACAATACTCGTTACATGGATGCTGACTGAAAGCCCCGACTTTTAGTCGGGGATGAAAGTCAGCTATCTAAATAAAAAATTTTCCTTACATGGAAGCTCCGAGCTTGCTCGGAGAGCTTCACTAAAAAGATGTCTAAGATAAAAACCTTTTATCAATGTCAGGCATGTGGATATACGAGTCCAAAATGGCTTGGTAAGTGCCCTGACTGCGGTGTATGGAACAGTCTCGTTGAGGAAAGACAGGAGGCAAAGGCTTTAAAGTCCTTTGGAAAGTCAGAACCCCAGCCTTTAAGTTCAATCACAGGGGGAAATGAAAAGAGAACATCCACAGGTATAAAAGAACTCGATAGGGTCCTTGGAGGCGGCGTTGTTTCAGGCTCTGTCATCCTTGTTGGGGGTGACCCGGGAATCGGGAAATCAACACTTCTGATTCAGGCTATCTCGAGGCTGGCAGAGAAATACGGAAAGGTGCTGTATGTCTCAGGCGAGGAATCCCCTGAACAGATAAAACTCAGGGCTGAAAGGCTCTCGATAAACTCTAACTCGATAATCCTCCTGTCAGAGACCACTCTTGAGAGCGTTATTGATGTAGCATCCAGCATGAAACCATGGGCAATGGTTATAGACTCTATACAGACTGTCTATACACAGGAACTTGTCTCAGCGCCGGGCTCTGTGGGCCAGGTGAGAGAGTGTGCGGCGAAATTGATGTTTTTCGCAAAAAAATCAGCAATCCCTGTATTCCTTGTTGGTCATGTCACAAAAGAAGGCGCAATAGCAGGTCCACGCGTTCTTGAGCATATTGTTGACACAGTGCTTTATTTCGAAGGAGACAGGGGACATTCATACCGCATACTACGCACAGTAAAAAACAGGTTCGGCTCAACAAATGAGATAGGCGTATTCGAGATGACAGATTCGGGTCTCGCAGAGATAGAAAACCCTTCAGAGTTGTTTTTATCAGAAAGACCCTTGAATGTTCCAGGCTCAACAGTTGTTGCGAGCCTTGAAGGCACAAGGCCACTCATGGTAGAGGTTCAGGCACTCGTATCTCCAACGACCTTCGGTATGCCGAGGAGGACGAGCATCGGTGTTGACTTCAACAGGGTGAACCTCCTAATTGCTGTACTCGAGAAAAGGGCAGGACTTCATCTCGGAGGCATGGATATATTTATAAATATTGTTGGTGGCCTCAAGATAGTCGAGCCAGCAGTCGACCTCGGAATTACAACCACGATAGCATCATCTCTGAGAGAAATCCCCATAGACCCAAAAACCTTTGTCTTTGGTGAGGTCGGCCTTTCAGGCGAGATAAGGGCAGTTGCCCAGGCAGAGGCACGGATAAAAGAGGCAGCAAAGATAGGTTTCAAAAGGGCAGTAATGTCGAAGACAAACGCCGAAAGATTAAAAAATTCCTTTGGGCTCGAAATAATAGGGGTAAAAGATATTGAAGACGCTCTGGAAGCCGCTCTCTCTTAGCATAATCCTTTTCTTATTCTCCTGCACTGTAAAAAGGATTGAGATGCCCGCCTATGAGGGTGTCGATGTAAGGGAAATAATCGCAGGCAGAAGCAGTATCAAATCGGTCGAGGCGACATTCTCCATAGAATTTGAAAAGGATGACAGTACAATGACAGGCGATGCTGTGATCGAGCTTACAGATGAGGTTCTGAGCCTCAGGGTCTATTCCCTTGGATTCCTTGCAGCCGAGGTCACAGCAGAAAACGGCGTTATAAAAAGCAATCCCAGGCTTGATACAAACAAGAGCGCAATCCTCGTGGACGGCCTGACAAACAGCTTCCTATGGTGGACCATAAAAAACTATGAGATTGAAGAAAAAAATGGTATGTACCAACTCAGGAACTCATCGAGAAAACTTCTCATCGACAAGAAGACAATGCTGCCGAGGCAGCAGACAATAGAGCTCGATAATGGCAGAGAACTGAATGTCTTTTATGAAGAACCAGCAAATAGTGGAGAGTTCTGGTATCCCTCAAAGATGAGGATAGAGCTCTCAAGGTATGCAGTAACACTGAAGATTAAAACCATCTCTTTCAAGCCCCATTAAGTCCAAGATCAATAGCAACAGCCTTTATAATTGATTCATCTATTGTCTCGGCCTTGAATAAATATCCATCAAGGAGGGCATTGTCACATATGGTATTTATCAACCTCGGAATTCCATTTGAGTGCTGGTATAAAGAACTCACTGCCCCATCGGTAAAGATAGCTCTGGAACAGCCTGCAACGCTCAACCTGTGATTTATATAGTCCCTTGTGTTCTCCTCGGAGAATGCCTTGAGTTTAAGTTTAACAGCAACCCTCTGCTTCAATGGCTCGTCAAGCGACAGCACGCTCTCTAACCCTGGAAGCCCGATGAATATGAAATTCACCATCTTACCATCTGGTAGTTCCATGTTAAGCAATCCCCTGAACTCCTCCATTATCTCCCTTGACCTGAGCATCTGCATCTCGTCGATAAGGATCACTGCTGTCTTGCCATGGTCGTTTATCTCAAAGAGCCTCCTGTATATCTGGCCGAGGAGGTCTACCTTATCCTCCTTCACATCTGTCACCCCGAGCTGTATGGCAAGCTTTCTGAGAAGCCATTCAGAGCTCACCGATGAATGGATTACAACAAGGAGGGCTGCCTCATACATATCTTCATCGAGCTCTTCGAGAAGCCTTCTTGCAAGGGTAGTCTTCCCTGTGCCTATGTCTCCTATAACAACAGCAAGCCCCTTCTTTGTATCTATTGCATATTTCAGCTTTATCAGGGCTTCTGAGTGCTGTGCGCTGTTATAGTAGAACCTGTTATCAACTACGTTTGAGAATGGATGTTCTCTCAGGCCATAATATTCAAGATAGTCCATAGTTAAATATAAGAAACCCTATCCTTTCTTCCCTTTTGTTTCTCTGGCGTCTCCGCGGTCTTTGCGAGCATGACCCTCAGCAGGTTGATCTTCTCTGCAACGTTCCTGAACTTCGAATTGCAGCCATACACCTCTGTATATAACTCAGATGCTTCTTTAAGATTACCATTCTTTTCGTATGCCTCTGCAAGGTCATACTTGACCCCCAAGTAGGACTCGTCTCTCACGTCTATCTTCTCCAGCGCACTGCTGAAAGAATCAATTGCAAGGGGGAAAAGCCCCTTTCCCATATAACATATACCGAGCATGTTTGTTGACTGAATAAACCTCTTTGGGTCATTCCTCGATGTCTGGAACTCCTTTATTGCATCGTCTATCAGACCCATCTCCCTATAAGCAAGCCCGAGATTGTAATGGGTCTCTGAATCCTCTGCCTCTAAATCCTTTCCAATACATTTTTTGAATTCCTCAAATATCTCAATCGCATTGCTGTCAAGTGTCGGCTCTGGAACCTCACGGGCCTCGATGGTCCCACCTTCCTGAACCACATGCTTTTCTGCCGGCTGCTCCGTCCCAACCGTTTCTGCTACCTTCTCTTCAAGGGCAGTTTCTTCACCAGCTCCTACTGATAAAAGTTTCTGTCTTATCTCATCATTGTCAGGGAAAATTTTCAGAAGCTTCTTGTATATCTCCATTGCATCATAAGTCAGTCCCTGCCTCAGATAGAACTCTGCCTCTACTATATCTTCACTGTAGTCATCTATATCAGGCTCTGATGCAAGCTTCTCTGAAACAGGAGCCACATCTTCTGAAGGCTGTGCTGCAATCCTATCGAGCAACCTCGGGTCTTCAGGGCTTATCTCGTATGCCTCTTTAAGGATAGCCTCTTTCCGTTCAATCTCACCTCCCCTGCCGTAGATTTCTGCAAGGATAAAACACTCGGTCACTGCCTGATTTTTGTCTCCTGTAGCCACATAAAGCGATTTAAGCTTCATATGCACATCGATATTCTCCGTCTCTCTGTCCTTCAGCTCTTCGAGTAGTGCCCTTGCTTCGTCATATAGACCATATCTCAGGAATATATCCGCCTCTGTCATGGCCTCTTCAACCGACTTCTCGTATCTTACTTTTATACGCTCTTCCCCAATCTTCCTTTCGACCGCAGTTATCTTATCCTGTACTGCCACGCTGTCAGGATGTATCTGCAACGCTTCCCTATAACAACTCAATGCCTCCTTGGGCATCTCACCGTCAACAAGGATGTCACCAAGATAGACCAGCTCATCAAATGCAGCCTCGTTGTCTCCTGTCTGTTTATAAAGGGATACCAGTCTCTTTCCTGTCTGTATTGGATCAATATCTTTAAATGTTTTCAGGATATTTACAGCATCATCAGACTTTTCATTAAGCACCATCTCATCGAGTACTGCGCTGTAATCTTCCCATGCCTTTCGCTTGTCTCCCTCCTTCAGGTAAATCTCTCCAAGCAGCTTCCTTGCTGCTATGTTTGATGGCTCTGCCTCAATAACCTTTGACACATAACCCTTTGCATCAGCAAGGGATTCTCTTATCATCAAGAGTTGGGCACACCTCAATAATAATTCTGTATCTTGCGGAGAAAATGCGATTGCCTCTTCCATATATTCAATTGCCTGCTGGACATCGCCTGCCCTTTCGTATATAAGGCTTAACCCGAGCAATGCATCTTTGTTATCACGCTGAATATCCAGGACTCTTTTAAAGTACTCTTTTGCCCTGTCAAAATCGTCCTTGTCATCGTATAGTCTTGCGATATACAGATACTCTTTTGCTACCTCTGTCCTGAAACCTTCTTTTGCAAAAAACTCTGCGACCTTATTCCTCAGAGGAATATTTGATGGAGACAGGCTCAGTATCCTGTCATAAATCTGCAACAGTCTCTCTTTTCTACCTTCCTTTGAAAGGATATCTGCAGTGGCGAGATAGTACTTTATGGCATCTGTTATTAGACCCTTCTCCTCACTAAGTTCTCCGAGAGCATATAGAGAATTAGTGTCAGAAGGGTTTATATTTAGTATCTTCTTATATAGGGCTAATGCCTTAAGAGAGAACCCTTCATTTCTGAAAAACCGTGCTGCTTTGTGGAAAAAATCTATGGCAGGCCTTTCATCGCCCTTTTTGAGGTATAAGTCGCCAACTATGTTATAGGTGTTGCCGTCAGGAGCTTCTTTTATTAACTTTTCCCACTCGGCAATAGCTTTATCCACCTGCCCTCTTATAAGATACTTCTGGGCTTTTTTTATTATCACTGCCTTATCAGACATTTTGTATGTTAAACGTATCATAATCTGGGAAAAGGTGTCAATAATTAAGCATTTTTCTCAATAGACGAAGGCGAGAATATGTATTTTCGTCTTCTGTGGTGGCAAGTCATCGCAATTTCTTGACTTCCAAATAATCTCTCGGATAAGATAATTTATCTGAGGCATAAATGGTAGTAGCAATCGGTTGCGATCACGCTGGGATAGAACTCAAACAAGAGCTTATTTCTCTCCTATGGGATATGGGTATAGAGTGTCTTGACTACGGCACAGACAGCCCTCAATCCGTAGATTATCCTGATTTTGGGGAAAAGGTTTCTGATGCAGTCTCCACCGGCAAGGTCGACAGAGGGATACTTATCTGCGGCACAGGCATAGGGATGTCCATAGTCGCAAATAAGTTTCCGGGCATAAGGGCATCACTCTGCAATGACCTGTTTACAGCAAAGATGAGCAGAATGCATAATGATGCAAATATCCTTGTAATTGGCGGTAGGATTGTCGGCAATGACCTTGCAAAGGAGATTGTCAGGGTATGGATGAACACTCTTTTTGAGGGCGGAAGACATATAAACAGGCTCAACAAAATAAAACAGATAGAGGAACGCATAACAAGACATGGATCTTGAAAATCTCAGGCTTACTGATCCCACGGTCTACGACTCAATACAGAAAGAGACAGAAAGAGAAAGAGAAAAGATTGTCCTTATTGCATCAGAAAACTATGCAAGCAGGGCTGTCCTCGAGGCACAGGGCTCTGTATTCACAAACAAGTATGCTGAAGGCTATCCTGGCAAAAGATACTATGGAGGATGCGAGTATGCTGATGTTGTCGAAACCGTCGCGATAGAACGTGCAAAGGAACTATTCGGAGCAGAACATGTGAATGTCCAGCCACATTCAGGCTCACAGGCAAACATGGCCGTCTATTTCTCATTCCTTAAGCCGGGAGATACAATCCTCGGAATGAGCCTCAGCCATGGAGGACACCTATCCCACGGTGCATCCGTAAACTTCTCCGGGATACTCTATAAAAATGTGCCATATGGTGTAACCAGGGAGACAGGCCATATAGACTATGATGAGGTCAGACGCCTTGCAATAGAAAACAAACCGAGGATGATCCTCGTTGGCGCAAGTGCATATTCAAGAACACTCGATTTCAAGGTCTTCTCTGAGATTGCAAAAGAGGTTGGGGCGTATCTGATGGCAGACATCGCACATATCGCAGGGCTCATAGCAGCAGGACTTCATCCATCCCCTGTGCATTATGCAGACTTTGTCACAACAACAACTCACAAGACCCTTCGCGGTCCAAGGGGTGGGATGATAATGTGCAAGGCAGAGTATGCAAAGGCTATAGATAGGATGATATTTCCTGGAATCCAGGGAGGCCCGCTCGTGCACGTCATTGCTGCAAAGGCAGTTGCATTCAAAGAGGCTCTGAACAAGGAATTCAAGGACTATCAGTATAGGGTAATAAAATATGCAAAGAGGTTAGCTGAAGAGCTGATGAAAAGGGGGTTCAAGATTATATCCGGCGGTACAGACAACCACCTTATGCTTGTTGACCTTACAAACAAAGGCATTACGGGTAAAGAGGCTGAAGATGCCCTTGATCTGGCAGGGATAACAGTAAACAAAAATTCAATACCGTACGATGAAAAACCACCGACCATCACAAGCGGGATAAGGATCGGGACACCATCCGTTACCACAAGGGGGATGGGAGAGGCTGAGATGGTGGAAATTGCAAGTATGATAGATGATGTTATTAAAAATACAAAGGACGAATCTAAAATTAAGGGCTTGAGGGAAAAAACAAAGGCCATTTGCCAGCAGTTTCCAATATATTAATACCCAAGTTGAGCGATTTATTATACAAACCCATGACAGCCGAGACGGCTGTCCTACCCTATGGGTGATGTCGTCAAACAGTAGGACAGGCGTCTCGCCTGTCAAAGAGTGATTTATAATCAAAGAATCGCTCAATTTAGGTAATAATGAAAACATAAACCATGGAGACACGGAGTTACGACATGAGGGAGATAGGGAAAACTATGGATGAGAGATGTTGACCTCTATGTTCTCTGTGGTTAATTCTGTTGGTATTTTCGGATGAAGTGTCCTTTCTGCGGCAACATAGAAGACAAGGTTATCGACTCGCGGACAAGCAAAGAAGGAGATGCGATACGCAGAAGGCGCGAGTGCCTGAAATGCGGGAAACGTTTCACATCCTATGAACGCGTTGAGGATATAATCCCGATGGTCGTAAAGAAAGATGGAAGGCGGGAACCCTTTGACAGACAAAAAATCCTGCACGGTCTTGAGAAGGCATGCGAAAAAAGACCGATAGACATGGTAACCCGTGAAAAAGTTGTGGATTCAATAGAAAAAAAACTCCTCGGCCTTGGTGTAAAAGAAATCCCGAGCACATGGGTCGGCGAGGAAGTCATGTCTTCACTTAAGAACCTTGATAAAGTCGCTTATGTGAGGTTTGCATCTGTCTACAGACAATTCAAAGATATAAACGAGCTGATGGATGAAGTCAAAACCCTATTTGAGCATAAGTAAGAAGAAATTCAAAATCCTAATATCTATAGTAAAAGACAAAAGAAAGTAGCCAATGTCGCCTTATTCAAGTCTTTCACTATAAATCCTAAGCACCAACATAAGCAGGATTTATGATTTCGAATTTGGGTTTTGTCTTGATTTGTTAGCATTTACAAAGGCTGCATTTTTATGTTATAAATTTTGGTTTCCTGGGGAGTCGTCCAATGGCAGGACGGCAGACTCTGGATCTGCTTATAGGGGTTCGAATCCTCTCTCCCCAGCCAGAACAACAGTAATCAGTGAATAGTGAACAGTAGTTAGTTTAAAAGCTTATTTTTCATCGTCTGTTTTTACTATTCACTAATAACTATTCACTGTTCACTGAGAGTATGGTCCCATCGTCTAGAGGCCTAGGACGTGGCCCTCTCAAGGCTAAAACACGGGTTCGAATCCCGTTGGGACCGCCACCTTATTGTCTTTAGCTCGGTGGTGCTTATGCAACTTTTCTCTGGAGCTTATGACAAAAAAGATAGAAGACTTGTAGAGCACATAAGAGATAATTTTAAAGTAATAATACCCCCGGAAAATTCGATGCCTCGGCTATTTTCCTGGATTTCGTATATATTTTTTTGTGTAAAAACAGGTCAGGCATCCTGCCTGACATCCTAACATAGAGGAGATCATGAGAAGGCAGTTTAAAACGAAATACACGGTATCATATCTTTTGACAGCCTTTATTGTCCTGATAGGCCCCCTTACTGCATTTGCACTGTCTTTAGATGAGGCGATCAAGATGGCCAAAGAAAAGCTTCCCTCATACAAGGCATCCATTATAAAGATACAGGCATCAGAAAACCTCTACTGGGCATCCTTATCACCATATCTGCCAAGCATTGACCTTTCAACATCAAATAAAAAATTCTTTACCAATTCAGAAGAATATGACACAAGAAGCTATAGCTTAACAATGGGCTACACACTATTTGATGCGGGAAAGAGAAAGACAAACAGGCAGATTGCAAGACTAAGCCTCGAGCAGGACAGACAGGAACTCGAAAGAAACACACTTGAACTTGAATTCAATGTGAAAAATGCCTTTTACAGGGCATTGGCACAACTGGAAATCCTGGATCAGAGAAGGATAGCACTAAAGGACACAGAGAAAGACCATGAGGTAGCAGAGGGAAGGTATAGGTTGGGAGTTGCAAAATTGTCTGATGTGTTGCAGGCATCTGTGAGGCTTGAGCAGGCAAAATTCAATCTCATACAGGCGGAGGGTGATTGCAGGAATGCATTATCAGACCTTAATTCTCTGATAGGAAGGCCGCTTGATAGCGAATATAGATTAGAAGGCTCTTTAGAGACAGATCTCAGAGAGATTAACCTCCAGAGATTGATCGAACGAACACTGGAAAGGCCAGAGATAAAGAAGTATAGGCTTTCTGAGGAGATTGCAAGGAGTAATTTATTCCTCACCATGAGCGAATTTTATCCAAAGGTATCTGCCAGTGCATCGTACACAAAGACAGGCGGAGGTGGCTCTCGCATATTTTCTCCTGAGGAAAAAAGCGCTGGCATAACCATCACATGGAATATCTTTGAGCTTGGCAAGTTTTATAAAAAGAAGGCATCAGAGGCAGAAAGCCAGGTTTCAGGTGAAACCCTCAACGATATAATAAGGCAAGTATCCCTTGATGTGACAAAGAGTTATCAGGACTTCATTATTGCCTTAAGCAAGGTTAGGGTAGCAGAGGAGCAATTAAAACAGGCTGAGCAGAATTACGCTCAGGCATTTGGAGAATACAAGGTCGGCAAGGGCGATATCCTTTCCCTTGTTCAGGCAGAAAGCGCCCTTGCCAATGCAAGACAGCAGCTGATAGATTCAAAGCTTAATCTAATCCTTTCAAAGTCCACGATTGAAAGGGTAGCAGGTATACATAGATTGGAGGAATTCAGATGAAAAGACTCATCATCGGCCTGGTCATAATCGCAATATCAATTGGAGGCTATTTTGGATATAAGAAAATTTTTGTAAAGCCAACAATAAAGGTATTAGAGACTGCAAAGGTTGAAAAGGGCAGTATCAGAGGTGTTCTTGTAGAGACAGGGATTATTAAGCCACAGGTTGGCGCTGTTGTTAAGGTCGGGGCAAGGGCAACAGGCACTATTGTTAAGATGAATGTAAAGATAGGAGACAGGGTAAAAAGAGGGCAGTTGATTGCTATGATTGATGACAGGGAAATCCTTAAGGCCATTGAGCAACAGGGGGCAGCCTTTGATTCAGCAAAAAATACCCTGACACAGGTTGAACTCACTTATCCAAAACGAATAGAAGAGGCAAGGGCTAACCATAGCTACGCAAAGATAAACTACGAAAGGGAGGTAGAGCTCCTCAGACACGAATACACAACAAAGGACAGCGTTGATAAGGCAAGAAGCCAGTTTGAGGCAACAGAGGCAACCCTTAAGAGGCTTGAAGATGAATACAGGACACAATTGAAGATAGCAAAGGCAAATGTGGAAGACCACTCCGCATCTTTAAAACAGCAGGAGATAAAGCTTACATATACGAAGATTTATGCACCAATTGATGGGATTGTCTCTGATGTAACGGCACAGGAAGGGGAAACCATTGTTGCAGGCTTGCAGGTTGCAAACCTCGTAACAGTCCTTGACCCCACAAGGCTCGATATGTGGATATATGTGGATGAGACGGATGTTGGTAGGGTAAAGGCAGGACAGAGGGTTGAATATTCTGTTGATACCTTCCCGAATAAGACATTTTCAGGCGCTATAGAGAAGGTCTATCCACAACCTCAGGTAAAAGATAATATAGTCTATTATCTTGCCATCGTGAAGGTATCTCCAGAGGATGCGGTATTTCTCAGGCCTGAGATGACGACCCATGTAAGGATAATCTCTGAAGAAAAGGCAGATATACTCACAGCACCCAATGCTGCCATTAAGTTTGAGAAAGGAAAACAGATCGCCTATAAAGTCGTCGGCCCAGATAAGGTAGAAAAGGTAGAGGTAAAGATAGGAGTCAGAGGAGAGGAAAAGACAGAGATAATCTCAGGGCTTAAACAAGATGATAGATTGGCAACAAAGCTGATATTGCCTGTATCAGCTAAATAAAAAAGTTAGGAGTTAAGAATTGGAAGTTAGGAGTGATGAAAAAAAATTAAAACTGCAAGTTAAATGTGAGAAAATCTCCGAACTCCGAACTCAGCACTCCGAACTTCTATGCCTGATGGAAAATATAAAGAAGACCTACAGGATAGGTGATGAGGATGTTGAGGCATTGAAGGGTATTAACCTCCAGATAGAAAGAGGAGAATTCGTGGCAATAATGGGGATATCAGGCTCTGGCAAGACAACCTTAATGAACCTCATCGGCTGCCTTGATGTGCCTACATCAGGAAGATATATCCTGAATGGTAAAGAGGTCTCGAACTTAAGCGACGATGAACTGTCAGTTGTAAGAAATGAGCTTATAGGGTTTGTCTTTCAAAATTTTTACCTCATGCCCTATGCAACTGTCCTTGAGAATGTGATGCTCCCTACCATTTATCTTGACAGAACCACAAATGATGTTGAGGACATGGCAATGGAGGTGCTCAGGATGGTTGGCCTTGAAGATAGAGCTAAATTTAAGCCTAAACAACTCTCAGGAGGTCAGATGCAGCGTGTTGCCATAGCAAGGGCATTGATAAATGGGCCAGAGCTAATCCTTGCAGATGAGCCAACAGGCCAGCTTGACAGTAAGACTGCCAAGGAGATTATGGATATCCTTGCAAAGATGAATGAAAGTGGTAGGAACATTATTGTTGTAACCCATGACCAAAACATCGCATCTTATGCTAAAAGGGTTATCAGGATAAGCGACGGGCTCATCACCGATGAATCGCTTAATTAGAATCATCTCTCAATCAATCAGGGCTGTAAGGGCATTTAAACTAAGAACCTTCTTCTGTCTTTTAAGTGTTGCCCTTGGTATTGCCTCTATAGTCATAATAGTCGCAGCAGTGGAAGGTGCCTATAAAAAGGCCTTCGAGATGGTGGCGCGATTTGGGCCTGACTCTGTTCTGGTATTAAGTGGTGGTGAAGAAGCAAGGGCAATAGGGATGAGACAGAAGACGCTCACACTTGAAGATGTGGGGGCTGTAAGACAGGCATTTCCAAACGCATATATGGTTGTGCCAATGACATCCCAATCAGGCGTGAATGCATCCTACAGAGACAAAAAACATCAGACACAGGTAATCGGCTCAACCGAGGACTACAGTCGTGTATGGACATGGCCTGTAATACAGGGTTCTGATTTTACTTCAGAAGATATTAAGGGATTAAGGAATGTGGGGTTGATTGGACAGTATCTTTTAAAAGAACTCTTTGGGGATAAAGACCCTGTTGGAAAATACATACTCATTAAGGGTATGCCTGTCCAGATAATAGGTGTATTGTCAGAAAGGGGAATGTCTGCTACAGGACACAACCTCGACGACAGGATCATTATGCCTCTGAGTTCTGTGATGAGAAAGATACAGAATGAGACAAAATATATCTCTGCATTAAGGGTGAGGTTCATTGATCAGGAAAATCTATATAAGCGAGCGGATGAACTAAGAGCCTTCCTGAGATACCGGCATAGGATACCTGATGGACAGCCCGATGACTTCAGGATTATAACCCCAAAGGAAATAACAAAACTCCTTGTTGCCCTTACAGGTTCCCTTGTTATATTTCTTGGCATTGTAGGACTCATATCACTTACTGTTGCTGGTTTTGTGCTTGCCAATCTTTTCCTCTTATCTGTAAAAGAAAGGACAAATGAGATAGGTATCAGGCGGGCAACAGGGGCAAAGAAAAAGGATATACTCCTTCAGTTCCTCTCAGAAGCAGTAATCATCACATCACTCGGAGGGTTATTAGGATTCATGCTCGGACTCGTGTCTTCAAGACTACTCATTCTTGTAGCTGACTTCCCCATATATTTTTCATGGAAGTCCTTTGCAGTCGGGCTTTTACTCTCATGGATAGTTGGCATTGGCTTTGGGCTTCAACCCGCCAAAAGGGCAGCTAACCTGAAGCCTATCGAGGCGATAAGGGAATGAGAAGGGTCATCTTAAATCTAAGAATCGCTGTAAGATCTCTATATAACTTCAAGCTGAGGACATCCCTTGCTGTCCTTGGGGTTTTTCTCGGTGCATTCTCTTTGATAGTGGTTTCGAACCTTTCAGAGTCCCTTGCAAAAAAGACAGAGGTGGAGGTAGAGACCCTTGGCAAGAACCTTCTCATCGTAAGAAGCGGCATAGTAAGAAAGGTAGGGACGCAGACAAGGCTCCTTTCAGAGGCAACAAACCTTACAATAGCTGATGCAGAGGCCATAATGGACAGGTCTCCTTATATCAATGAGATTACACCAGCAGGCAATAGACCCTTTCCTGTTAGATACGGAAATATAACCCTTACCTCTGTCCTTGCTGTTGGAACAACGCCAAACTTCACAGAGGTAAGAAACTTTCATGTCAAAGAGGGCAGTTTCTTCAGAGATGAGGACAATAAAAACCTCGAAAGGGTTGTTGTGTTAGGAAGCAGGGTTTCAGAAAAACTCTTTGGGGATAAAAACCCCATTGGGGAATATATCTATATCTACAGGGTTCCATGTCAGGTCATAGGCATTATGGAAAGTAAGGGCGTTGACATATCAGGGGTTGACCAGGATAACAAGTTATTCATGCCTCTAAATACATATTTAAGGAGATTCGTTAATAAAGAGTTTATAAATAACATCTATGTGCAGGTCTTGAGAGAGGAGTTCATATCGAATACAAAAAAAGCGATCGAGGAGCTTTTAAGGAAAAGACATAAGATTAAAGAAGGTCAGAAAGATGACTTCACAGTTATAGACCTCAAGGATGTGATGGCACTAAAGACCCAGGCCATGAGTACAATAGCTGTGCTTGGAAGAATATCATCCGTCGTTTCTTTCACCATTGGAGGGCTTGGAATCCTATCGATAATGATCTTGATAGTAAATGAGAGGCGTGTTGAGATAGGCATCAGAAGGGCTGTTGGCTCAAGGAAAAGGGATATAATACTCCAGTTTTTGATGGAGGCATCCTTTATATCGCTGACAGGCGGGATGGTTGGCGTGGTGATGGGTTTTATCGCAAGTGTTATAATCTCTAAGCTCTCAGAGCTTCCCTTCACAGTATCTCCCATGGGTTTTGTGATCTCTTTCTTTGCATCTGTAACAGTCGGCATACTGGCAGGCATTTACCCATCAAAAAGGGCAACCACAATTCAGCCTGTAGATATAATAAGGACATAAAAATTGCAAACGGCATTATAATTAACTCATGTGGAATATTCTAAAGATTCTCCCTAACACATTTATACCGCTCTTTGTCGCGATTGATGTCTTTGTTGTGCTGCCCATCTTCATCTCGATGACAGAGGATATGCCAAAGACAAAAAGAAAGTTGATCATCAGGGACTCCATTCTCACAGCATTGATTGTCAGCCTTGTGTTTGTGGCGATGGGAGAGGCTATATTCAGGATACTGGGTATTACTGCTGATGACTTTAAGATTGCTGGCGGCCTTGTCCTCCTCGTGTTTGCGGTCCTTGACCTGATAAAACACAGTGAGGAGAGAAGGCGCCCCACAGGAAAACTTGGGGTAGTACCAATAGGTGTTCCACTCATTGTTGGGCCTGCTGTCCTGACCACCCTTTTAGTCCTTGTGGATCATTATGGTGTCTTATCAACAGTCATCTCACTTGTGTTGAATATGATTGTTGTCTGGCTCTCTTTTATTAATGCACAAAGGATTGTAAATCTTTTTGGTAAGGGTGGAATCACCGCCATATCAAAGGTCATGGCCCTGCTGCTTGCCTCAATAGCAATAATGATGATACGCCTCGGCATTGAGAATATCCTCGCAGGCCATATAAAGGGTTGATGACTTACTGTCTCGAAATCTAAATAGCAATCGTTTATAATGATTCAAAACAAAAGGGAAGGAATAATATGCTTATAGGAATTATCTCGGATACCCATGATGACCTGCCTGCTATCAGAAAAGCGGTGGAACTTTTTAATGAGAAGAAGGTTGGATATGTCTTACATGCAGGGGATTTAATCTCACCATTTACGCTCGAAATCTTCAAAGAATTGAGATGTAAGTTTTCAGGGATTTTTGGAAACAATGACGGTGATAAACTCTTGCTTAAACACAAATCAGAAGGCCATATCCATAACCAACCACACACTTTGACGCTTCATGGAAAAAAGATTATTGTCATGCATGAGCCGGATGTGATAAATGCACTTGCAGACAGCAGGCACTTCGATTTAATCATCTACGGCCACACTCATAAGCCCGACGTTAGAAAGGTTAACAATGCAATCATTGTCAATCCTGGAAAAGCAGGCAAGTTGCTTAAGGGAAAGTCAACCGTGGCACTGGTGGATTTGAATAAGATGGCAGCAGAGATTGTTGAGCTTTAACTCAAAGGATTAATCAGAACAATGCATGGGGCTTATGGTCATATCTCATAGATATCTCCCTTTGATGGGACATGGGTTTTAAATCCATACCTTTCTTTTATTATCGACTCAAATTCAAGGGATATCTTCTCTTCGCCATGGACCACAAAGACCTCAGGGTTATTCTTGAATGCCCCAAGCCATTCAAGGAGTTCTGTCTGGTCTGCATGGGCTGAAAAACCTCCAATAGTATAAACCCTTGCCTTAACCGCTATCTCCTCTCCAAAGATACGAACCTTCTCAGCACCATCAATAATACGCCTTCCGAGGGTCCCGCTGGCCTGAAAGCCAACAAATATGACGCTGCACTCAGACCTCCAGAGGTTATGCTTCAGATGATGTCTTATCCTTCCGCCCTCGCACATGCCGCTTCCTGCAATGATTATCGCGCCAGATTTTATCCTATTTAGTGCCTGGGATTCCTCAACGGTATTGGTGAAATGAAGTTTTATCGCATCGCCAGCCAAATTCTGATTGAAGAGTCTTTTTGCCTCTTCGTCAAAACATTCAGGATGGGCAAGATATGCCTTTGTTGCCTCCTCTGCAAGGGGACTGTCAATGTAGACATTTATTTTATAAAGCCTCCCTTCCCTGACAAGTTTGTTAAGTGTATAAAGTAAGTCCTGGGTCCTGCCAATGGCAAAGGCAGGTATCAATACATTGCCTCCTCTTTTGAACGTAGCCCTTATCGCCTCGACAAGCTCATCCACTGTCTCCTTCATCCCTTTATGCTGTCTATTACCATATGTGGATTCCACGATAACATAATCAGTCTCTTCTATGGTGGAAGGATCCCTCACAATCGGATTCCCTTTCCTGCCTATGTCTCCAGAAAATATAATCTTCTTTTCTACAAGGCTGTCTTGATACCATAGCTCCAACGTCCCAGAGCCAAGAATATGGCCGGCATCCAGAAACCTGTATCTTATCCCCCTTCCAAGGTGCTCTACTTTCCCATAATAGATCTTCTGAAAAAAAGGCATGGCAACTCTCACGTCATCAACAGTATAAAAGGGTATCTCAGGCTTCCTACCTGACCTTAAAGCCCTCCTTGTCTGCCATTCTGCATCGCTTTCCTGGATGTGGGCTGAATCATAAAGCATAAGCTCTGATAGGTCGGCTGTTGCAGATGTTGTGATAATCCTTCCCCTGAACCCGTCTTTCACAAGTTTTGGGACAAGGCCGATGTGGTCTATATGTGCATGGGTAAGGAAAAGGCAGTCGATCTCTGATGGATTAAAAAAGAAAGGCACCCTGTTTATCTTGTCAGAATCCGCCCCCTGGAACATGCCGCAGTCAACAAGCATCTTTAGCTCTGATGTGCTCAGATAAAAGCATGTGCCGGTAACCGTCCTGACCCCACCAAGAAACTGGATCTTCATACAGTCACACCGTCAATCCTTTTTAGACCTGCCTCCAGTGCAAGCCTGATAGCCTCCCTGTATTCTCCATCTGTTATCCTCCGGTCAATAGGAGGGTTCTCAAATGCCTTATAACATGGATAATACTGGTTCATTATGTTGACGTATGTATTCTTTGAAATCTCCTCTGCAATAAACCTCACGACCTCTGCTGTCCCGGCAATGCCCTCTGGAAGAACGAGGTGTCTCAGAAGGAGCCCCCTTAGAGCTACCCCTCTTTCACCAATGATAAGGTCACCGACCTGCCTGTACATCTCCTTTATTGCAGCCTTTGCAACTGATGGATAATCCTTAGCCCTTGAATATTTAAATGCCATTTCAGGGTCTGAGTATTTGAAGTCTGGCATATATATATCAATAACTCCACCAAGAAGCTCTATTGCTTCAAGGGATTCATACCCACCACAGTTATAGACGATTGGTATCCTGAGACCGTTTTCTGCCGCTATCGCAAGGGACCTCAATATCATTGGCATCTGATGGGTTGGCGTGACGAGGTTTATATTGTGACAGCCCATTCCCTGGAGTTCGAGCATTACCTCTGCAAGCTTTTTGAAGGATATTTCGCTGCCTTCACCAAGATGGCTGATTGTCCAGTTCTGACAGAATATACAGCCGAGGTTACAATGTCCAAAGAAGATTGTGCCTGAGCCAGATCTCCCCACAAGCGGCCTCTCCTCGCCAAAATGAGGCCCCCAGCTCGATACAAAGGGTTTATCCCCTGTTTTGCAGAACCCCTTCATGCCTGAAGTCCTGTCAACCTTGCAACTCCTCGGACATAATGTGCAGTTCCTGAGAATCTCTTCTGCCTCCCTGACCTTATCAGACAACACGCCAGGAGGCAGACGGAGATAGGAAGGAGTAAAATTATGCTGTAAGCTTTTCAGCAATTTCCTTTGCATGCCATGCTATGCCTTTGATTGCATCCAGGATATCAAGAAATAGCGGCGATGCCTTTGGCATACATAACCCCTCGATAAGCCTCTCTTCATGCAGGGTTGCAAATTCGTTGGCACTCCTGCTTATCTCTGCCTCCGATTCTTTCACATATCTGCCCATAATTGCATTTCTTGCCAGGATAATATCGCTTATGTTGTTCAACACTTCCTGAATCCTCTGGAGGAGAAAAGTTATTTCTGAGATTGCCTTATCACTGAAGAGGATCTCGTCCTTTATCTTTGTCCGCATGCAACCAATTATATCCTCCATATAAGCCCCCATCCTCTCTATATGACCGGGGGCAGGCACATACACCTTTGCATCAGGGCTCTTTTTTGTCTCCTCAACAAACCCCTGTGTAAGGGTCTTCTCACTCTGGTGGATTTCCTTTGCCTTTGCCTCACATTCATCAAGGAATTTTGAAGAGTTATAGATAAAAGCGTTCTGTAAAAGATAGATACATTCCCCCGCACTGTGGCTCATATCATGGAGTTTACTTATAAGTGCTTTTAGAGATTCCTCTTTCATAATTCCTCCTCTCTTACTTCTTAAGATTATATTAAAATCATACCAGATTATTTATCCATGGGCAACCACCAATAAACCCTTCCTTGACTTACCTCAAAATTAATCATTATAATCTTAAAATTTTCTCGAGGTATTATGGAAGGGTTTAACGAACTAATAGAGGAGCGTATCAAAAAACTTCACGAGCTAAAGGAAGCTGGTATCGAGCCCTATGGAGGCCCATTTGAGGCAAAAGACCATGCTGCAGAGCTTCTTAATAAATATGAATCCGCAGACAAAGAAAGCCTTGAGGCAGATACTGTCACATGCTCTATTGCCGGCAGGATTGTAGCCATGAGAGACTTTGGAAAGGCTGCATTTGCCCATATTCAGGATACAACAGGGAAGATTCAGGTATATTTCAAAAAAGATATCCTTGGAGAAAAACATGCAATTGTCAAGAAGCTTGACATAGGAGATATCCTTGGATTAAGAGGAAAGATCTTCAGGACTAAGACAAATGAGCTGACAGTAGAGGTCTATGATTTTACGCTCCTTACAAAGTCCCTGAGGCCCCTTCCTGAGAAATGGCACGGACTGAAGGATATAGAGACAAGATACAGACAGCGTTATGTGGATTTAATAGTCAATCCAGAGGTCAGGGAGGCATTTGCAAAGAGGCGTGCAATTATAAAGGCTGTAAGGGACTTCCTCGAATCAAAAGGATTCATAGAGGTCGAGACACCCATGATGCACCCTATTCCAGGCGGCGCAGCAGCAAAACCATTCAAGACCCATCATATTGCACTCGGGATAGATTTATATCTCAGGATTGCCCCTGAGCTTTATCTAAAGAGGCTTCTCGTGGGTGGGTATGAGCGCGTTTATGAGTTGAACAAGAATTTTAGAAATGAAGGCATATCTACAAAGCACAATCCTGAGTTTTCTATGCTCGAGTTCTATATAGCATATAAGGACTATAACTTCCTTATGCCATTCACAGAGGAGCTTATAACCTATGTTGCAAACAGATCCCTCGGCACTCTGAAAGTCCCATACGGAGATATAACAATAGACCTCACACCTCCATGGCCGAGGATTCCAATGCTCGATGCGATGGTGCAGAAGGGTGTTCCAGAAGAAGTATTGAAGGATATTGAAGAGGCAAAGAAGTGGGCTAAGTCAGAGAGGGTAGAGATAAAGAAAGGCTCATCTCATGGAAAAATCCTTGATGAGATATTCAAAGAAAAAGTAGAGCCAGAGCTAATCCAGCCGACATTCATAATTGATTACCCAGTTGAACTATCTCCTCTTGCAAAGAGAAAGGTGGACAACCCTGAGCTTGTTGAAAGGTTTGAGCTTTTTATAGCAGCAAGGGAGATAGCAAATGCATTCTCAGAGCTGATTGACCCGATAGACCAGAGGGAAAGATTTCAAAAACAGGTCGAGGCAAAGCAGAAAGGTGATGAAGAGGCCCACTGGATGGACGAGGATTTTGTAAAGGCCCTCGAATACGGGATGCCTCCAGCAGCAGGAGAAGGTATAGGCATTGATAGATTTGTGATGCTGCTCACCAATTCACACTCGATAAGGGATGTGATACTCTTCCCACAGCTTAAGCCGGAGTAGTGATGAACCTCCCCTATCAAATATTTATAGCGATACGCTATCTTAAGTCAAAAAAGAGACATAAGGGCATCTCCTTCAATACAGCCATATCTATTGGGGGTGTTGCCCTTGGTGTCATGGCGCTCCTTGTGGTGCTGTCTGTCATGAGCGGTTTCCATGAAGACCTGCAAAAGAAGATACTTGGTGTAAATGCCCATATTGTGGTCCTTGATTATAAAGGAAGTATAGCTGATTACAGCGGTCTAATGGGAAAGATAAAGGGTGAGCCGAATGTTGTATCCGCTGCCCCATTTGTTCTCGGACAGGTCATGGTATCCTTTGGCAAAAGGGCGCACGGCGTGTATCTTCGAGGAATTGAGCCAGAAGATGAGGCAAAGACCACCGAGATTCTCATGCACGTGAAAGAGGGAAGTCTTGATAATCTCAAGCTCAAAAATGGAGTGCCAGGGATAATACTCGGCAGAGAGCTTGCCAATAACATTGGAGTGTTCAAGAACGACATAATCAACATAGTCTCCCCTGCTGGTGAGATCGGCCCATTGGGGGTCTTGCCAAAGATCAAGCAGTTCAGAGTGGTTGGGATATTCGAGGTCGGCATGTTTGAGTATGACTCAAATCTTGTCCTCACCGCCATCAGACCTGCACAGGAGTTCTTCGGGATGAAAGACGAGATAACAGGTATAGAGCTCAGGCTTGATGACATATATAAGGCTAAGGATGTGAGGGAAAGGATTCAGAAAAACCTCGGGTTTCCATATTATGCGAGGGACTGGATGCAGATGAACAAAAACTTATTTTCAGCATTGAAGCTTGAGAAATTTGCCATGTTTGTTATATTAATCCTTATTATACTTGTAGCATCCTTCAATATTGTTAGCACCCTCATAATGAATGTCATAGAAAAGGAAAGAGAGATAGCAATCTTAAAGGCGATGGGTGCAACGAATGAGGGCATAATGGCTATATTCATGCTTCAAGGTTTTCTCATCGGGCTGGTAGGAACATTAATAGGCTTAACGGGAGGTTATGCCTTAAGCTATATCCTGAACACATATCAGATAATCAAGCTTCCACCTGATATTTACTATCTGAGTCATCTGCCTGTGAAGATGAAGCTCTTTGACTTTGTAACGGTGACTGTTTCTGCCATCGTAATTAGTTTCCTTGCAACCATCTATCCTGCATGGCAGGCAGCGAGACTGAACCCTGTTGAGCCATTGAGGTATGAGTAAGGCTATGACGAGTAACGAGTTAATAGTAACGAGCGCTAATAGGAAAAATGTTTAAGCTCATACGCCGACTCATATGTTTGATTATCATAGCAGCTATATTGTTCATCGGCCTTGCCTTCTGGAGCGGAGGAGAGAAGTTCAGGTGGTTTGGAAAGACCGTGAAGGAAAAGAGCGAAGAGGTCGGTGAGAAGGCAGACAGGATTAAAGAAAGAACAGACAGGGCCGCACAGGCCATAGAGAAGGCAAAGAATAAGATAAAGGATATAACAGGTAAAAAGGATGAGCAATCTGATTGAGATTCAGGAATTAAGAAAATCCTTCTTTACCCCTGCTGGTGAACTCAAAATCCTCAAAGGAATTAATCTTTCTATAAAAGCGGGTGAGGTCATCGGAATAGTTGGGGCATCAGGAGTTGGGAAAAGCACACTCCTCCATATCCTTGGAACCCTTGACAGACCCACATCAGGGAATGTCCTCTACGACAACATTGATGTGTTTTCAGTCAATGATGCTGCATTAACATCATTCAGGAATAAGACAATAGGTTTTGTCTTCCAGTTTCATCACCTTCTGCCTGAGTTCACTGCAATTGAGAATGTCATCATGCCAGGGCTAATAAGTATGGGCTCAAGGGTTCAAGGGTTCAAGGGTTCAAGTTATAAAGAGGTTATAGAAAGGGCAGAAAGAGTTCTCGATAAGATGGGTTTATCCGAAAGAAAAAGACACAGGCCAGGAGAACTATCTGGGGGGGAACAGCAGAGAGTTGCTGTTGCACGGGCATTAATCCTTGAACCAAAGGTCGTCCTTGCGGATGAGCCAACAGGAAACCTCGACACCGAAACAGGAGAAGATCTATTTAATTTGCTGTTAACTCTGAACAGAGAAAAAAACATTACGTTTGTGATAGTCACCCACAATGAAGCATTATCAAAACGCTGCCACAGGGTCGTAGAGATGGTCGACGGAAGGTTAAAAGGGTAAGGAATCGAGAGAAAAGACGGGATAGACTCCGATTACTCCATTCATCTCCTGGATTTCTTTTGTCTTCTGTGTTAGCACATATATATCATCCGTATCTATAACCAGGACTATCTGGTTATCCTTTACACTGTATATGCTAATATGAGGCATGTCTGCGAGGGTCTTTAATAGGCCATCTCGAGCACTTTCCTCCAACTGTACAATAATCCCTGTTACCTCCACCTTAAGCCTTCTTGTCCTTTACGCTCAATAACTTGAACATCCATGCGGTCTATCGAAGATTCCCTGCAGCTTGCTGCAGGGAATCTTAATGCAAGGAATATTATTTTTATATTCGCTCGCTAACCCCGCAGCAAGCTGCGGGGAATACACTCGCTATCCATTTAATTCCAGACAAACCAGATAAACTAAATAGACCCGTAGATGCTTAAAGTCTAAAACGATAACAGGTAAAGGTGCTGTTAAAATGTGTTAAAAAACAGTTAATTTTCAGAACCCTTGTCGCTCCCTTCAAGACTGTAGTAGGCGAGATAGACATTTCTCACGCCATCAATATCCTTGAGAGAATCCAGCTCAGCTTTTACTGCAGCCATAGTCTCCCTCTCAACAAGAAAGACTACTTTCTCTTCATTAACCTCATTAACCTCGATGCCTCTAATTTTCAGTTCATTTACAACCCTTTCCACATCATCTAATTCATTTGCCTCAACAAATCCACTTGCAACAATCATAAGTTCCTCCCACAGTTCTTTACATTGTCATTGCGAGGGACAAAGTCTCGAAGCAATCTCAAGACGAGATTCCTCGCTTCGCTCGGAATGACAGTATGGATAGTTTCATCTTTATAATCTTTCCCTTTGTCTCACAGCCCTCTACACATCTACCACAGTAAATGCAGTTTATATCCCTGAGACCTGGTTGGTTTAAATGAGGAGTTATCTTCACATCCATATAACATACCTGCTCACAGAGATTACATTCACTGCATTCCCCTTCCATGAACTTGAGTTTAAGCAGACTTATCTTATTAAAAAGGCTATAGGTTTTCCCAACAGGGCATAATGCCCTGCACCAGAGTCTCGGGAAGAAATATTCCAGGAGTAACAGGGAGAATATAACAGTGCCTGAAAATAACATCACTGTTGGCTCAACAGGAAGGTCAAGGGCAAGATAAACACCACTCGTAATTAACCTGAAGAAGTTGGTAAGATGAGAGAAGTAGTTTGTAAAAAACGGTACATTCAATAGTCCAGAGGTGACAAGTAAGATCCCTGCAATCACATAACCAATCTTAGGAGACACATTGCTCCTTGTCCTTTGTTCCTGACTTCTGACTTCTGACTTCTGACTTCTGACTTTTATTTTATCCACCAACTCATAGAGAAAATCCATGGGGCAGACCCATCCACAGAAAGCCCTACCAAAGATGAGATATATTCCAATGATTGGAAGCACAGCAATCAATGCATTAATAGTGAAATCCCCTGACGCTATCAGGCTTTCAAAATATGCAAAGACATCCATCAGCCTCACGAACAGGACAGCAACAGAACCTGTAAGACCGCCGGCAAGAACCTTTATTCTCAGAAACTGGAGGGAAAAAAGTATAACAATAGCAAGGAGAACAAGCCTTCTGATTCTGGACAACTTTATTTTCCCGTTGTCATTCCGAGCAGAGCGAGGAATCTCGTCTTTTGAGATTGCTTCGTCGCTAACGCTCCTCGCAATGACATTTCTATTATTTACTTCTGACCGCTGACTGCCTTTAACGGTATTCACGCTCAACCAAGCGTCCTCTTGCCATGATCTGCTGGATATTCCGGCCATAAACAACATTGTATCTTTCCTCATTGGACAATGAAAGAAGCCGCTTAAACTCATTTACATAAGATGATCTGATTTTTTCATACTGTCCTCTCGTAACCACCTTTATTGCTGAACCTCCGAGGGGACAGTATTTAGCACACAGTCCGCACCCAACACAGTTCTCGTTTATATATGGTTGATTGCCCCATTCGCCATTGTAGAAATCAAATATCTTTGCACCCATTGGACATGCCTTGCTACAGGAGAGGCAGACATCACCGTTCCAGCCGAAACACAGACCAAAATCAATAAGGGCCATTCCCATTGTTACCTTCTCTTTCTCCACTTTTTGCAGTGCCCCTGTTGGACAGTGCTTTGGGCATTCCATACAGAGTGCGCAGGGGAAATCTCGCATGTCTTTTATGTAAGGCGTTCCGAAATTTTTTATATCCTTAAGTCCGACAACTGCAATCGCATCATACTTCATCACATGACAGACATTCACACAAACACCACAGCTTATGCATTTTGACCTGAATTTATTCTCTGGTAAAGCACCCGGCGGCCTTATCAAACCTCCGACATCTATATCAGGAAGCGGCCCCATGAACTCTTCTTTTGCCGCATCAGCAAGGTTTTCCAAAAGGGGGAGTCCGTTTCCGACTATCACAGTAGCACCTGTCAGGATCGACGCCTTAAGGAAATCTCTTCTCGTAAACTTCATATCTATTATTTATAGTTAACGCCCTAAGTAAGTAGACATACTACTGACTGTCATTGCGAGCAAAGCGAAGCAATCTCAAGGGATTGCTTCGTCACTACGTTCCTCGCAATGACAACTTTCTTTGGTCGTTCACTATAGTTACTTCCTCTGTTTACTATCTACCGCCTTTATCTCAGGCTTATATGTCTTCCTTAAATCAGCTAAATACTTTTCAAAAACTCCTCTCTGTTTCTCCATTACAAGCTGCTTTTTTAGCCCATCTTTGATATATTGTAACTCAATAACCTTGCCAGTGGCTTTATCTGTGAATTCCGCTGCCTTATGTTTGTTGTAATAATCAATTACTTCCTTATCAGTAACCTCTATCTTTTTGGCAAGTTCAGTCTCTAAAAGTGTCTCGATAAGTGACATCTTTTTTAGGTATTCAATCTTCTTCAGATATTCCTGCTTTTTATCTATGCCTTTTTTAATCGCCTCCTGATGGAATATCTCCTTTTTCACCATATCTTCGATGAGCTGCCCCATGCCATCTTTACCCATATAAAACTGACGCCTGTCTTCAGGCATTGATGCAAGCTCATTGTCCATATCCTGCTTTGTTATTACTACATTTCCGACCTTTGCTAAATAGCCTTCACCTGCCTTCTTATCCTCTTTCTTTGCGCACGACACCACAAAAAAAAGGGCAAAAACAACCACTAACAAATTTTTCATACTTCCTCCTGTCCTGATTTTATTTTGATGATGCGTTGTTCTGAGTAATCTCAGTCTATTCTCCATGTATCTATGAAACAGGGTTCAAGGATTCGAGGAGTCCAGTGATCAAGTGAAAAATCTTGCTCGAATCCTTGAACCCTGTTTCTTTTACAGCAACAATCGCATAGTCAAAAAATAACCTCGCGTTTTAAACGAGGTTAAAATTAAAATAGGGTAACGAGTTGGGATTTTAAATCTCCCATACTCGTCATCCGTTACTCGTTACTTTATACTACTATCTTTCCAGGCTCTGCCTGTCTTGTCTTTGTCTTGCCCTTGTAAATCTTCACCGCAAACATCTTGTAGTCTGCCTGGAAGCTGAAGGGGTCAAAGGCATCCCTCATTATCATGTTAATGAGTTTGTACTCATCAAACCACGGCACAAATACATAATCGTATCTTGGCCCACCTGTTGCCTTTGTAACATCAAGCACCTTTGCAGGAAGTTCAATCTTACCCCTTGGAGATTCAACTATCACAGAATCGCCATCCTTAATACCAAGCTTCCTGGCAAGTTCAATATTGATCTCCACATACGCACCCGGAACTGCGCGGTTAAGCTCAGCAACCCTTGTTGTCATGCTGCCTGAGTGCCAGTGTTCAACAACCCTTCCTGTACACGCTCCGTATTTGAAATCGGTTGTATCAATTATAAGAAGCTTGCTTCCATCAGCCTTTGTGTATTCATGTCTTAAGTTATGGAATTCTGCAGGTGACAGGGCAATATTCTTCATGGCGCCCATGTCCTTATCAGGGTCACCGATGACACTGACTGTATATTTGGATATAGGGTCAAAAGGTAAAGCGCTGTGCTCCTCAACCTTTGCAGGATTAAACTTCCTCTCAACAACCTCAACGGTCTTATATTTGACAAACCCCTTTCCGTCAAACTTGCATGCCCACCATGTATTTGCCCATGCAATAGCCCTGCCATCCCAGCCTGGAGCCTTTCTTGTCTTGCCATCTGGTGTAGGGATATCAACCATACCATTGATAAAGGCATTGGAGTTATAGAAGCTCGCATACCATCCTTTGGGAAGGTTTTCTTCCTTATGATACGCTTCATCTGCCTTCATTGCATTGATATTCTTCTCAAGCCATGCACCATAGACAGGATTAAACTCCTTCATATTCTTAAGGTAAAACGCAGTAATTTTATCAATATGCGGATCATAGGGGAAGGCATACTGGATGCTCGAATGGTACTTGTCATATCTTGCCTTCACAGAGGCATCCGTGTGGTATTCCGCTGGTAGTGGTATCCTGTAGCCGAAGTTCTGCTCAAGTAACATTTTCCTATTCATACCACTAAAGTCATACCCTGTCCCCTTAGAAAGCGCCATCAGTTCGTCCCAGATATTGGTGGTAAATTCCCTGTTCCACTCCAATGTGTTGGCTGCCGCCAGTGTCTTCTTCATCCAGTCAGTGCCGTCATATTTCTCGGGCCAGAACTGGGAAACATGACCTTTCGGAACAAGTCCTTTTTCCTCAAGCCTTCTCATTATCAGGGCGAATATTGTATGGTCAGGGATTGGATTCCCAACAGGGTCTATGACCTTTTTGATAATCTGATACCTTCTCTCAAGGTTTCCAAATATAAACTCCTTCTCATACCAGCTTGAAGCACCAAGCACGATGTCTGAGACCTGTGTTGTTGCATTTGGAAATGCCTCAAGCGTTACTGTAAGGGGCCAGGGTTCTCCTTTCTTTGCACCTCCCATTGCCAACCTGTAAGGCCATGAATATGGCAGGCTCTGGCCAGGGTTAACAGTTGAAACAAACTGGACCTTAATCTGTCCTGCACCGAGCCTCCTGAACATCTCAACAGTATGGGGACCTGGTTTATCGTGAATCTTTATCTTTGCTGTCTCTCCTGCTATTTCTGCATCAGACATACCACGCTTCTTAAGGTATGCAGCGGCCCTATCAGCCCACATCTTTTCAACCGCTGCCCTGTGAAGCGGGTTTACAACGAGCCTTCCGTATGGCAGTGCATGGCAGAGTGCCCCTGGTGCCCTGATTCCACCGCAGGCATTCGGCTGGCCTGTAAAGCTGAACGAGTGCCTGCCCGGTTTAACTGCCTTTCCTGTGATAAGATTGAGCATATGAAGTGATGCATTAGTCCATGTGCCCTGCAGTTTCTGATTTACACCCATACACCATGCAGACAAAGTATATCCTTCGGCAAACCATTTTGCTGCAAGCCTTACCGCCTCTGGCCCGCTGATCTTCTTCCATGTTCTCGTCGTCTTGTCATAGACGAGGGGGGCTTCGCCCTCAAAAATTATGTCCGAGACCTTTTCGGGTTTGTAGTCCTCAAGGAACTTAAGGAAGACAGCAAAGCCCTTATAAAGGTCTTTCATTACATCTTCCTCTGATGCATATTTGGTCTTAAGGCTTGGATAGGTCTTCCTTGGCTCTGCTGTATAGGTGAGGTCCCATGCTGCATCCCTCGTGCCTCCATAGGTGGTCTTTACCCATGTCTTTTTTACATCCTCGTGTATTCCAAAGCTCACATGCCTTTCAATGAACTTTTTATCAAGGTATTTCCATTTTGCATCAACAGTGCCCTTTTCAACATCATACTTTGCACCATCAAGCTCATGGGTAATTACATACGCTATTGAATTGAGAAGCACGAGGTCCCTACCTGTTGCAAATGGCAGCCATAAATCAGCAATTGTTCCAGAACGAGTCTTCCTCGGGTCAGCGAGGATAATCTTTATATTCGGATTTTTTGCCTTTATAGCAGCAATCCTGTTAAAGATTATCGGATGTGCCTCTGCTGTGTTATTTCCGATGATAAAGAATGTGTCTGCATGTTTTTTGAAGTCAGGGTCTGGAACATCAATATCATCAAGGCTACCGTATGGCTCGTCTTTTCCAAAGGTGTAGAGATAACCCACAACAGCAGATGCCATACACATCCTCGGCTGGCCTTCGATGGCGTTGTTGGCAAGCATACCGCCGCCCTTCAGGGTCTTATTCATTATATGTGTCTCTTCAGTCCCTGCCTGTCCGCTGCCATAGTATGCCACGCTGTGTTTGCCGTTTTCCTTCACGGTTTTTTCCACTGCGTCTGCAACAAAGTCTATGGCATCTTCCCAAGGTATCATGGTGAAGTTTTCCTTCATGTCAACCTCTGAAGGTTTCAAACCATGTGGATCCTTTGTGTTTTTACCTTCAATCACTCTCGGTGAATTCACCAGATCAGGCTTGCCGGTCTTTGGGTTAATCCATTCCTTTCTGATTAGGGCACCCTTTGGCCTGTCTTTGTATGCAATAGCTTTGTGCAGGTAGAACGCTTTTGTACAGAGCACACCCCTGTTAACAGGGCTCTTAAGGTCGCCTTTTATTGCCACAACCCTCGTTACCTTACCTGCTGCATCCACCTCACAGTCAGCTATCGTTGTGCAGCCCACTGCACAATACCTGCACTGACCAACAGGAAAAGATTTAACAGGATGGGCTGCTAAAAGCATCTCCGGTTTAGCAATGCCTGCAGCCGCAGCAGCGGCTGTTATAGCACTTGCCCTTAAAAAATCTCTTCTACTGAGTCTCATTTTAGCTTCCTCCTTTATGTTTAACTATTTCTTTGGCTTGATTGTAAATACCTCAGCAGTTATTGCATCACCATTAGAGGAAAAATCACCATCTGCTGCAACCGCCATCACCTTGAGATCAACATCCACCTTCTGCTGCGGCGCCTTCCATGCAAACTTCCATGTCCTCTTTTCAGAGCCCTCCTGTGTATGAGTTATAAAAGGAAGTGAAATCTGGGTGTTCTTCTCATCTGTTATTATTAATTCACCTGCTGTTGCCTCAGCAGAAAAACCACCCTGAACAACACCTATGCTTTGTAACGGGCTACTTACCGTTAATGTAAGCTTATATGTCTTCCCATGTTCATATTGTTTTGGAAGCCCTACGAGTTTCAGCTCGGCTGGGACAGTAGCACCAGTATGACATACATAGCATTCAGCATTTGGGGCGCTATTGTTACTACCATATCCTATAGAAGCAATAACTCCAACAGCAATTAATAACATCAACACCATTAATACTATCTTTTTCATGTTCACCCCCATCTTCCATAATTTTGAACATTATCTTTTACCCAGTCCATGAAATTAAAAGACGGGGCATATTGCCCCGCCTTTTTTAAAACATTATTTTGCTGCCCTCTTTGTATCTATCGCCTTCTGAAGGATTTCTATACCCTTCTTAGAATCTACGATGCCAGTAGTTAGAGAGAGCTTTGCCTGGTCAATGTTATGGAAGCCCGCAGAGGTCTCAGCAGTCCACCATTCCCAGTGGATATGAGCCTTGTCGTGCTGAACCCTTGCCTGCTTGAGTGTCTCCTCATCAACACCGACAGCCTTTGCCTCTTCAAACTTGTTGATGAGCCTCGTGAGCCAGAACTCAGCCTTCCTTGCCTTACCCTTTAGGTGGTTAGCTACGCTGTCTATTACATAGGCTGCCTTTGTCTCATTCCAGTCGGGATGGCACTTCAGACATGTCTCCTTCAGGTAGTTCTTCGGGTTCGTCTGCCAGTGCGAAGTATATGTCTTCTTTGTCTTTGGGTCTGTCATCTTAGGCATATGGCAGTCTGAGCACTGAACTCCTGCCTTGTCATGCTTTGAGTTCCAGTATGTCTCTGCCTCTGGGTGCTGTGCCTTCCAGAGAAGCGCGCCTGTTATAGCATGCTTGAAATCACGGAAATCAAGGGCATTATAATGGTCGTACATCTGGAAGACATCCTTGAATGGGAAGTGGTTTGTCCTCTGGTCTGCCATTGTGATTGGTTTGCCTGTGCTTATCTCTGTGCCAGGGTTGCAGTTATATTCCACATGGCACTGACCGCACTGAAGTTTTGTGTCGGTCTTTTCGAGTAGCGCAATCTTTCTCGTATAGCCTCTGAGACCCATATCCTTAACATCTATCTTCGTCCTCTTTGGATCCTTGTGCCATAAGGTATCTGCCTGAGGTCTTGTCAATGCCTGTATAAGCGCGTCACGGACAACCCTCGGCTTTGCAGCATGCGGGTCATGGCACATATAGCAGTTAAGTGCATGATTAAGGTCTTTCGCAAACTCAAAGACTTTTGATGTCCTTGACCATGTTGTGCCAGTGACCGGGTCACCCATATATGCCCACTTAAGGATGTGGTCCTGACTCTTACAGTTCAAGCAGACAGGGTTTGCTGCTGGAGCGCTCTCAGGGATAAATGCCTTGTGCTCCTTCACATCAGGATATCTGTCCTCAAGGACATCCCATGCCTTAAGGTCTCCGCTCATTCCAAACATTGCCCAACCAGCCTTTGGCTGGAACCTTCCACCATAACCCCTGTCAATAAGCAGATGGTCAATAAGCATAAATGAGTGGCTCCTCTGGATATTGTGTTCCTTTGTGAATCCATGAGGCATCATAAGGAGATCAAAGGCTGGGGCCTTCTCCTTTGGTTGTGCCTTCTCAATCCTTGCCAGCTTCTTCCAGTTCATTGTAAAGAAGCTCTCATACTGCTCTTTGTGGCAGGCTCCGCATGCCTTGTGGTCTGTCCTTGTGACAGGCCTATCTTTCACATTTGCAACATGCTTATCCAGTCCAGTATGGCAGGATACACAGTTTACATCTTTGTGTTTGCCAGTTGCATGGAATTCTTTAATGGGTGCGTGGCAGCCATAGCATGTCTCAACCTTTACAGGTTTCTCTGCTGGTGCTGCTTTTTGAGCATCTGCACTTGTGTGGTAGATTCCACCAACCAGTGCAAGTGCCAGAACTGCCACGAAAAACACATAAAACTTTTTACTCATGAAATACCTCCTTTTCTGTCAGCAATCATGTCAGTGTCATTTAGTTCATCTGGTTTCTCTTGTCAACCAAACAAACCAAAAAACTAAATAGACCAGAAAAACAGTGCTTCAGCCTTCAGCGATCAGAAACCATTCACCCCCTTCTTATTAGTGTTAACAACTTAAACTATGTACAAATTTTAAACTTTTGCTTAGTAAATATGGTGTTAAAATGTGTAAAGCTTCTGTAAATTTTTACCCTCTTTTGTGTTTGAGTTGAAAATGATTTTGCCTGACTTTTATAAAGCAAATAGACTTTGGATTCGATTTTCGGTTAAAATCTCCACCAATGAAGACTGAAGGTGTGCTCTACTGCTCTATTGGCTATGAATAAAAAAGGGTATATCCACATATACACAGGGGAAGGTAAAGGCAAGACTACTGCTGCCATCGGCCTTGCAGTGAGAGCAAAGAGCAGAGGATTGAGGGTACTGTTTGTTCAATTTATGAAGGGCGGCATAAATGGTGGAGAGATTGAGATGCTTGAGAGCATTTCAGTAACTACAAAAAAATTCGACAAGGTTTTGTCCCCACATTTTTATCCTGATATAGATAAAGAAAAACTTAAAACAGAAGTTAAAACAGCCCTTGATTTCATAAAGAAGGCGATGTCTGAAAACAATTTTGACCTCATTGTCCTTGATGAGTTTAACTACCTTATCCTTGAAGGACTTTTAACAGAGGATGAGGCCTTAGATTTAATATCTCATAAGCCTGAGGATATTGAGCTGGTCATTACAGGCAGAGGTGCAACAGAAAAACTAATTGAAGCCGCTGATTATGTCACATATATGAAGATGCTCAAACATCCATACACAGCGGGGATTAAGGCAAGAGAAGGAATCGAATATTAAAATTGTAATTCCCTGTTGGTCTTGCCGCAGGGTGGTTCATTTTATCCGTAACGAGTAATAAGAAGTTAGTAAGGAGTAAGCACTTACTGCTTACTATTCTATTGTCGCTCCCCAGACATAATAAACTCGCTGCATCACAGTTATATGTGTAAAGAGAAGCATTATCCATAGAACAGGTATAAGCCAACCTGTGATAGTGGCGAATGCTAAAAGGACAATTCTCTCTGGCCTCTCCATAAGGCCAGTATGGCAGTCTTTGCCAAGACCCTCTGCCCTTGCTCTTGTATAGCTTATCAGGAATGTACCAACCATAGTGCCGAGGCTGAGTAACACGCCTGTGTGGTCACCTTTTCCGCCGAGATACCATGCTATCGCAAGAAATATGAATGCATCAGAATATCTGTCAAGCACAGAGTCGAGGAATGCACCAAATTTTGTTGCCCTCCCATTTGTCCTTGCGACAATTCCATCAAGCATGTCAAAGATGCCGCCAAAGAGAATCAACATGCCCCCGAGTTTGAGATTCATCGGGATAATAAGGGCTGCTGAACATGTGACAAGAAAGCCAAATACTGTAAGGGAATTGGGGCTTATTGAAATCTTCCTTGCGAAAGCTCCGAGCGGTCTATCAAGAAAATGGCCAAGTTTAGCACTTAACATCTACCTCTCCCTTTCTCCTTTTATAAACTCCTCCACCATGTCCCTTGCCTCCTCGTCTGTGTATTGAATCATAGGATGTTTCATAAAGTATGCAGAAGGAGAAAGAAGCGCCCCGCCAATTTTTCTATCTCTTGCAATCTTACAGCATCTTATTGCATCTATAACAACACCCGCGCTGTTTGGAGAGTCCTCGACAGACAGCCTTAGTTCAAGGTTTATTGGAATATTGCCGAAACTCCTGCCCTCCATCCTCAAAAAACAGACCTTATTATCCTTGAGCCATGGCACATAATCAGAGGGCCCGATATGTATATTCTCGCTATCAAGCGGATTATCAAGCTGTGACTGAACAGCCTCTGTTTTCGAAATCTTCTTTGATTTGAGCCTGTTCTGGTTAAGCATATTAAGAAAATCAGTATTGCCTCCGACATTTAATTGGTATGTTCTGTCTATCTTTATACCCCTATCAATAAACAGCTTGGTGAGCATCCTGTGGATTATTGTTGCACCTATCTGGCTTTTTATATCGTCACCTATAATTGGAATACCCTTTTCTTCAAATCGTTTCACCCACAATTTATCAGACGCTATGAATACAGGCACGCAGTTTATAAAACTCACTCCTGACTTAAGGCACGCCTCTGCATAAAATGCAGTTGCCTTTTCAGAGCCGACAGGCAGATAACTTATCAGCATATTAGCCCCTGATTTCTTCAGCACCTTTGCGACATCGCATGGCTTTTTGTTTGCGACCTCAAACCTTCTGTCTTCTGGATGGTCAGCCATATGTGGAGATACGCCATCAAGCACTTCTCCCATGTTCACCTTCACCGGATAATCTGGCAGTCCGGGATTGAACACATTTGTGCAGTTTGGCTTCGCAAACACCGCCTCTTTCAGAGATTTGCCCACTTTTCTCCTGTCAATATCAAGGGCAGTCACAATCTCGATATCACCGGGTTTGTACCCACCAAGGTCATAGTGCATCAGACCGAGAGACCTGTCTGGATGCCTTTCTCCGAGACTTCTGTAATGTTCGATTCCCTGAATTAATGAGCTTGCGCAGTTTCCGATTCCGGCAATTGCTATGCGTATTCTCCCCATTATCCTTCCTTTCAATAGCTTTTACATGGATGTCGGCTGAATGCTCCGACTTTTAGTCGGAGGTGAAAGCCGACTATATTAATACCTAAGTTAAGCGATTTTTAATGCAATTCAAGGACAGCCGAGACGGCTGTCCTACCTGTTAGGTGATTCAATTAGAGTAGTAGGACAGGCGTCTCGCCTGTCTAAAAGCATTATCTGACACAAGAATCGCTCAATTTAGGTAATAAAAATTTTTTCCTTACATGGAAGCTCCGAGCTTTGCTCGGAGCTTCACTTTATTTCAATCTGCTTTGGGTTTACTTCCTCTTTCTTCGGAAGAACAATCTTAAGGACCCCATCCTTGAAAGTCGCCCTTATACTCTCCTTGTCTACTGTTCCAGGCAGGAGGAATAACCTTAAAAAGGTCCCATAGGCACGCTCAATCCTGTGGTAATTCTCTTTTCTACCTTCTCTCTGCAGTTTCCTCTCACCCTTGATTGTGAGGGCATTGTTTTCAACTCTTATATCAATATCAGACTGCTGAACCTCAGGAATCTCAGCCTTCACAACAAATTCTTCCTCTGTCTCGTATATATCAACCGCAGGAGACCACGTGCCGGTCGAAACTGATTCCTCCGCACTGACCCCTTTCGAAAGCGTATCCTCGAAAAGCCTGTTCACCCTTTCCTGTATCGAAAGAAGGTCTTTGTATGGATCCCACTTATTTATGCTCATTGCCTGCCTCCCTTCTTGCTCCTTCTGTAGAGCAGTGTAATAATGTCCTCGAGCTTTATATTGAATTCCTTGAGGAGACTATCCATTGACTCCTCGCAGTATACAACAAACTTTTTCCATATCCTCTGTACGGTGTCCTTGTCTATATCTGCTGCAATGGCAGTCTCCCTGAAACTCTTGCCATCAAGCAGATATAGTATAACCTCCCTGATTTTACTCTCGTTTGTATGGAGACCGAAAAAGAATGTGCTCCGCCTCTCTGAAAACTTAAAATTGCACGTCCTGCATTTAAGGAGTTTTCTCCTCTCCTTGCCGTATCTGTCATACACGATTATATTTCCAAGTCCCTTTTTCCTATAATCGCCGCATAATGCATTTGGACAGAAGAAATCTACTGCTTCAATAGAGATTTCCATGCAATTTTTATATATCAAAGGCGTTTTCCATGTCAAGGTAAAACGTCAATAAAATGGGGACACCAAGAGATAAATATATCCATTTCTGATAATCTGTCGATTCTAAAAATTATGAACCCCGCACTACGGATGTAGTGCGGGGTGAACCCTGCCCTGCCTGCCCTGTATGTCTATTTTTCGGTCTCTATTGCTCTCTTTGAACTTATGAGATAAGCTATGGCTCATGGAAAAACGAGTTTTACTCCTTGTGATGGATGGAGTAGGCATAGGTGAGATGCCTGATGCTAAGGAATACGGCGATGAGGGCAGCAATACCCTCAGGAATCTATCAAGGGCAGTCAGCGGTCTCAATCTTCCATGCCTTGAAAGCCTCGGACTTGGAAACCTCGGAGATTTCAAAGGTATCAGCAAGAACAAAAATCCAAAGGCTTCTTATGGCATTATGCTCGAACTCTCAAAGGGCAAAGACACAGTCACGGGACACTGGGAGATGATGGGGATTGTTAATGAGAAACCATTCCCCACTTATCCAGATGGCTTCCCTTCAGAGATAATAAGAGAGTTCGAAAACATGACTGGTAAGAAGATTCTCGGCAACAGGGCTGCGTCAGGCACAGAGATAATCAAAGAGCTTGGTGAGGAACATATAAAGACAGGCATACCAATAGTCTATACATCCGCTGACAGCGTGTTTCAGATAGCAGCTCATGAAGAGGTGATAAGTTTAGAAGAACTATACAGGATGTGTGAGATAGCCCGTAAAATCCTCGTTGAGCCACACAATGTCTGCAGAGTAATTGCAAGACCATTCACAGGCAAACCCGGAAACTTTTCAAGGACACCAAGAAGAAGTGACTTTACAATTCCGCCACCGGAAGACACAGTCCTTGATCATCTCGTCAGAAAGGGGATAAAGGTTATATCTGTTGGCAAGGTCATAGAGATGTTTGCAGGCAGAGGCTTTTCAGAGAGTATAAAAATGAAAAACAATGAAGATGGGATGAAAACAGTCGTTGAACTCTTAGGCTCATTAAACGAAGGTCTGATATTCTGTGCTCTTACAGACTTTGACACAGTCTATGGTCACAGGAATGATCCTGAAGGCTTTGCAAGGGCACTTGAGGATTTTGACGGACAACTAACTTCCCTGATTCCAGAGATGAGAGATGACGACTATCTAATCCTTACAGCAGACCACGGCTGCGACCCCACAACCCCGAGCACAGACCATTCAAGGGAATACGTACCAGTGCTTTTTTATAACAAAACCCATGATTATAAGACCTTGGGAACGAGGAGTTGTTTCTGCGATGTAGGAGCAACTATTGCGGATTTGTTTGGTTTGAGAGGGCTTACAAAGGGTAAAAGCTTTATGCTAAATTATATATATGCTTTCTCGAGGGCAGATTAAAATCTTCTATACGCCATTCAGATTTAAGGGCTCTACAGAGAATCTCCTTAAGTCAGCAATTAAAAGAGCACATGGTCACGATTATTCGAAAATCCTCTATATCAGTCCTACACCAAGAAAGATAAGGGACAGTCAGCGGATATTCCACAAACTTGCGAGGGGTTGCTACATTCCCCCGGAGATGATGACAATAAAGCAGCTCTCAAAGAGGCTCTATTCGCTTTATGGGGATAGAAATGTCATCTCACCGACCCTGATACCGATTATCATCTCAAGGCTGTCGGATAGAGGTATTGGTTTCTCATCTATTATCGCTGATTTTATTAACGAGATTAAACAGTACCACCCAGGCAAAAATATCGAAACAATCAGAAATGAGCTTAAGGCTATATTCTATGATCTCGGCATCCCTGAGGAAGTCTCAAAAAGGGCGTTATATGCCATAGAGGTCTTTAAAACATACCATGAGCTTCTGAATAGTCAGAATGTCCTTGATGAAAACGACGTTATGGTAATATGTCCGTCTTTAATCGAAAGGTATAATTACAGCCCTGATGTCTTTATCCTCGATGGTTTCTATGAGATAACCAGTTCAGAGGAGGCAATTCTAAAGACACTTATTGAAAGGGCAAAAGCAACCTTTATATCGATACCCTATGATAATAATTTTACTGAAACAACAGAGAGTTACGTTAACTTTATAAAGAATAACTTTCAGGCCGAAGAAGTCTTTTTAACATCCGAAGAAAAACCACTGGAGCCCTTATATATTCCATATCCTGGGATTGAGGAAGAGGTCGAAGGTATAGCGAGACATATCAAAAACTCATTCATCTCGGGGAGGCGCAGAGATTTAGAAAAGATAACCCTCACATTCCCAAAGCTACATCAGTATTCAGACATCTTGGAGCGGGTATTCAGAAGATATGGGATACCTTATACCCTCTCAACATCAAAACCTGATCGAAAAAAAAGGCCATTTCTTGACCTTATCTCATTGCTTGAATCTGTGGCAGATGACTATCCAAGGCTTCCATTCTCACAATCCCTTGTATCCCCATACTTCAAAAACATGCCTGAGGTATTCAGGAAATGGATTCCTCGCCTCTACCTCAGTTCAGGGATAATCAAGGGAAAGGACTCCTGGCTTAACCTAACAAAGACCGTCAGCATTCAGCGCTCAGCAGTCAGCGCCTCTGAGATTAATAAAGGACTTCAATGGGTGTTTAAAAAACTTGCACCACTTGAAATCATAAAAAATAAAGGCACTTACAGCCAATATAGTGAAGTTATTGTTGAAGTCCTGAATGACCTTGGTTTCTCCTGTGAAGAGATGGATTTGCCCAACATGGTCAGATCCGCCTATGGCGAAAAAGAGCAGACGCTTAACATATTAAAGGGATTGTTCTTCATTGATGAACTTTCAGCTAAAGAGGCTAATCTCAGAGATTTTATCGATGCCCTGAAACACATCCTGAATTCCACAGAGACAGAGATAGAGGGTACAGGCGTCCAGGTCATGGGCTTTCTTGAGACAAGGGGGATTGAACCTGAATTTTTATATTTCGGGGGACTCAAGGACGGTGACCTCCCATCAAAACCGGAGATAGACCATATCCTGCCCGACAGTGTAAGAACGAGATTCAGACTTGTTAACCTGAAAAAATACCTCTTATTACAAAAATTCACATTCCAGCGTCTGATAGACTCATCGAAAAGCCTCCACCTGTCCTATCCTGTAATGGATTCAGATAAATTCTTTCTCCCCTCGCCTTTTCTTTCGTGGAACAGGGAGACAGAGGAGCGGGTATTTGGAATCTTCTCTATGGAGGAGGAGCTTATCAGGCAGGGCAAGATGCCTCTTTCGTCTCATATTAGAGAAATTGAAGGTATGAAGGATAAATTAATCAAAGAAAGGTTTGGAGAAAACTCCTACATCAGGGTTACCGACATAGACTATTACAGGACATGCGCGAGGAAGTTTTTTATTGAGAAAATGCTTAACCTCGAAGCTCCTGAGGCCAAGGAATACGAGGTCGAGGCAGCCCTGCTTGGAACCATAGCCCACGAGATAATGGAAACCCTGATATCAAAACCATTCACCAGTTTTGATGACCTGAGATACAGGGCAGACGAGACATTAGACAAACTCCTCTCTGAGAAGCCTATAGAAAACTACTGGAAAAAACTCATCAGGGATTCTTTCCTGTACATACTACCTGAACTCTATGAACTCGAAAACAAACTCAGGGATGAAGGTTATTCATTCATGAGGGCTGAAGTTCCTGTTGAAGGTGAACCTATAAAAGGGATAAAACTCAAAGGGAAAATAGACAGGATAGATAGAAAAGATTGGGGTGAGGTTGAGCTTATTGATTATAAGACAGGCTCAGCCTTATTCAGCGGCCCACAGGTGATGACAAAGGGTGCAACACTCCAGCTATTTCTCTATGCTGCATTGATGAAATCTCTCGGGTTTAAAGTAGAACGTGTGGGAATTTATTCGCTTAAGGATATTAACCTCACGTGGATTCCAGGAAGGAATGACAAACGTGAAAAACGGACAATAGAGGATTATATCGAGATAAGCCTTCGATTCCTCGAGGAGATCATATCGAGGATGAGAGAAGGAGATTTTAGTGCATCCCCATTGAATGAACAGACATGCAGGAATTGTTCAGAAAGGCCATACTGTCCGTATATACAGGGGAAGGGATAACGACAATATGGAAAAGTATCTCGACATAACTAAAAGCGTGATCATCTCATCCCCTGCTGGCTCCGGGAAGACTGAAAAGCTGGCAAGGAGATACATCAGCCTGCTCCTCGGAGGCTCTGAGATCGAAAAAATCCTATGCATCACATTCACAGAAAAGGCTGCCTCAGAGATGAAGGAAAGGACAATGAAGATCCTCGAAAAAGAGAATTTAGACTTATTCTTCAAGATTCGTGAGAAGATGCCTCTGATGCGCATATCCACAATACACGCATTCTGCTTTAAGATTCTAAAGAGGTTTTCTATGGAGCTTGGCCTTGACCCCTCTCTTGATGTGATGGATGAATTCAATGCATCCCTTCTCTGGTCAGAGTCTGTTTATGAAAGCTTGATAGAAGAGAAGGACAGCCCTGACCTCTTCTTTGAGATGATGAAAAACAGGGGCATCAAAGGCTGGGACAGGCTTTCGAGCATCCTCAATGATCTGCACAGCAGAAGACCCCATCCAGAGCTCATACTAAAAGAAAACCACTTCATCGAGGGAGAAGAAGAAAAGAAGATACTTGAATTATATTCGAGATGTCTAAGACGATACACCGATAAAAAACTCGAACGGCATCTCCTTGATTTCGATGACCTCGAGTTACTTGCATACGAGGCCATCGCAAAGAATACTGAGTGGCAGAATATACTCTATTCTTTTGATGAACACACAGACCACATCCTTGTGGATGAGTTTCAGGATACGAGCTCTCTTCAGTGGAAGATAATTGACAAGCTCACTGAAGAGTGGCGCTCAGGAATTGGCTCAAAGAGGGATTCAGGGAAGACTCCAACTATATTTCTCGTGGGCGATGAAAAGCAGTCCATATATCTCTTCAGGGGCGCAAATTTGAGTGTTTTTCAGGAGGCAAAGGAGAGGTTTTCTGAATGGCTCGGAAGGGAATACCATTTTGAGGAGGTCAGAAAAAATTACAGGAGTCTGCCTGCTATCATCAATTTCACGAACAACCTTTTCGAGAGATTGATGCCCCCTACCCTGTATGAAAGCTGGAGAACCAGATATGCACCATTTGAGGCAACAAGGCAGGGCGATGGACGTGTGGAGCTTATCTTGATAGATGCTGCTGAAAGCACAAAAGAGAACCGTGGGAAAGAGGCATCAGCCCTTGCAAAGAGGATACAGTCCCTCATTGGCCATTATGAGATATTCGATGGAGAGATAAAGAGGCATTGTGCCTATGGTGACATGGCAATCCTGTTAAGAAAAAGAACACACCTCGCCACATTCGAGGATGCATTGAGAAAGGAGGGAATACCCTTTATCGTTGTAAAAGGCATCGGGTTTTACGATGAGCCTGAAGTTGCCGCATTAAGGGAGCTATTGTCCTTTATCATAGACACTATGGATGACTACAGCTTATTCTGCGTCCTGAGAAGCCCGTTTTTTGGGATCGAGTATGAGACGTTGTTCAAGTTGATCCACAAAGGTGACCAGCCCCTGATAGAAAAAATCCAATCATCCACAAACAAAAAGGTCAAGGATGCATTTAATCTAATCACAGGATGGATTGAAAAGAGCAAGCACACACCCCTCGCAGTCCTTCTCGAGGATGTACTTTCAGAGACAGGAGGTTGGCGTTATTACTGGGAAAAGCAGAGACATGCGAACATAAAAAAATTTATAAAGCTTATTGAACAGTATGAGTCTCAGGGGTTCTCATGCCTTGACATCCGGGAGAAGCTCATAAGGGCAAGGCAGGGTGATGAGGGAAAGGCTAATATAAATACAGAGGGGATGAATGCTGTTAAGATTATGACCGTGCATGCTACCAAGGGTCTTCAGTTTCCCATGGTATTCCTCCCGTCCCTTGATGAAGACAATGTTCCGAAGAGCAGCCACATCGTCATCGATGAAGATGGAGGTAAGATCTCTATCGCCTACGAGGAAGATTCTACAAAAAGGAAGAAGATCGAACATTTCTTGAGGAGAAGAGAAAAAGAGATCGAAGAGGAAAAACGACTCTTCTATGTTGCTGTCACAAGGGCAAGGGATTTCCTCTGCATGCTCGGGGCATTAAAGAGAGAAAAACCGCCAACTGGAAGGCTTGCGTATATCGCAGATACCTCTGGAATTTTAAAGGATGGACAGATTAATCCTGAAATGGACATTCTGAAGATCATGAATGAATCCCAGATAGATGAGATATACTTCACTCGTCACCCGTCACTCGTCGCTCGTCACTTGCCTTCAGAACCATTCATGGCAGAACCGATATATACAGGGCCAATCGCATACGAGCCAATCCTGAAATGGCGGGATGTGACAGAAGATATAGATATTCGTGTAAAACATGGTGAGGACTGGCTTGTGCTGGGCAGGGTCTTTCACAGACTATTTGAGGAGCTATCAAAAGGCGTTATACATCCTGATGAGATAGAAAAGAGGTCAATCATCCTCTTAAGGGATGAGACTCCAAACAAAGGGAATATCGAAAGACTTAAGGAGATTATAACAAAGAATTTTGAAAAGCTCGAGAAGTCAGGATTTCTAAGAGATGTGATACTTCCAAAGGAAAACTCTTATGCAGAGCTTCCATTTATGCTTCAGAGAGGCAACACAATCTTCAGAGGTAGAGTAGACAGGATAGTTGTTAAAGATGATATGGCAACTATCTATGACTACAAGACCTTCCCGATAAAGGACAGCGAGCTCCCTGAGCTTACAGAAAAATACAGATTTCAGATGGAGATTTACAGAAGCGCAGTTGAGAAGATTCTGTCTGTGAAGGCAAAAAGTTATCTATTCTTCACCCATGCACAAAGGTTAATAGAATTGTAGGTCACAAGAGATACTCCGCAAGATTAATCTTGTATTTATTAGGGTCCATTGTCTTAAGGATAGTTCTCAGATATTTACCGCCAGCGTCCTTCTCAGTAAGGTCAACAACATAACCCTCCACCCTGCTTCCCTTACTGTCAATAATGACAAGAACCCTCGGCCTGTCAGGAAATAAAGAGTTGCTTTTATAGACAAGACCGAGTTCCTTTGTATCAAGTATGACAAGCGTCCCTATAGGGAAGACGCCAACCATGTTAATAAAGAACGTGAATAGCAGGGGGTCTAGCTGTGTGCCTGTCCTCTCCATCATAATGCTTAACGCCTTGTCAGGGGACATCGGGATTCTTGAATAAACCCTTGACGAGGTCATCGCATCATACTGGTCAGCAAGACTCACTATCTTTGAATAAAAATCAAGTTCGGACGGTCTTCTTACTTTTGGATAGCCAGAGAAGTCATAATGCATATGGTGTTCAAAGGCAACTATGGCAGACCTTATGGCTGTTGCATCGAGTCCCTTCAGTCTCAATATAGCCCTTACACCCCAGAAAGGATGCCTCCTTATAAGTCTCCATTCATCTTCAGTAAAGTTGGTCGGCTTATTCAGGATTTCATCTGGTATTTCTATCTTGCCCATATCATGAAACAACGCAACCAAACCGAGCTCTGTCAGACTCTTTCTGCTTAACCCGAGCCTCTGACCAAGGGCAACAGAAAGTATGCTCACATTCACTGAATGGTAATAGGTATACTCATCATGACCCTTAATAGCAGTCATGCCAAGAAGCAGCTCTTCTTCTTCGAGTATAAGGTCCACCATTGACTCAACTACTCTCTTGGCTTTCTTTATGCTCACCTTTTCACCTGACTTTATCCGATTCATAATGCCCTTTGTGTATGAGGCCGCATTAAAATAGGTTTTCTTGACCATCCTGCGGACGTCAAACTCTCCTTCTTCCTTGAGCTTTTTGGGCTTCCCAATAATCAAGCAGTCAACATCAGCTAAATTCTCCGTGAGTGTTTCGAACGGGTTCTGAGAGAAGGCTGAAGCGATGAATGCCTTGAGAAAGGCCTGTATATCTGCCGGCTTTATAGCATTCCTGAAAATAATACTGCCCAGTTCTCTCTTCTTGAACTCCCTTCCAAGGAAATCAAAATTAAGCAGATACTCCAGAGAATACTTTATCCTCGTCCCATTTACATAGAAGAACTCTCCAATGAGTTCAAGCACGAGTGTCCCCTCTGAAGCAATAAGCGAGTTCGCAAGAGCAACAAATCTATCTATTGCAGTTACAACAGCAACATTCCCCGGGTCATGGAAATGGGCGGTCTTGATAATAACCGCAAGCTGGTTTACTATATCTTTTGCACTTTTTATGACTTCTTTTTCTTCTTTATCGGCCATACTCTATTCTCTTGATTGCAGTATAAGCGTACTCCCTCAAAAGTTCATTCTTCGAATCTCTCAATTCATAGAGCACAGGGAGTGCATCTTTATTGCCCATCAGTCCGAGACAGTACGCTGCACATGCCCTGTTCTCATCGTTTACTGCACCCCTGAAAAAAGACTTCTTTTTCAGAGTCCTCATCAGGAAATCAACAACATCGCCATCCTTCCACTGGGAGAGGATTTCATAGAATTCCTTCTTCTCGTCGAGGTCCCTGTCCATAAAATTCTTCCCTGATACCTTTTCGAGGATTATCCTCTTTGCTACCTCCGGGGCAATATTGCTGAGTGCCCTTGCAGCAGAAATCCTCACCTGACTCTCCGGGTCCTCAAGGCAGTCCTTTAATGTCTGCAGTACCCCACGGTTTCCAAGCTCACCGAGAGTTTTTATAACTTCCTTCCTGACCCTGACATCACTGTGCCTGACTGCCTTGAGCAGATATTCTTCAGCCTTCTTGTCTCCTATCTTTCTCAGTATGTAAATTATATTCCGGACGACATACCATCTGGAGTCCTGCAGACCACTTGCAAGGGCGCGTATATCTTTTCCACCGAGAAAAGTCAATGCGTTGATAACATTCTTCCTCGCGTTGATACTCTTCAGCTCCCCTAATATCGTTATAAATGGCGGTATGGCATTTTTGTCAAGGAATCTGACGTATTCATCAAATACTTTCTCATCTATTTCAACGCTGTCAAGGAGTTCACCAAGTAACTTTATCATCTCGCCAGAGGACGGGAAAGAAAACAGGAGGCGCATCTGTCTTTTAACATTATCGGGTAATGATGGGTCATTAATCAGACCCGTTGCCCTTTTCATTATGCTGCTGGCAGTTTCCATGTTTCCGTGTCTTATTGAAAACTCTATCGCACCCTCAAGGAAGTTGAGTGCGTCTTCATAGTCACCGGCACTCTCGGCCTGATAGAGCATCTCAAATAGGATTTCAACTAGTTTGTCTGTCTTATCATAGACGTCTCTTTCGAGTTCCCTCGCAAGAGAATGAAGGTGATCATCTGTCAGCGGTACTATCGAGACACCTTTAACCTCATCCGCTTTAAAGGCATCATCATACGCCTTGAGCAGCTCATCTGCATCTGGTGCCTTCTCTTTTATCTCCCTTACTGCCTCGGTCTCGTAGTCCTCGTCTTCTGCAAGAAATGCCTCATCAACAACATACCTGATATTCTGGAAATCCCTCTCCCACAGAAGTGTAACAATATCATCGTCGACAAACTCCCTATCAAAATCAAGCGATAGGATCTTCAGAAACTCCTCGATCTCTGTCTCGGAGAGCCCATTCTTAAAGGTTATCTCCCTCAGGCCGTCCTTAAAGAAAAAAAAGGCAAGGTTGTCGTCTTTCCCTGGATTGTAGTATATCTGTTCAGAGTCGTATAAAATATCGTTCTGGTTGATTTTAAGATTTAATTCATCTCTGTAATTAAAGAAACTTCTGAACCTTGTATATGTGTCTCCTATTGTCCTGGCGTAGATCGGGTTGTTCTCAGGATACATCCTGAGATTCTTTTTGGTCCTGAGGATTGCATGGATTATCTCCTTCGCTGCTTTTATGTCTTCGGCTGTTTCCATGAATTTATTGAATTTTACGTCTCATATCGTTTTATATAAGAGATATTCTCTTGTCTCTTGCAAAGTTTTTAATTATCATTGCAGCAGAATGCAGCCTCTGAAGCCTCATATTCCTCCACCTGATTGCCTGCACATCGTTGTATGGGAACTTCTCTCCACGGATTTCTGCTCCCGTCTTCATTATCTCATGATAAAGTTTCTTAAGAGAATCAGCATCGAATGGCTTGAGGAATATCGGATTGACTACTACGTAACCTTCTGATATGTCATGGGCGACTGCCTTAAAACTCTTTCCCCTTACATCAGGCATCTCCTGGCTTCTTTCTGGCAAAGATTCTCGAAACCAATATCCCTATCTCATATAAAAATATTATTGGAACAGCCATTAATAGCTGATTGAAGGCATCAGGGGTTGGGGTAAGAAATGCTGCCGCAACGAATGCTAAAAGAACAGCGTATTTCCTGTTTTTTGCGAGGGTCTTTGTGGAAACCAGGCCCATACGGGTAAGAAATAGAATAATTATTGGAAGTTCAAATACAACTCCGAAGGCAAGTATAAACTTCAGGCAAAAATCAATATAGTTCCCTACAGAAATCATCGGTGTCATAGAGCCAGTTTTGTAAGTTAAGAGGAATCCCATAGCAAAAGGAAGCACAACAGCAAAACAAAACAAGGCACCGAACATAAATAACCCTGTAGCACTCACAACAAAGGGCCCGACATACTTTCTCTCTTTAGGGAGGAGACCAGGAGATATGAATTTCCATAACTGATAAAGTATTACCGGCAATGATTGCATAAGCCCGGCTATCAAAGAAACCTTCATATGCATCCAGAATGCCTCAGCAGGTGCAAGAAAAACTAATGATGTGTTCTGCCCTTCTTTCGGGATAAATGCAATAAAAGGATATGAATATTTAAACGAGATATTAGAGTGCATTGGCAGGGTTAATAGTTTAAAGATTTCCTCAGAGAAATTGAAAGAGATTATGAAGCCTACGAGAAGGGCAACCAGAGAAACAACAATCCTCTTTCTGAGGTCAGAGAGATGTTCTGTTAAAGGCATCTTCTCATCTGTTGTCACGCCTTCTCTTCCTCCCCCTTGTTCCTTAACCCGGCAGTCTCTTTCCCGTCCCCTGGAATATCTTTTTCTACACCCTCGGTTGTGTTATCATCTCTGTTGTCAGTCATTAGTCGCGAGTCATCAGTTGTAAGGCCTGACTCCATATCCTCGATTCTTGACTCTTGATTAATGACCGATTGTATCGACTCTTGACTGTCTTTTATCGGCTTATGGACTTCCTCTATCTCTGCATCCATCTGTTCCTTAACACCCTGAACTGCCTTCTTGAGTTCCATGATGCCCTTACCAAGGGTTCTTCCGAGTTCAGGCAACCTTTTTGGTCCAAAGACAATAAGGGCAACTATAAATATTACGATAAGCTCCTGTATGCCTAAATCAAACATTATCCCTTCAATCTAAAGCTGAAATATATATAACCATTCCCACGCCTAACGAGTAGCAGGAGATTCTCACCTGGTCTCAGAGACTTAACGATTGTGGCTGTCTCATCTGTCGAATTAACCCTCTCCTTGTTAACCTCAAGGATGATGTCTCCAGCCTGTATCCCTTCGCTCTCTCCAACGCCACCCTGAATCACCTCTGTGACAAGCACTCCCCCACCGTCCATGATTCCAAACTGATGGGCAATCTCGGGGTTTATGGTCTTTGTTTTAATGCCGAGTCTATCTGCAATCAGCACCTCTGCTGACTGAACCTCCTCCTGAAGCTTGCTGATCGTCACGTTTAGCTCTACAGGTTTACCATCCCTTACAATCTTCATGGATACCTTACTACCGATAGGGTTTGATGCAACAAGCCTTGGGAGTTCATGCATATCAGATATCTTTTTCCCTGCAAACTCTGTGATTACATCACCTCTTTTTATCCCTGCCTTGTAAGCAGGGGAGTCCTTCACAACATCGGCCACAAGGGCACCGTGCCTCTCGCCCAGCTTGAAGCTCTCTGCGAGTTCAGGCGTAACCTTTTGCACTGCAACGCCAAGCCATCCACGCTCAACATACCCCTTTGTCTTCAGGGATGGCATAATCTCTTTTGCGAGGTTAATCGGAATGGCGAAACCAATACCCTGAGCCATGGGAATTATTGCTGAGTTTATTCCAACCACCTCTCCTTTTATATTAAAAAGAGGTCCCCCTGAGTTCCCAGGATTTATTGCTGCATCAGTCTGTATAAAATCATCATACGGTCCGGAACCTATAATCCTGCCCTTTGCACTCACTATGCCTGCCGTGACAGTGTGGCCCAAACCGTAAGGGTTGCCGACTGCAACAACCCAATCACCAACCATAAGAGCATCTGAATCGCCAAGGGTGACTGCTGGAAGTGGCTTATCTGCATCTATCTTTATAAGGGCAATATCTGTCTTCGGGTCTCTTCCTACAACCTTTGCTTTATACTCTGCCTCATCCCATAGTCTCACCCTTATATCTTCTGCCTTCTCGACAACATGATTATTTGTGAGAATATAGCCACCCCTGTCTACTATAAAACCAGAACCAAGAGACTGTCTTCTGAATTCCCTTTCCTTTCCCTCAGGGCCTGGAATCTCTGGGAAAAAGGGGAAAGGCCTTACCACCTTTTCTTTAAAGACCTGTGTCGTACTTATATTCACAACTGAATTGGCTCTCTCTTTCACAAGGTCTGCAAAAGAGCCAGGCACTGACGCCGCAAAAACAGGGACAGCAATAAGACAGCAGATTATAGATAAAAGAATCCTGAGCCTGACCATCATCTATCCTCCTCGTATATCCTTTTTATTTTTTTCTCCTCTGCCGGGAATAATAGAGATAAGGAAATTAATATCCTGTACTCTGGACTTCTATTCTTCAGGTCAAAACCAACACCTATTGTTGTGAATAAATTATCTGTTGTTTTAACCCTGTATCCAATCCTCCATTCAAGCTGATCTATTTCGCTTGAGTAGTGACTCTTCCTTCCATGCAATTCTCCAAGTAATTTGAAATTATGCGCTGCGGCAAAATCAAGGCCGGCAGAGAAACTTATCTCATCTTTAAGACTACTTGAGCCGGGCTTAGCATAGAATATATTCGCATGCCCATTCACAGGCCCTACCCTCTTGCTGATAACAAGACCTGCACCAATGCGACCATTAGTGCTGAACTCATCCCTGCCCGATGAAATTGAGGCGTTTATTATATAAGCTATCGCAGGGCCGTATTTTCCCTCATCAAAAAATCTGTGTTTAAACCCAACAGCTATATCTTCAAACCCATCCACTGAATTCTTCCACTCAGAGACATATGGCATGGTTAACTCGAATTCTATATTATCCTTAATCCCGTACGCCATCTGAGCAGTAAATCTGTTGAAGTCAGGCTCTCTTGATATTTCGAAGCCAACTGCAACAGCAGCCTTCCCTTTCTGTAAGCTGTCTGCACCGAACGTTGAAAAAACTCCATATGGGGCCACGGGTTGAAGACCTTTCAAATCAAACCCATAAGAATATCTAATGAAAAGGATATTGAAAAAAAGCAGGAAGAAAATATATCTTTTCATTTCTCAACCATACCAGAAAAAATCTTAAACTGTCAATCAGTTGTGGACCGAAAGCACGACCACGCATCTGCATAAACAAGGCAATCGACGACATTTTCATGTGAAAGAGACTGTTAACAAAGAGACTGCTGACATTGACAAAAAACTAAAATTAGAAATATAATTGACAATCCTTAAATTCACAGGAGGTCCACATGGCAGAAGGTGTACTTGATGTCACAACTTCCAGTTGGGATAAAGAAGTTCTTCAAGCTCAGGTATTAGTTATGGTTGATTTCTGGGCCGTTTGGTGCGGACCATGCAGGATGATTGCACCAACGGTTGAAGAACTGGCAAAGGAGTATGCCGAAAAATTAAAGGTGATAAAATTGAACACCGATGAAAACCCGGAAATTGCAAGCAGATACAAAATAATGGGCATACCAACCGTCATGTTTTTTAAAGATGGTCAAAAATTAGACCAGATAGTCGGTGTAGTGCCAAAACCCCAACTTAAAGCAAAAATAGATTCCTTTCTCAGCGCTTAATGGATTTTGACATAGTAATTATTGGAGGTGGCCCAGCAGGACTCACTGCCGGGCTTTACTCTGCAAGGGCAAACCTCAAGACAATACTGATCGAAAAAGCAGTTCCAGGCGGCCAATTGACCACAACTTATATGATCGAAAATTATCCGGGCTTTGAGGAAGTTACAGGTTTCGAACTTTCGCAGAAGATGGAAAACCACGCCAGAAAGTTTGGCCTTGAGATTATCAATGGTCATGTGGTCGGCATCGAGACAGAGAGAAAAAACCATAAAATCATAATGGATGACAGGACCATCTTTGCTAAGGCTGTGATACTGGCAACAGGGGCATCGCCCAAAAAAATCAGGATACCAGGGGAGGATGAGTTTCGCGGTAAGGGCGTGTCATACTGTGCGACATGCGACGGGCCATTCTTTAACGGCAAGAGAGTAGCAGTTATAGGAGGCGGTAACTCCGCCCTTGAGGAGGGACTTTTCCTTACAAGATTTGCTAAGGAGGTTATCCTGATCCACAGGAGGGATAGATTCAGGGCAACTAAGATATTCCATGAGCGTGTTAAAAAAAATCAGAAGATTAAGACGATACTGAACCACGAACCTTTAGAAATACATGGGAAAGAAACAGTGGAGTCGATTGTTTTAAGGAATAGAATAACTGATGAAAATGTAACAATAGATGTTGATGGTGTCTTTGTATTTGTTGGCTATACACCAAACACAGCTTTCCTTAAGGGGCTTTTAAAGACAGACGACAGAGGATATATAATAACCGATGAAAAAATGGCTACTTCTCTCAATGGAGTGTTTGCAGCGGGAGACGTTAGGGCAAATCCTCTGAAACAAATAGCTACAGCGGTTGGCGAAGGTGCCATTGCTGCGCATTTTGCTGAGCAGTATATAAGTAGTAGGTGTAAGGCGTAAAGGGTAAGGAGATTAGATGAAACGGGTTTTTATGCATGGCATGTCTGCAATTCTTGGAAATGAGATAAGGGAGCTTCTATAAATGTTCGAGAGCCTTAGCGAAAGACTCGAGTCGATATTTAAGAAACTAAAAGGTAGAGGGCTTCTAAAAGAAGAGGATGTAGAAGTCGCACTGAAAGAGATAAGGCTTGCCTTGCTTGAGGCAGATGTAAATTTCAGGGTTGTAAAGGACTTTATTCAGAAAGTGAAAGAAAAGGCTGTTGGTAGAGAAGTCCTCGACAGCCTCACTCCAGGGCAGCAGGTCATCAAGATAGTCAACGATGAGCTCTGTGAACTCCTCGGTGGCACAGGCAGCAGGATACACCTTTCACCAAACCCTCCAACAGTTATAATGATGGTTGGCCTCCACGGCTCTGGCAAGACCACAACCTCAGCAAAATTAGCAAGGTTTTTCAGAAAAGAAGGGCGCAGGCCAATGCTCGTCGCTGCTGACCTTCAGCGTCCTGCAGCAATTGAACAACTTATAACGCTCGGCTCACAGATAGATGTTCCAGTCTTCTATTCAAAAGACACAAAGGACCCTGTAGCCCTATGCAAAGAATCGATAAAAAAGGCAAAACTTGATGCAAGGGATATATTGATACTTGATACCGCCGGCAGGTTGCATATAGATGAGACTCTTATGACAGAACTAAAACAGATAAAAGACAGGACTTCCCCGAAAGAGGTTATTCTTGTTGCCGATGCAATGACAGGACAGGATGCTGTGAATATCGCAAAGAATTTCAATGAACAGATAGGTATTGACGGGATAATCCTTACAAAAATGGACGGTGATGCAAGGGGCGGAGGTGCTCTTTCCATAAAGGCGATCTCGGGGAAACCGATAAAGTTTATCGGGGTTGGTGAGAAAATCGATATGCTTGAGACTTTCCATCCTGACAGGATCGCATCGAGAATACTCGGGATGGGAGATGTGCTCAGTCTAATAGAGCAGGCACAGAAGACATTCGACCAGAAAGAGGCCGAAAAACTGCAGAAGAAGATATTTGAGGAGTCTTTTACATTCGATGACCTTAAAGAACAGATTAGAAAAATGAGAAGTATGGGACCGATCGAGAATATCCTCAGCATGATACCAGGGATTGGAAAGATAAAAAACCTGTATGTCGATGAAAGAGAATTTGTGAAGATAGAGGCCGTAATAAATTCTATGACCTCAGTTGAGAGAAAAAACCATAGTATCCTGAATGGAAGCAGGAGAAAGAGAATCGCACTTGGAAGCGGCACAACCGTGGCTGACGTAAACAGAGTGATAAAACAGCATGTTGAGATGAAGAAAATGTTAAAGATGTTCAAGGACAAGAAGGGGTTGAAACTTCCAAAGTTCCTGCCCTTTTAAATCCCTTTACTTTATTCGGTGAATATATTAAAATTTGAACAATTCTTAAGAGCGGATTTCATTATTTTGTCGAATTTGTGTGGATTTGTTGAATTCTACAAATTCTATAAATTCATTTAAAAATTGAAGATTCCCTGCAGCAAGCTGCGGGGAATAGGCGCGCTATCCATTTAATGAATTCAAGAGGAGGTGATGATTTGGTTAAGATCAGACTGACAAGATTAGGAGCCCACAAAAAACCTTTCTACAGGGTAGTTGTAACCGACTCCAGGGCAAGAAGGGATGGGCCTTTCATAGAAATTCTTGGGACATACGATCCGCTAAAGGATCCTTCTGAGATAAAGATTAACTTGGAAAAGGCCAAACTTTGGTTGCAGCGAGGAGCACAACCTACTGATATCGCTAAAAAGCTTTTGCAAAGGGCTGGCCTATAGGCGGTCCAACACTCTCATGGAGGTGGAGAAGATGAAAGAGTTGATTGAGAAGATGGCTAAGGCTCTGGTTGACATGCCCGACGACGTGCAAGTTACAGCGGTTGATGGCGAAAGAACCACTGTCTTCGAGCTCAGAGTGGCTACAAGTGATCTGGGGAAGGTTATAGGGAAGCAGGGTAAAACTGCCCGTGCTATGAGGACAATACTCAGCGCTGCCGGCACAAAGATAGGCAAACGCTGTGTTCTTGAGATACTCGAATAAAAATCTAAAACCCAGGCCCTCAAGCACAGAGGACTTAATACCCATAGGTAAAATCCTCAGAGAGTGGGGGGTGAAGGGTGAAATGAAGGCCATCCCCCTCACGCCTGACCTAAAGAGAGTTAGAGAACTCAGAAAAGTAATTATCATCTCACCAGAAGGCCAGAAAGAAGAAAGGCTCATTACATCCATAAGACAGCTTAATGATTCTATTCTAATATCATTTGACGGCTGCAATTCGCCAGAAGAGGCATCGAGATACAGAGGCTGTATGATAAGTATAAGGCGCAGCGAGAGTCCCAGATTACCTGAGGGATATTACTACTACAATGAAATAATAGGTCTGGAAGTCTTCACTGTAGATGGTAATTATGTGGGGAAAGTTGAAGACATAATAGAGACTAAGAGTAATGATGTTTACATTGTTAAGAAAGACGGCTCTGAATATCTCATTCCTGCCATAAGAGATGTCATTAAAAAAATCGACCTGAAGGCGAATAAAATAATAATAGAACCAATGAATGGTCTACTCGATTGAGCACAGACACCTTAAAATAGGCATAGAGTTATAAACTGGGCAGTAGCAATATCTGAGGCAGGCA
>DYHX01000029.1 GCA_020723925.1 Nitrospira japonica | reverse complement strand
ACCGGACATTTCTATTTTGGTGAAAATAGGACATTTCTATTTTGGCTTGACACCTATGAATATGAATATTGACTCGTTACTCTCAAACGTGTTACGCTTAAATAAAGTTTCAGAGGTTTTTGAACTGGTAAGGCCACAAAGACTTTTAGCTTTGTGGCCTTTTTTGTTAAGGTTATTCTGAGATTTTAGTTTATGAATAAGGAGGTACAGGAAATGGCTAATGGAACAGTGAAGTGGTTCAACGAATCCAAGGGTTTTGGCTTTATCACAAGCGAAGACGGCAGCGATGTTTTTGTCCACTATTCTTCCATCCAGAGCAATGGATTTAAGTCCCTTGCCGAGGGTGAATCAGTCAGCTTTGATACTGAAAAGGGACCGAAAGGCCCCAAGGCAGTCAATGTAGTAAGGCGGTAATTGACTGTCAAAATCCCCCCTGCGGGAGCAGGGGGGATTTTTGTTTTTAGAGGAGAATATGGCAAACAGACATAATTATGCCGCAAAGATGGAATTAAAAAAGCAGAACAGGTTTGCTACTGGTTTGGTTTCAGACCGCTTCCCTGAAGTTTCAGGCATTGTAATTCATATGACGTATTATCAGAAAGGAGCAAATCCGGTTCTTATGGTGCGTACTGTTAATATCTTCCCTACCTCTTATGCCTATTTTAAGATGGATTGTATGATAAAAGGCTGTGACGGAGGCGGTTTTGACCTGACCTCTGTAGTTGCTGATATGGTTAAAACTCATAAGAGGGGGAGAAAGGGGGCTCTCGTTTGTTGTGGGAACATCGATACCCTTGCCTCTGACCATGCAAGTATTGAGTATGAAATCGTGATGCAGTATAACAAAGCGTCTCGATAGGTACTTTTTTATATCCTGCCTATTTATCCATAGTGAATAATCCGGGTTAATCTTCTTCTCTCCACACTTCAATGGCTATCTCAGGGCACATCTGGGCGCAGATGGCACAGCCTGTGCATTTCTCTATATATTCCGGACACGCGGGGAAGTAGCCATTTTTATTGAACCGCTTCTCTATTACTATCACTTCCTTTGGGCATGACATCACACAATATTTGCAGCCCTTGCATAATTCCCTGTCAACGATAATTTTCCCTTTCATTAGTCAATGCCTCTTTGTAAGGGCATTAACTCACTACTCCTCTTAAGAAGCTCCCTCGCATGTTTGAGGGATATGTCTGTTGCCTTTCCGCTGAGCATCCTTGCTATCTCCTCCTGTCGCTCTTCTGATGAAAGCTCTTTTACTCTAACATATACCCCATCTTTTCTCTGGCCCTTCTCTATCATCAGGTGAAAATCACCCATTGCTGCTATCTGTGGGAGGTGTGTGATGCATAAAACCTGATGTCTCTTTGCAAGATTTTTTAATCTCATGCCAACACTCTCAGCAGTCCTTCCACCGATGCCAGCATCAACCTCATCAAATATGAGGACAGGGATTCTATCAACATCAGCGAGGATGCCTTTCAGCGCAAGCATAAGCCTTGAAAGCTCTCCACCTGACGCAACCTTTGAAAGAGGCTTTGGTGCCTCGCCAGGGTTTGCTGAAAACAAAAACTCAACCGTATCAATGCCGCTCGAAGATAAGGAAGATGGCCTTATATCTATCCTGAACTCTGCCTTCCCAAATGCAAGCTCTTTTAAGACCCCCTCGACTGAGGCCTCTATCGCCCTTGCAGTCTTCTTCCTTTTCTCAGAGAGCTGAACCGCCATATCAAGGAGCATGGCCTCTTTCTCTTTTAGCTCATTCTCTATAGAGTCAAGTCTTTCATCTGTGAGGCCAAGGGACAGCAGCTCTTTCTCAGCATCTTCCCTGAACCTGAGAATTGCCCCAATGCCATCGCCATATTTCTTCTCGAGCTTCTTTATAGACTCGAGTCTGTCCACCACAGCATCAAGCCTTCCCGGCTCGATATCGTATTTATCCCTGTAACTCCTGAGAGAGATGGATACATCTTCAATAAGTGGCACTGCAGACTCAAGAACCTCGAGAATATCAGAAACTCCATGGTCTATTGCTGCCATCTCCCTGAGCCTCGCCATGACAAAAGAAAGTTTCTCTGTGCATGAACCCTCAGAGTCATAAAGTATGGAATATGCACTGTCACCGAGTTCCTTCAGCTTGTTCAGATTTGCAAGTATCGCATATTCTTCTTCGAGTGCCTTCTTCTCGCCTAACTTCAAGGACGCAGCATCTATCTCGTTTATCTGAAACCTCAGCAGGTCGATCCTGTGTGCCCTTCCCTTCACATTAATTCTGAGTTCTGACAGTTCTTTTCTCAGGGACTGCACCTGCCTGAACAGAGCCTCCACCTCGGCCTTCTGCTCCTGAAGCTTTCCATACGAGTCAAGCAGCATTCTCTGATTATCCATCGAAAGAAGGCTCTGGTGTTCGTGCTGCCCGTGTATATCAACAAGCGACCTGCCTATTTCTAAAAGACTCTGGATATTTGCCATTGTACCATTGATGTATGCCCTGCTTTTACCTGTGGAGGATATATTCCGCCTGAGTATGATGCCATCCTCAGATTCGATTCCCATTCGGTCAAGCAGAGGATGATTTGATAGCTCGAAGAATGTCTCCACTGATGCCTCGCTCTTCCCTGTCTTTATCATCTCCATCTGTGCCCTGTCTCCAAGTGCAAGCCCAAGGGCATCAACAATAATCGACTTCCCAGCGCCAGTCTCTCCTGTCAGGACATTTAGACCGTTTCCGAACCTTATTGTGAGGTCATCGATTATAGCGAGGTTCTTTATCTTTAACTCTCTCAGCATCCTCTGGAAAAATAACATATATGCGCAGTCCTTTCAAGTAAGGGAAGGATTACACTGGATAAATGCAAATTGCAAATTTTTATAGAAAACAATAACAAAGCCTTGACTGGCATGAATTTTTTTTTCGGCCCCTCAATTTTTGGCTTGACAAAGGGATTTCTTCTTGATACTGTTATTTCAGCTTTTAATATTCTAAGAATGAAAGGGGGGAAAACTTAATGACAAAGGCGGAGCTTATCGATAAGATAGCATCCAGTGCCCAACTCAGCAAGGCTGATGCAACAAAGGCCCTGGATACAACCCTGAATGCTGTCAAGACATCATTGAAGAAGGGACAGAAGGTTACCTTAGTTGGCTTTGGAACCTTTTCTGTTGTGAAGAGAAAGTCAAGGAAGGGTCGGAACCCGAGAACAGGCCAGGTCATCACGATTCCTGCTGCCAAGGTACCGAAGTTTAGTTCTGGAAAAGCACTTAAAGATGCAGTAAGGTAAGCAGTTGAAAGTTATAAGTTAAAAGTTATGGGTTTTCTCGGATTAAAAATTTTCTTTTAACTTTCTACTTTTAACTCTTAACTTTGTAAAGAGGGATAGACTGAGAACTATCCCTCTTTTTTTTTACCTCTTTTTTTTTACCTCTTTTTTTTGCTATCCTTAGCTTGTAGGCTACATTATTAACCATAAGCTATAAAGGGAGGGTTTTATGCTTGTTGAGTTCAGCATTATACCAATAGGTATTGGCAGTAGCATAGGCGACCAGCTTGCAGAGGTCTTAAAGATCGTTGATGCAAGCGGACTTCCTTACAAGGTTAATCCTATGGGGACTGTTGTAGAAGGCGAATGGGATGATGTGATGAAACTCATAAAGAAGTGCCACAATGTGGTTATGAAACAGGGTGAGAGGGCACTCACAACAATATCCATAGATGACAGAAAAGACAAGCCCAACAGGATAGAGGAGAAAGTAAAATCTATAGAGAGGAGGATAGGGAAAACACTGAAAAAGTAACTTTAACCCAAGACAGCCGAGACGGCTGTCCTACCCTATGGGTGATGTCGTTAAACAGTAGGACAGGCGTCTCGCCTGTCAAAGAGTGATTTATAATCAAAGAATCGCTCAATTTAGGTTTAACTTCTATTTTCTATAAACGCATCCTTCAACGAGGGTTGCATCAGCATTATACGCGTTATTAACAATCTCCCGCACGATTTCTTTTTTACACAGCCCACAGATTCTTATTTGCACATCTCCCTCACAAATCTCTCCTCATCCTCTCTTGATTTTAGCCTTCCTCTGAGCTTTTCCTCGAGCAATTCCCTAAGGAGCCTTGAATATATAGGTCCTGGCTGGATTCCCATCCTTTTAAAGTCTTCGCCCCTCAGTATCGATTTAACCTTCCTCATCTCTATGAGATACTGTGATATTGCCTTCTTCTTACTGCTGTCTCTGCTTACTGCCATCGCAAAAAGCAGTGTCTCAATGTCAAGGTTGCTGAGCGCATTATATATATCCACAGGGTCTTTTAAGGGCAGCACCCTGATGACATTCCTTGCACTGGAAATGCCTTTTTCTATCTTATCCTTTATCCTCAGGGGCGCAGAGAGCCTTGAAATGGCCGCCTCTCTATCTTCGTCCTTAAGTCCAGACAGGAGTGTCATAAGATAGAGGATACCTCTGTCAGGCTTCTCCTCAAGAAACAAAAGGTTGAACCATGCAAGTGTCTCCTGTATGGCCTGGAGCGCAGATTCAAGCTCTTCGTTAAAGACGAGATTGGGGTGAATCACCTTGAGCAGGTCATATTCAGAGAGCCTCTTAAGTGCCCTCACAGGTTCTGTCTCGCTGAAGGTGAGCAACAGCTCCTCGTACAATCTCGACCCTGAAAGCCTGTCAAACAGGTTCATCTTCAATGCTGACTTAATCAGGTTCTCTGTATGCTTGCTTAGTTTAAACCCGAATCTCTCCGAAAACCTTACCGCCCTGAATGCCCTTGTGGGGTCTTCAACAAAACTCAGGTTGTGAAGCACCCTTATTGTCTTCTCTCTGAGGTCACGCTGGCCGCCAAAGAAATCTATGAGGAGGCCAAAGTCCTTTGGATTGAGTTTAACAGCAAGGGTATTTATAGTGAAGTCTCTCCTATATAAATCCTTCTTTATGGAGGATGTCTCGACCTTTGGTAAGGCTGCTGGAGATTCGTAATACTCGGTCCTTGCAGTTGCAACATCCAGCTTCACATAATCTGTGATTATCTGGGCAGTCCCAAACCTCTGATGGGTTCTGACCTTTGCCCTGAGCCTCTGTCCAAAGTCTGTTGCAAAGGCAATACCGTCTCCCTCTATCACTATATCAATATCAAGGTTCTCCTCGCCTCTGAGCAAGTCCCTTACAGAACCTCCAACTATATAGGCGTTGAAGCCGAGCCTATCAGCAACCTCTCCTGCAAGCCTCAGGATGTCATATATACCAGATGGAAATCTCTCTTTCAGCGATGTAGCAAGACTCCTCCCAATGGATGGCCTTTCTTTGATAGCGATCTTTTCTATCCTGCTCCTCCTCAGAAACTCTTCGTAAAGTGTCCTCAGAAGGTCTGTCCTTGTTATTGCACCCACAATCATCCCATCCTCTATCACAGGCATGAACCGCTGGTTCTGCTCAATCATCATCACCTCTATCTCCCTGATCGGAGTATCTGGTTTAACTGTGGTCGCATCTGTTGTTGAGAAATCTATAGCCCTGCTCTTGCCCAACCCATGGAATAGGGCCTTCTCCACTATCTCCCTCGAAATAATCCCTGTATACCTGCCATCTTTAATTACAGGAAGCACATTGACCCCATATCTCGTCATCATTGCCTCCACCTCTTTAACTGTGTTGTTCCACCTGATGCTTATAACAGGGCTTGTCATTACATCCTTTGCAACCTTGCCTGGCCTTACAGATGACCATAATATTTTTGTGAGCCTCTCTTCTATAACCTCCAGAGATGCCTCCTTTACTGTTGCTGATGCAGCAGTGGGATGACCTCCACCGCCGAAACTCCTCATCACCTCAGCAACATCAAGTTCAGGCACTCTGCTTCTTGCAACCATGAGTATCTTGCCCTCCATGCTCAACATTATTATCAGGGCATCCATCTCCTCCATATCCATCATCCTGTGGGCAAGGTGCGCTGCATCCCCGAAATAGCTCTCTCTCGACGCCTTTGCTGTTTTTATCCTTATGCCGTGAATAATTATCTCCCTCGATGATTGAACAAGCTCATTCAAAAGGTCAAGCTCATCCCTGCTGAGTTCCATCTTTATGAAAGTTGAGACTATATTCAGATTTGCACCCCTTTTAATAAGATACGCCACCGCAAGCATATCCCTCTCTGTTGTTGATGGGAAGAGCAGAGAACCGGTCTCTTCGTATATGCCGAGGCAGAGGATTGTTGCCTCTATTGGCGTAGGATGAAGCTTTCTTGTTTTCAGTATCTCAGTAAATATAGTTGCTGTAGCACCGACTTCTTCAATAATCTCGACCTCACCGTGTATGTCGCTCGCTGTGAAAGGGTGGTGGTCATATATATGTATTTTTACCCCTGGCCTTGATAATAATTCAGAGAATGGGCCTATCCTGTCTGGCGTCTTTGTATCAACTATTATCAGCCTATCTACCATTGAGAGGTCAATGTCTTTAACCCGTTTTATGGCTGTAGGGTGGAATGAATCAATGAAATCTCTGAGTTTTTTCTCCTGTGAACCCGGAAAGACAATCTCAGCATCAAGATACAGCTTTTTCGCAGCGATCATTGACGCAAGGGAGTCAAAGTCTGCATTTATGTGGGAAGTTATTATATCCACACTCTATTTTTAGCAGCTAATGCTTTGAAGATGCAAACTATTTCTGACTGTTGAGTGGATTATCGTCTGGTCTCTTCCCTTATTTTTTGCGGTGAAGAGGGCACTGTCTGCACATGAGATAAGGTCATCCTGTGTCTTTATCTCTTCATCCGGACAAAGGGCTATCCCGATACTTACAGTAATTCCCTTCTCTTCATTCAGTGCCTTAAAATTGTATTCTTTGAGAGCTCTTCTCAGCCTTTCGGCCTCGGCTATAGCACCTATAAGGGGGGTCTGGGGCAGCAGCAGTATAAACTCTTCACCGCCGTACCTTGCAAATACATCGCTTTTCCTCGTATGTCTTCTTACAAACTGGGCGAATTCCCTGAGGACCATATCTCCAACCCTGTGACCATATGTATCATTTATCTTTTTAAAATAGTCGATATCGAACATAATACAGCTTAGGGCAACATTGTATCTCTGTGACCTGCTGAACTCCTCCCCAAGCCTGTGATAGAAATATCTTATGTTATAAATACCTGTAAGGAAGTCTGTTATTGCAAGCTTCTCGAGCTTTCTCTTCTCTCCCACAATCTTCTCAAATAGGAATGCATTATGCAGGGCATTGGCAGATGCGTTAGCAATAGCATTACAGAGCTTTATCTCTCCATCTGTGAATGCATTGCTCGATTTAGCTGTTCTGAGAAAGAGTGTCCCGATGACCTCTTCGCGGAATATTATTGGTATAACCAATATGGAGCGTATCCCAAGCGGGAAGAGTGCATCCCTGACCTTATACATTATAGGGTCTGTTTTTATATCCTCTATAATAACAGGCCTCTTTGAGGTCAGTGCCTTCTTTATCTCAGGATACTTTCTGAGGTCGAGCTTCATATCTCTTATCAAAGGATCCTCGAAAGTGGCAACAACATGCGCATACCTCTCCTTCCCGTCTATCCTTATGATAGAACACCTCGTAACATGAATTAGATCTGCTATCTTTTTTACGATAAGGTACAGAATCTCCCTGGGATCAAGCGTTGAAGAGACAAGATATGTCAGGTCGATTATGGTCTCCAGTTCTTTTTTTTCTTTTGTGAAGTGTTCTATCATATTCCACTCAGATATGGCGTTCTTGAGCTTGAGTTCAAGGTCTTTTTCATAAAAGGGATGAAGTATATAAGAGTCAATACCGTTTCTTGTAACCTTTGCGAGTCCCCTCCTGACATTGCCCGAGACAACAGCAATCACAGGACACCCTCTATGTGACGTTTTGATCTCCCTGATGCCAGCGGTCATTCCGACTATCAGTGCTGATGGTTTTTTTAACTTTAACTCGCTCATGAGAGAAACTTCATCATTTATAAAATGAGGGGTGTACTCTTTTCGCCCCTTAAAAAAGGCTTTGAGAAATTTTAGAGCGTCAGGCTCTTTCTCATAGATCAGTATTTCTTTGCCCATTCTTCCCCCTTTTGATTCAATTATCTTAAAACAGCCAGAAATTGTCAAAAATTTGCTTCCCTGAATAAATTTTAAAGCAATAATTATACCTGTTTAGCCTTCATCTTGAAAATTTTGAGCAGCATATCAGCATCAAGGGTATTAAGAACATCTGACTTCTCCAGCCATCCCCTTCTTGCTATAGAAACACCATAGACCATATAGTTAAACTGGCTGATTATGTGGGCGTCAGTACCAATGGCTATTGGAATTCCGAGCTCCTTTGCCCTCTTTGCATAAATGTCATTCAGGTCAAGTCTTAAGGGGTATGCATTTATCTCGATGGCAGTACCAGTCTCCTTTGCCACCTTCAGAATGTGGTCAATATCAACATCATAGGCGTCCCTTTCTCCTATCAGCCTTCCAGTGGGATGGGCAATTACAGAAACATAGGGGTTTTTTATGGCTGCAACAAGCCTCTTTGTAAGCTGTTCCCTATTCTGCCTGAATCCAGAATGTATTGATGCAACTACAAAATCGACCTCTTTCAGAGCTTCATCAGAGAAATCCATTGTGCCATCACTCCTTATATCAACCTCAACTCCTGCAATCAGCGTGAATCCGCGCAGTTTCTTGTTTATTGCCTCTATCTCTCTCTTCTCATCCATTAGTTTTTCTTCGCTCAGCCCCCTCGCAATGCCCAGGCCCTTTGAGTGATCTGTTATCGCTATATATCTGTAGCCCCTTGCCTTTGCAGCAGCAACAAGTTCATCGAATGTGTGGCTGCCATCACTCCATTTGCTGTGGATATGGAGGTCCCCCTTTATATCCTTCATCTCTAAGAGCCTCGGTAGCCTCCCCTCTAATGCAGCTTCTATCTCGCCTGTATCCTCTCTCAGTTCAGGTGGAATGTAGGGGAGTCTGAGAATCCTATATACGTCATTCTCATCTTTACCCCCGAGTTTCTTCTCGTCCTTCTCCCTGAAGATTCCATACTCATTTATTTTAAGTCCTGCCTTCAGAGCCATCTCCCTGAGCCTTATGTTGTGGGCCTTGCTGCCTGTGAAATAACATAGGGCTGCTCCAAAGGAATCATCCTCAACAACCCTGAGGTCAACCTGCAGGCCTTCTTCTGTTACCACACTCGATTTGGTCGGGCCCTGCATCAGGACTTCCTTTACATGTGGGAGATGCACAAATGCCTTCATCACCTCTTTTGGTTTTGTTGATGTTGCAAGGATGTCGATGTCCTTTATGGTGTCCTTCCACCTGCGGAGACTTCCTGCAAGGCTTATCTGCTTAACAGGAGACTTTTCCTTCAGGTGTTCAAGGATATCGTTTGCAACTGGCAGAACCCTTCCGAGGGGCTGACGTTCTTTCCCCCTCTTCAGCATCTCTATGCCCTTTAATATATTTTCCTCTGTCTTTTCCTTTATCCCTGGAAGCCCTACTAATCTATGCTCCCTCGCAAGGCGCTCAAGGTCATCTATATCCTTTACCTTGAGCTTATCAAAGAGAAGCCTCGCAGTCTTTGGGCCAAGGCTCGGCACTGAAAGAAGCACAACAAGACCTTCAGGCACCTCTTCTTTTAGCTCCTCATATGCCTTAATCCTGCCTGTCTTTATGTATTCCTCTATTTTGCCGGCAAGGTCCTGCCCGATTCCAGGGATAGTTAGAAGCTCTTCTGTGGGGGCCTCTGCCACATCCTTTGGAAACCCCTCTATGTTCTGTGCGGCCCTCCTGTATGCCCTTATCCTGAAGGGGTTTTCTCCCTTTATCTCAAGGAGGTCAGCGATCTCATTGAAAATTCTTGCGATCTCCTGGTTTTTCACTCAAAATGACCCCTTAATTAACCACTGAGACACGGAGATTTTGTAGTGCCACCCTCCCCCCTTGAGGGAGGGGTAATTTTCATTCTCCTCCTGAGCCTGTCAGGAGCAGGCTTTGTGCCGACTTGTCGGCATGAATGTTTCATTTCATTTTTTGAGTATCCCTGTCAGTTCCATCGCATTCCTTGGTGCATAGCCAAAGGCGTCATTGTTGAAATATATAAAAACATCCATGCCCTGCCTCATGTACCTCTTTATCCTCTTTGCATCGGCCTTGAGCTGCTCTGTGCTGTAGCATGAGGCATACCCTCCACCCGCACCGTGTCTTCTCATATAGACGAAATCGGCTGTAATTGGTAGGTCATTCAGGAATTCAGGCCAGTCGGCCATGCAGAGGCTCGCATCCTCTTTTTCAAGCAGAGATATTACCTTCTTATTTATCCAGCTGCTATCTCTGAACTCGAAGGTGTTTCTTACCTTATGTGGCTTGAGTGCCTCAAGGAACTCCCTCAGCCTCTCTATGTCTGCCTTGAAATTGGGCGGTAGCTGCCAGAGCACAACGCCAAGCTTTTCTTTCAGGACATCTGCCCGCGTGAAGAATGCGTCCATGGGTTCAACAGGATACTTCAGTTTTTTTATATGTGTTATGAACCTGCTGCCTTTCAGGGAGAAGGTGAATCGTTCAGGGGTTTCGCTATACCACTTGGAGAATGTCTCTTTCTCCGGAAGCCTGTAGAAGGTGACATTCAGCTCAACAGTTGACAATTTTGTACAATAGTATTCAAGCCATCGCCTCCTCGGCAATTCCTCCGGGTAAAATTTTTCCTTCCAGTGATCATATAGGAAACCACTGCACCCGACCTTCACATGCGGCATAAAGAAATTGTATCATAGAATTAGCTTAATTAAACGATTTTTAGTTTGGGCGCAATATATTCAGGAAAGGAGGGAACATGTCAATAAGCAAAGACCTTCTCGATATCCTCGCCTGCCCGAAATGCAAAGGCGACCTTATACTGACAGAGAAAGGAGATGGCCTGATCTGCGAAAGATGCAGGCTGCTCTACAGGATAAAAGATGGTATCCCTGTGATGTTGATTGATGAGGCGATACCGTTTGAACAAAGTGCTCAGGAATGATATTCTTTACCTATAAGGAGGGCACCATGTCTGACAGAATAACTATAAGTGTTATTAAGGCTGATGTTGGGGGGTATGTGGGTCATTCGAGTATCCATTCTGACTTACTCGAAACAGCAAAGGAAAAATTATCTAACGCTCTTGAAAAAGGGCATATGGTGGATTTCCATGTTACAAGATGCGGCGACGACCTCGAACTTATCATGACCCACAAACATGGAACCGATAATGAAGACATACACAAACTCGCATGGGATACCTTCCTGGCATGCACAGAAGTGGCTAAGGATCTCAAACTCTATGGTGCTGGCCAGGATATCCTTAAGGATGCCTTTACAGGAACTGTTAAGGGCCTTGGGCCTGGGGTTGCTGAGATGGAGTTTGAGGAAAGGAAGAGCGAGCCCATAATCGTGTTCATGGCTGACAAGACCTCGCCAGGGGCATGGAATCTTCCGCTTTACAGGATGTTTGCCGACCCATTCAACACTGCTGGCCTTGTAATAGATCCAACAATGCATGAAGGTTTTGTATTCGAGGTTCTGGATGTTCATGGACATCGGAAGATAACCCTTTCCTGCCCTGAAGAAGCCTATGACCTTCTTATGTTCATCGGAGCGATGGGCAGATTCATGATAAGGGCTGTTTATAGAAAAGACGGGGAGATAGCAGCGGCAGCTTCTACACAGAAATTAAGTGAGATCGCAGGGCGCTATGTCGGAAAAGATGACCCTGTCCTTATCGTAAGATCCCAGTCAGGTCTCCCTGCTGTTGGGGAAATACTTGAGCCTTTTGCCTTCCCGCATCTGGTAGAAGGATGGATGAGGGGCTCTCATCACGGACCTTTAATGCCTGTGCCCTTTTATGAGGCAAACCCTTCAAGGTTTGATGGCCCTCCAAGGGTGATTGCAGCCGGATTCCAGCTCTGCCATGGGAAGCTCATAGGACCACGGGACCTCTTCGATGACCCATCCTTTGATGAAGCAAGGAAGAAGGCAAACGAGATTGCAAACTATATGAGGCATCATGGCCCATTCGAACCACACAGGCTTGGTCTTGATGTTATGGAATATACAACCATGCCGCAGCTCATGAAGAAACTAGAAAGCCGGTTCAAGCCAGAATAATAAAATCTATAATGCGGGTTAGCAGACGGTAGAGGAACTTTCTAACAGATAGCCAAATCTATCTTTGAATTCCTTAACCGTCATCCTCGCACTCTTTGCAAGTCTTCTGAGGTTCTGTCCTGAGAAGTCTTCCTTTTCAAGCCTTATCATATATTTCCTTCCAACTTCATAAATCTCAGAGTTTATGTCAACATTTCTTATCTTCATCTTTCCAGTTGCAGGGTCGAACATATCAGCAAAAGGCACAGACATCAACTTCCCCTCATAAAAGGCGATCATCGCTCCAGTGCCCCCTTTTGAAAGGAACTTCACCGCTCCATAGCCCAGGTTTCTTGTATATTCGATGTCAAAAGGTATTGGATCTGCAGCCCTGAGTTCATAGCCGATATTTTTGTCAACAATTGTAACCTCTATGCCTCTTGATGCAAGGCTGTCCTTAACAAAAGTTTTCAGTATCCTTCCAAGCTGAATCTCAGAGAGTCTCACCCTTCCTGTCTCATCCTTTTCTATCTGTTCATACCTGGAGAGCTCACGAATATCTAACTTATCAGCAATGCCTTCAGCCAGCACTGCAACGCCATGGTTTTTGCCCATAGATAGTCTTTTTAATATAGAGCCCTCAATGATGTCTGCAACTTTCCTGAAGTGAAGCTTTTTTCCCGGGAACTCCTCTGGAATAAGGGTTATTGTAGCACCTGATGCCTTTCCTATTCCAAGGGCAAGATGGCCCACATTCCTTCCCATGGTCGTTACGAAGTACCACCGTCCCATGGTCTTTGCATCGCCCATGAGATTTTTTACGAGTTCAACACCCCAGTGCCGTGCAGTCTCGTATCCAAAAGTTGGCATTCCACCTGGAAGGGGAAGGTCATTGTCTATCGTCTTTGGAACATGGACTATAGAGATAGAGCCCTTAGCCTCTTTCTCTATCCATCTTGCCATATATGCAGTGCCATCACCACCTATAGTAATGAGATACCGCACTTTCATCGCCCTTAAAGTTCTCATTAATACCCTGAACCTTTCCTTCGCCTTGTCAGGGTACTGTCTTGATGTACCGAGGATTGAGCCGCCAGCTGTATGAATTCTCGATACATCGTCGATTGTGAGGGGGATTATACTTTTTCTATCGCCTCCAAAAAGGCTCTTAAATCCACCTTTTACACCAATAATCTCTTTGCCCTCATTTATGGCCTCTATGGTTGCTGCGCTTATAACACCATTAACCCCAGGCGCAGGGCCACCACCAACAACTATTGCCAGAACCTCTTTCACAGTTCTTTCCTCAGAATCTCAGGAACCTCTTTTCTCACAATCACAGGTCTGACAGTGCTCTTAACAATATCGGTTGTATTACTAACCTTCAATTTATCAAAAAGAAGAGAGAACCTCTCCTCAAGTTCCTTTATTATTGGCTCTTTAACATCATCAGGCAAACCCCACCACTTCTTCTTTAGCGGGCCGAATCCTTTCTTCCTTGTGCTGTATATGAACTGCTCCTCTGTCTGGCCTTCTTTCCATTCCTTTACATACTCCTGCTTTATAAAGGCATACACCTCACCCCTGAATTCTGATGGGAGGCTCTTGCTGTCATAGATTATGTTCTGGAATCCTGTTGCAAGATGAACCTCTGATGTGCCTGTCTCAGGGAACATGTTGAATGCCTCCTCAGGCAGTGTTGATGCACCATGCTGCACAGCGCCTGAAAGGCCATACTCTTTCCTTGCGAGGTCAGAGAGGATTCTGAGCGTGTCAAAGTCTATCTTGACCTTAGCAAGACTTCCATCAGGCAGGACAACGCCTCCATGGCTTGTGCCAGTCTGGACGCTCAACTTGCTTAAGCCCTTTCCTGCCTTGAATGTATTATTAAAACCATCAAGATATGCCCTGAGCTCCTCAGGTGTACTATTTTTCCCGCCTATCTCACCTATCTCTCCGCCGATTGATACATCCACTCCAGAAGGCTGAATCTCCCTGATGAATGTAGCAAGCTCTGCTGTCTTCTCAAAATTTGGCCTCTGCTGTTCCATTGTGTCAGGTCTCTCGAGGTCAACAAGAGTTGAAGAGTCAATATCTATATTGTAGAACTCTGCATCTATCGCTTCTTTGATCAGTCCCCTCACATAATCTGTCTCTGCCGTCGGGTCGGATAGATAGTTCTTTCTCACAAGCTGAAAGTGATCTCCCTGGATAAAGACAGGGCCTGTGTATCCCTCTTTAACCGCAGCAGCAAGCACAACCGCTGCATACTCAATTGGCCTCTGTTTTGTGTAGCCTATCTCTGAACGTGCAATCTCAAATATAAACGGGCCGACATCCATCTGCATCGCCTTCCTGAATACTGCCCGCGCAACATCATAGGTGAGCCCCCTTATATTTATTGCAGGCACTGTAAATCCTGGATACTCTTCACCCATCTCCTCGTATAAGCCCTGGATTGATGCTGGCACAGCACCTGCAGCCTTTGATGCCTCTTTTATCAATATGAACAGTGCCTTTCTCTTTTCATCGCTGCCTGTAAATACTGCCTCATATATCAGCTCATCCATAATCTCCCTTAATCCAGCTTTCTCCTTTAACTCTAATAGCCCTTCACTAATAGAAAGCATATCTCTCAGTCTTATAAGATTCATTCAGTCCCTCCTTATTTTGATGAGTATTAATGGAGAATTAACTTTGGGACATTCGCATCCCTTGAAAGAATAATCGCTGTTTCGTCATCAAGCAGTCCAGTCTTTGCAATCCCCTCCCTTTCCTGGAATTTAATCAAGGCATTTGTTGTATTGAGCTCTAATATCCCTGTTATCGGGTAATTGTATAAGCCGCGCCTCTTAAGCTCTGCTTGTAACCTTATGATTCGGTCGCCACCATTGTACTTATTTTTCCAGAGGACGTTAACCTGCATAACTGCATCTTTAAATCCCTTCAATGGCACTATCTTCTTCCCATCGAGAGGGTCTATGAGCATTGCATCCTCTCCGATAACCCACCTCAGGACAACCCACCTCATCCTTTCACCATCCTTTATACCGAGGATGCCAGGCATATCAAATTTTATTATCTTATCCAGCTTGTCATAATATTTATACAGAAAGAATCCCCTCTTTCCAATCTCGCTATTTGCGCCTGAGATATGCCCTATGTCTTTCTCGCCCCATATGCTCAGGAGGTTCAATATGCATGCTGCCTCACTAAGTTCAGGTTTTGAGACCCTGTATATTCCACCATCGAGAAAGAACTCAGACTCGTTCTTAACTTCTTTTACAACCTTGACCATCCTGAGAAAATTGTATTCTTTAAATATACCGCCGTATATCATCATGAGGAGAACGAGAGATATTGATAATGCTCCGAGGCCGATAATCGCTGGCTTCAGAAGGCGTCTCCTGTTTCCCCCTGAGGCAGGGCCAAGCTCCCTGAGAGCCTTCCTCACCATGCCTGTGGTTATCTTCGCCTTGCCTTTCGAATATGAGAGCAGGAAGGTTCTGTCGCAGGCGAGGTTAATAAGACGGGGGCACCCGTGGCTGAATCTTTGAATAAGCCTTATACTTCTATCAGGGAAGGATACCGTGCCTGAACCTGCCACCTTCAGTCTATGATTTATATACTTGATCGTGTCACTTAAATCCATGAATTCCAGATGGTATCTGACAGCAATCCGCTGGTTAAGTTGCTTAAGCCTTTCGCTTTCAACAATCCTCGCCAGTTCAGGCTGGCCAACGAGAACCACCTGAAGCAGCTTCTTTGTATTTGTCTCAAGATTCGAGAGAAGCCGCATAAACTCAAGGCATTCAAAGCTCAGCCCCTGTGCCTCATCTATTATAAGCACTGCCTTTTCATCCCTTGAGAAACATTCAAGCAGAAAGTTATTCAGGGCATCGAGGAGGTCTTTATACGAAGAGCCCTCACAGGCTATACCAAAATCATGATTTATGAGTTTGAGGAGCTCAAGCGGCTCAAACATCGGGTTAAGTATCAGAGATGTATGTGTGTCGGACCCGATATTATTCAGGAAATATCTTATCAATGTTGTCTTTCCTGCCCCCACCTCTCCTGTGAGCATCACGAACCCTTTATTCTCTGATATCCCGAAACGCAGGTATGCAATAGCCTCCTCATGCCTCCTGGTCAAACAGAGAAATTTGGGGTCTGGCGTTACGCCGAATGGCTCTTCTCTGAACCCAAAAAACTTTCCGTATATCAACCCTTCCCCCACTCAGAGATAAACTCATCATAACTTATATAGAAGACATCCTTAAAGGCCTGGTTAATGTCTTTGCCTTCCGAAAAAGAAAAAAGGAGTTCCTTCACCCTGAAGAGGCCGTATCTGTCTATCAGATATGCAACAGCAGAATAGCTCTCCCTGTATGCAACTATTACCTTATCTTTCTGAAGTCCTGAGAAAGATTTCTCGAGAGACCGCAGGGGGAGCACCTGGCCTATCTTACTTGCGTGTCCTCCGGAAAAATACTCTGCCAGCCCCTCATTAATCCATAACGGGCATCTCGCTGTTATGGAACGTACAAGTGCATGGGTATATTCATGAAAAAGCACCCTCCTTAGCATCTCTTCCTTACCCTCAGCCCCTTTTATCGGAACCCTGATCTTCCCATCATAAAGCCCCCCTGTCCACTCTGGCTTCATGGTTATATCATAAAAATTCTTCTCTGCATAGAGTATAACTGTTACCGACTCTGAAGGGAAGTAATTCATAGCTCTGCCTATTGTGCTGTAAGCGTCTTCAAGAATATTGAGCACCTTTCTGCCAAGCTCTCTGTGTTCATATCCATCATAGAACAGAGAGAAATGCAGTGTGCCCTCTTTTATGAAATTGCCCTGTGCCATCTTCTCCTTAGAAAGTTTCTTATATAGGGCTGAAAGCTCCGGATCGTTCTGCCTTGACAGTCCTTTTTCGGCATTATATAAGCTTTTGTCGATGTCATTTTTCTTGTAGTATATGAATGCAAGGAGTTTCCTTGCTATGAATTCCTCTCCATATCTCAGCCCTTCTTCAAGGGAATCCAGAGCCCTCTCATAGTTGCCGAGGCTATAATATGAAAGGCCAAGTCCTATGAATGCTCTCGGCTCTTTCTTGGAGAGTTCTGTGAGAAGCTCTACTGCACCTCTGTAGTCTCCCCTTTTGAAACTCTCGACCGCCCTGTGCTCAAGGCCATCTTTTTCATCCGAAGACTTTTCCTGTGTCTGGCCTTCTGTATCCTTAATGATCGGCAACAGGGTCTCAGGGTTCCTGGGCAAGGTTAACTTTATATCGGGTCTGCTGTTTATGATGCCGTTTTCAAAATTGCTTCTGTCAGTTACCTGCGTCTCTGCGCTTCTCTTCGTGTGGAAGTATAAATAGGCGGTGACTATAAGAAAAATAGATAGAATGCTATAGCCTATTAAGGAGGTTTTTAATTTTGCATTTTTCATTTTGCAATCTTCATTGGAACGGCGATCGCCATGCTATAGGAGATTGCCCTGAATATCTCAGCCCTTCTTTTCCTCTGGTTTTTTCTCCTCTTCTTTAATGGTCAAATCCCTCACAAAATCCGGACAATGAAGATCTTTGCCTGAAATAGAGAACTTCTTCTGGCAGGTTGCCCTCCATGCACATACAATACATATGTCTTTTTTTGAACTCATTGACTCCTCCTGAAATACCAGCTCAGCACCTTCTCTATATTGTTCACAATACTGTCTTTTGCATTTATTATAAAGATTCTATCCAGCATCTGGAAGAGTTCTTTTTCCATCCTCAAAACCTGTGGTGGTTCTGAAAACCTCTTCTTTAATTCCTCCTCAAACATGGGCACAATCTTATCCTTCATCCTCAGTTCTGTATCCATGAAAAAGACTGCAACCTCAGGCGAGAGGTCAAAGACCCTCTCAAAGAAGGCTGTAATCTCATTTGCATAAATCTGTTTTGGAGGAGATGACTTTACCTCCATGTAAAGGATTGACCCATCAACCTTTGCAATCAGGTCATAGTCACCGCCAACCCTCGGCCTCTTAAATTTCACTCCCCATGTGGCCTCTGCAGCGAACTCCCTCATAAATATCTCTGCAAGGAACCATTCAAGGGTTTCACCAAAGCTCTTTATCGGTCTTTTTACAAGACGATATCTGCTACCATTCTTCTCCGCGAGTCCTATCTCCAGCAAATAATCTACATACTCCCCTGTCACATCTGCTGTTGCATATCTCGTGAGCATTTCGACTGTAAAGGATTCCTGATGTTTTATGCTATCTCTGAGGAAAAGCCTGAATGAATACTTCTTCATCATCTCATAGAAACCGTCTCTGAATTTTTCTTTTGGCAGCAAGAGGTCTTCAGAAGGCTCTTTCTTGTATACCCTGAAGCCCCGGCGCCTGAGCAAGACATCTAAGGAGGGGGTAAGTTCTGTAAGAGACTTCCTGAGCCTCTTTATCTCGGCCTTCAGGGAATCAATCTCAATGTGCACCTCTTTTTCTGTCACGGCTCTGTCTCTCTACTGCATATATTAGCTATCTTAGCCCCATTTGACAACATGGTCATTTTACCCAAAAATAGATATAGGGGAAAAATGTGAAGAAATTTTTTGTGTTAGTTATTACGATTCTGATCCCATCTGCCTCAGCTGCTGATATGATTATTGGCGGAGAGACTGTTTATGTTGTTGAAAAGGGCGACAGCATTGAACTTATCGGTTCAAAGTTAGGAGTTAATAGGAAAAATATAATCAGAGATAATAACATTGATATTAAGAAACCTCTAAAGATTGGACAGGAGCTCAGGGTGACTACAAGAAAGATAGTTCCCCAAATAGTGGATAATGGCATAATAATCAACATCCCTGACAGGATGCTTTATTTTTTTAAAAAAGGCAGGCTTGAGAGAGCTTTTCCTGTGGGGCTTGGGATGCCGTCATGGAGGGGAATGACACGCTGGAGAACGCCTGTAGGAAGGTTCACAGTTATAAACAAGCAAAAAAATCCCACATGGTATGTGCCTGAATCCATGCAGCGGAAGATGGAGATGGAGGGCAAGCCTGTTATGACCATTGTACCGCCCGGCCCTGATAACCCTTTAGGAAGATATACTATAAAAACCTCGATACCTGGAATTGTGATACATGAGACCATCTGGCCAACATCTGTTTATCAGTTCAGAAGCCATGGTTGTATCAGGGTTCTGCCTGAAAATATGGAGAAGTTTTTTGAGGAGGGTGAGATAAACACCCCTGGAGAGTTAATATATAAGCCTGTCAAGGTCGCCATATCAGATGGCAGGGTCTTTCTTGAGGTACATAGAGATATTTACGGGAAGGTCAAGGATTTAAGGAATGAGGCAAAAAACCTTATCGAGAAGTTAGGGGTTGTTGATAAAGTGGATTGGAATAAAGTAGATACAATAGTTAAAGAAAAATCAGGCATTGCGGAGGCTCTTACATTATGATTCCATGAAGGAGTTTTTAAAGCCATAGCTGTTGGCGTAGGGAAATATTCTGAATTTGTGCATATAGATCCTGGACGCGTAAGAAATCGGAAAGATATGAAGGTGGAATTTTCAGGAGCTAAAGGACTAAGCCTTTAGCTCCTTTAGCTATCAAATCCTATGCACTGGCCCTTTGAGTTGCGGTGCTCACAGCAGCAACAGGTTCCTTGCCGATCTTGAAGTAGTCTTTAACGAATATGCCAACACCTACAAGGAAACCTACTCCAAATATCGCCCTGAATATCCAGAACCACAAATTGTAGGTTGCCTTGACCGACACATAGTCAAGACCCATGAGTCTCTCCATATAGGTCTGAACCATTCCCGCACCTGTTATAGTCATCACGATAAATACCATAGATATGGTCATCCACCAGAAGGCATGGTAACCCCTCGACTGGTTGAATTCCTTTACACCCCTGATTGAAGGCAGGGTGACATATATCATAGCAAGAATAAGAAGCACGTAGGCGCCGTAAAAGGCTAAATGGCCATGTGCTGTTGTTATCTGGGTGCCGTGTGTCCACTTGTTAACCTGTGGAAGTGTGTGAATTACTCCCCAGAGACCTGCACCAACAAAGTTGAATATTGCATGAGCAACGGTGTAAAACAGGCCGACCTTGTTCTGAACATTCCTTGTCTCCCGCGTCGTTCTGAAAGCATCCCATACCATTAGCAGGAGCGGGATAGGTTCGAGTGAACTGAATATTCCACCAACCCAGAGCCAGTAGCTCGGCGTTCCGATCCAGTAGTAGTGATGACCTATCCCGAGAATGCCTGTGAAAAGGACAAGTCCGACCTCTATATACATCCATTTTTCAAGAACCTCTCTCTTTGCACCTGTGATCTTCATCAGCATGAATGCAAGGAGTGCTGCTGCAATGACTTCCCAGGAACCCTCAACCCAGAGGTGAACCACCCACCACCACCAGAACTGGTCTTTTACCATGCTCTGTGTGTAAAACATCCCTGGCAGATACATAAGGGCCAGGAATGTGAGACCTCCAAGGAGAGTGCCCTGGATCCCTGACCATTTCTTTGTCTTCAGCATTGTCATAAAATTGTTGAAGAGGAAAAGGAGCACAGAGACAACTATGAGATAATCTGCCCACCTGGGCGCCTCGATATATTCCCTGCCTTCATTGAGGAGGTTTGTGCCGAGTACCTGAATGTTTGCCTGAGGGTTTATACCCATCCAGATGTAACCGAGCACAACTAAAGTCACGGTTACTGCTGTTGCCCAGAACTGGAATTTTGCGAGGGGGATGCTCCAGAGTTCGCTCTCAGATTCCTCAGGGACGACATAGTATGTAGCTCCCATCAAACCTAACAACAACCAGACCACAAGGGCGTTTATATGCAGTGTCCTTATGGTATTAAAATTGAGTATGAAAAAGTCCGGCCAGATAAACTGAAGAGCTGCTATAGTGCCTACCAGCACCTGGACCAGAAACAGAACCACTGCAGCAGAAAAGAAATACTGTGCTATCTTCTGACTTTCGTATTTCATTTTATAACCTCCATCCTATTTCAGGGTTAACATATAATCTGTAAGGTCTTTTAATTCCTGTTCGCTCAGATGTCCAAAGCTTGGCATTACAGAGTTCTTGACCACGCTCTGAGGATCCCTGAAATGTGCCATATGCCAGGCAGCATTATATTTCGATCCCGCTTTTGTCAGGTCAGGAGCCGTAGTGCCTCCAATGCCTCTTATAGAGTGGCAGGAAGCGCAATTATACTTCTGATATACAACCTGCCCAGGAGTCTCTGCCTTTGTGGCTACTGCCAGTATCGGCTTTGGTGGCCAGTCATTGGTGTCAACCTTTGATATCCAGTCGAGAAAGGCAAGTAGGTTCTCAGCCTCTTCTGCATTCATTCCGAGCTTAGGCATCGTGGCCCTAGGATTTACTGCTTTCGGCTCCATAAGAAACCTTTTAAGATATTCCTTGGGTTTTCTCTCAACAGCCTTTGTCATGTCGGGGGCGAAATAGGAACCATTCCCAAGAATTGTATGGCAGCCAATACAATCGTATTTGTGCCATACCATTTTCCCTGCATTTACCGCTGCTGTTATCTCAGGCGCCCTCTTGTCTACTTTCCCGAGCGTATCGAAGGTGAGAATAACCAGGATAGCGAAGAAAAAGAGACTGCCAAAAACAAAGAGATTTCTTGCGGCTTTATTACTCATACACACCTCCTGAAAAGTTCCCAGGTAATGCCTGGCTTGTGGGAGAATTATCATAAAAAGAAACCATACATTACTATGATTTAAATCATATAGGAAGATATTCGGCCTCATGGAGATAGCCAAAAGTTTATTTAAAAATCTTTAACTGGATAATTTATTTCATTGCGGTCTTGCGAGCTAATCGACTAATGGACTACGCGACTGCTTGACTTCTTTTTCAGCAGTCGGTAGCGTAAACTTTTCTGTGTAAAATCTTGAAGTATAAAAAAAGAGGGTG
>DYHX01000106.1 GCA_020723925.1 Nitrospira japonica | reverse complement strand
AAGAGCAAGCGAACATGTTCGCTTGTCATGAGACAGCCTTTCCTATATCTATTTTTCGGCCAAAAGACCGTGATGCGTGATACGTGAACCCCCACAACCTCTGCATAGGTGTGGGGGTGAATTGAGATCGAGAACTGAGGAAAGTACACAGGAAAAAATTTCCTTACGGAGTAAAGTTTTGCCGCGAGGTCCTACCTGCTGAGGCTCAGTATCAGCTCGACCTCGCCCCTGGGCATGTCAAGGATGCTGGCTATCTCGTCAACTTTCAGACCCTTTTTTGCAAGGGCATCAATCTCACGGTGGCGGAAGTCTGTGCCATAGTCAGCAGGCAGATTTATATTTTCCACCCTTAACAGGAGTTTCTCAAGAATACCTATCTTCTCATCTGCCAGCGCCTCGATAGATTTCAGAGTGTTTATCTTTTCATCAAGTCTCGTAAACAGCTTCTCTGCTATCTCTCCGATCTCTGAGATCTCGAGCGTTAAAAGTTCCTTTGCGGTCTCTTTTGTCCCTGCCTGTCCTGTTCTTAAAAGCTTTTTTAGCATGTTCACACCTCAAATCTTAATGTCTATTTTACCTGTATCTTTCTTCTCGTCTTTCTTTTGAGGTTTTGGCCTCTTATGACCACGTGGAGAAAAATTAACCTCTCTCTCCTTCTTTATTACTGGAATCTGAAAAATCTTCTTCAGTGCCTCTATTGCCATGACAAAGCCTACCTGAATAACCTATCTCTCCCCTCCGAGTTAAACCTGATAAAGCAATTTTTCCTGTATATATGCCTGTTTAAATGTCTCCACTATCTCAGAAAATCGGTCATCGGTTATTCCGAGTATTTCTTTCCATTTCCAGTCCATGAGGTCGAGGTCTGCCATAGGCCCTCTGTAACCAACCCCCAGCCTCACACAGAGAGCATCTGCAAGAGCTACAATATAACAGAGAGCACTCCTGTAAGGTTCTCCATCGAATAGACCATCATCAGGGTTGTTAGAGTGATGCCTTGTTATCACATCGCAGAGGGCTTCAGGGAATCCCCATTTCTGCGCAAGTAACCCTCCGACCTCTGCGTGGCCAAAACCGAATATCTCTTTTTCTTTCCGGGAGTATGTCGCCCTCTCGCCGTAAACTCTCTGCGTTAACAGCGAAAACCTCTGTGGCTGGCTGTTATTCATAACCACCTTGCCTATGTCATGCAAAAGTCCTGCCACCATCGCCTCTTCAGCCTTTGGAAAATTTGCTCCCCTTGCTATGAGCCCTGCAGCAATAGACACGCCAATGCTGTGCTCCCATAGCTTTTGCTCAAGGAGTCCAAAGCTTTTATATACCTCCCTTGTGGATACAGCAAGGGCGAGGTTTTTAATAATTTCGAACCCCATCATGACTATTGCCTCTGAGATGGTGTCAATATCCCGACGCAGGCCGTAGTATGCAGAATTTGCAAGCCTGATGACCCTTGCTGCAAGGGCCTGGTCTGACATTATGGCATCTTGAAGGTCATTTATTTCTGTCTTGGGGTCATCAACAAGACGGAGTATCCTCACAGCCACCATGGGCACTGCAGGGATATTGCAGCTTTTAAGAATCAACTCAGATGTTTGCATAATTGAATTTACTGAGTTCATTGAATTCTATAAATTCAAGAAATTCTTATATTTTTATCGGCTTTTAAAGATAAAAACTTTAATCGCTTACTCACTTTGAAAGACTTTATATTAATTCCAAAAAATTCTTTATCTCAAAATCCTCAGCATTAAGTTTATCACCGATCTCCTTGATATCCTCATTGCTGAGTGATAGTTCGAGGAGAATCGCATCATGGTCCCCTGTCCATATACCATCGTCCTCTATCTTTGGACTGAACCTCCTTGAGAGGGCATCTGATAGAGAGACAACAGAAACTATATCTCTGAATTCAGTAGCCTGAGAGGGGGCGTGATGGTATTTAATCGCGAGTATCTGCTCCTGAGGAAGTTGTGCCTTCTCAGCGAGCCAGCTGCCTGCAAGGGCGTGGTCACAGCCAAAGATGGACACCTCTTTTTCGAGCAGGTCATCCGTGCCCAGTATCGCCTTATATTTGTCACGGTATAGATTATAAAATACAAGCCTGCCTGTATCATGCAGGAGTCCGGCCAGAAAAGTAGTCCTTGGGCTTATGCCCGTTGCCATCTCTGCAACCAGCGCAGAGATAAGTGCGACTTCATAGCTGTGGGCCCAGAAATTTCTCAGATTGATATCGTCTCTTTTTGAAAACATCCCGAACACGCTCATGCTGATGGCAAGGGTTCGAATATGGTCGTATCCAAGAAGCATAATCGCCTGTTTTATGTCACTGACCCCACCAGAATGTCCGAAGAATGGCGAGTTAGCTACCCTGATGACTCTTTCTGCAATCGCCTGGTCGTGAGAAATAACTTCGTAGAGATCCATTGAAGACGAGGAGGGGTCATTGGTTATTTCCAGTATTCGCTTCAAAATGACAGGGATAGTCGAAAGATGATCTAACCGATTAATGGCATTTTTGACTTCTGATGCGTCCAATTCTCCTTCTCACTTCCATTCATGGAGCACTATAACATAGTGCTCCATATACCTCCTTTTTATGTCACGCTGCAAGCTTCATCTCTTCAGAGAGGAGCCTGTTGAGGTCAAGGAGTATAAGAAGCCTGTCCTCCATCTTGCCAACCCCTCTTATATAATCTGAATTAGAGCCAGTGACAAGTGGTGGTGGAGGTTCAATAGTGTCGGACGGGAGCCTGAGAACTTCTGAAACAGAATCTACAATTAGCCCGATGGTGTCTCCATCGATATCTACAACCATTATCATCGACTGGTTGTCCACTTCCTTTGTATTAAGCCCGAACTTCTTTCTCAGGTTTATTACAGGGATAACCCTGCCTCTGAGGTTTATGACCCCCTCTACGAATACATGAGAATTTGGAACCTGTGTAACCTCGACCATACGGTTTATCTCCTGAACCCTCAGAATGTCCACAGCATATTCCTCGTTGCCGAGTTTAAATGTCACAAGCTGCAAAAGTTCCCCCGCAACCTTCGACGCATCCATAACTGCCTCCTATAGTTATCGCTGGATTTGAGTATACGTTAACTTGATGAACCCTGCGCCTTTAGCTCATCTATAAGCCTTACTATCTCATGAGAGATATTCTCTATCTCATCTATTAATTTAAGGCTGTGCTCTCTGTCTCCACGGTCATACCTCTCAACGCACTCTTTTGCCTTTTCATGAAAGGCCTTGTGGGGTGGCTCTATGGCCTTGAATGTCTGATGATGAGAGAACCCTGAACCACCATCACCGTAATACCATTTTCCTAATCTACAGGATGTATGATCCGCAACCTCATTAGCAGAAATCTTCTCATGTCCAAGATGTATCCTGTATAGTCTCTTTACCCACTTCCTGTGGTCTGCCTTAACCCTTTCAAGAAAACTATTTGTCCCCTGATAAAAGGTAAAACTCTGGAGAAGTTCACTTGTCTTCTCCAGATTTGCTGAAGCCCTGAGTTCAAGTTCAATAAGAGGCTCCATCTCTCCCTCAACATCCCTGGCAGCCTTGAGGGTGTTTTCAACATTCTTAGTTATCTCCTCTGATGCTGCTGACTGTTCCTCAACTGCTGAAGCTATGCGAGTAATCTCATCGCTTGTCTTCTCCACAGATGAGACAATGGTATCAAAGGTTTTCTTAAGACCTTCTATGAACTTCCTTGCCTCTTCCACCTCTTTCTCTGACCTGCCCATTGTTGAGGTCGTGCGTAGAGACTCCTGTTTTATGCCATTGAGTTTTTCCTCTATATCCTTTGTAGAGCGCATGGTCTTTTCTGCAAGTTTCCTCACCTCATCCGCAACAACAGCAAACCCCCTTCCCTGCTCACCAGCCCTTGCTGCCTCTATGGCTGCATTAAGCGCAAGGAGATTTGTCTGGTCTGCAACATCCTTTATGAAACCAAGGATTTCACCAACCTCCTTTATCCTTTCTCCAAGGGTTTCAATTGAGCCCTTTAACTCAGATGTGGCATCCATTACAGAGTCCACACGCATCACAGTTGTGTCCATCACCTTCCTGCCCCCTTCTGCCTCTTTGACTGCATTCCTTGCCTCATCAGATGCTATGGCAGCATTCTTTGATATATCAATAATGGTCTGGGACATCTCCTCAGATGCTGTGGCAATCCTCTCAGTCTGAAGGGTCTGTTTACTTATGGCGAGCTTAATCTTGCTTATCTCTATATCGAGTTGGGTCATCTCTGATATTGTGCTGTTGGAATAATAAAGCGCCATATCAAGGGCATCACCTAATTGGGCTGCAGCTTTTTTAAGAGTCTCCTTTATAAGGCCAAGTTCATCTCTGGCGCCTATCGCAATATCTTCAAGCATCAGATCCTTATTAGAAACCCGCTCCACTGCCTCGGTTATCCCCTTTATATTTATCACCCTTACAACAGTTAATACAGTGCCTGCCATGATTAACATGCCCACTAATTGAAAAAGGGTAAGCATAAATCTCATAGCTTTAACACCTGAAAGGGCCCCGGCCATGGACATCTTTATGCTTATAGCGCCCAGGACCTCCCCTTCCCTTACCTGATGGCAAGAAAGACAGTTTTTACCCATAAAATCTGACTTTGCTATATAAGGATATATTCCTCGAATGAATTCACCCTCAAGTACGACTTTCTCTTTGCCTTTTTCTATGACCTCTTTCTCAAGGGCATCCTTTGGATACTCATCATGAGCGCCCTTCCCGAAGTCTTTATCAAGGGCTTCTGCCCTTATGACCCTGAGGTCAACTATGTGTTTCATCTGTTCAAGGAATGGCCCTTTAGCCTCTTTAAAATTCCCACTTATCATCATAGTGGTAAGGGAGTTTAATACTGTGTCACGATAGCCATGAAGGACCGATGTCTTTGCCTGGGCAATAATAACCCCCTCAGCCTTTTTCCCTGCTGCATAGGTTAAGATAAAACCACCGGCTATTAATCCTGTTAATACTGGAATTGCGATTTTCCACTTTAATGAAATGTCTCTGATATTCATTGTTGTTACTCTCCTTTTAAACCCAAATTGAGCGATTCTTTAATCATAAATCACTCTTTGACAGGCGAGACGCC